>RXJO01000317.1 GCA_003987795.1 Curvibacter sp.
ACTGGCCGACGCCGATGCCACGCTGGCCGCAGCCATCGTGCGCGCCACCGAGCTGCAATTCAACCGGTCACGGCGTGCTGCCGGACTGCCCGACATCGAAGACCTGGCGTTCGAACTTCAGACCTCTGACGGGCGGCTGATCTATGCGTCCGCGCAGCTCAAGGACCTGCCGGTACTGTCGCTGCAGCAGCTGCGGCAATCCGAACTGCAAATGCCGCAGCGGGCCTACTGGCCCTACCTGCACGAGACCGGCCGCTGGCGAGTCATCTTGCTGGAGCCGGTGGTGCAGGATGCCGTGCTGTTGCGCTGGCTAGGGGGCACCCTGGTGCCCGATGTCTTCGTGGCCATCCCGCTGCTGATGCTGCCGCTGTGGTGGGCCGTGCGTTCCGGGCTGGCGCCGCTGCGCCGGCTGGTGGCGACCCTGGCGCAGCGCGACCCGGCCGCGCTGACCCCCTTGCAACTGGATCTGCGCTATGCCGAGCTCCAGCCCATCGTGACCGCCATCGACCAATTGCTGGCGCGGGCAAGGCGCCATCTGGAGCAGGAGCGCCGCCTGACCCACAACACCGCCCATGAGTTGCGCACCCCGCTGGCCGTGCTCGCGGCCCAGGCCCATGCCCTGGCCACCGCCCCCGATGCGGCTGCGGCCGAAGCCGCCCGCGCCGGCATCGCGCGCGGCGTGCAACGCACCTCCCACCTGGTCGAGCAGTTGCTGACCCTGGCCGGGCTCGAGTCGCCAGACACGCCACGGCCCGCTTTGCCGGTCGATCTGGTGGCGCTGTGTCGTCAGCACCTGATTGATCTCACCCCGCTGGCCGACGCCCGGGGCATCGAGATGGCCCTGGACTCGCCAGAGCATTGCGAGGCCACCGTGCCGGTGGCGGCCCTGCATTCGATCCTCGACAACCTGCTGCGCAATGCCCTCCAGCACTGCCCGGCCGGCACCCAGGTCGAGCTGTGCCTTGCGCAGTGCGACGGCCGCATTCGTCTCAGTGTGCAGGACGACGGCCCCGGCATGCCCGAGCAAGAGCGCGCGCGGGCCTTCGAGCGCTTCTTCCGCGGTCAGGACGCGGGGCCCGGTTCGGGCCTGGGGCTGGCCATCGTGCAGGAGGCCGCCCGTTTGCTGGGCGCCCAGGTGGTGCTCGAGGCGGGCGAGGGCGGGCGGGGCCTGCGGGTGAGCGTGGAGTGGCGCGCCGAGTGAGTTGGCGGCCGACGAAACCTGACACGGTTGATGGATGTCGGGAGACTCTGGCTGGATATGGAAGACCCCGGCAAATGGTATTTTTGCAGCCGCTATCGCAAATCGATACATCGGGAATGACAGCCAAGCCTTTTCATTTGTGGCAATCTATGCCGTCCTGACTTTGCATGGTGTGTTCGTAGGGAGGCCAAATAAAAACGTGGCCATTTTGAAGCGCGCGATTTTCTGAATCGCCGCTTGGCCCTGCGTATTTGCCGCTTCATTCCAATGAATTCGTCCAAGATTTTCCATCTTGAGGAAAATAGCCGAACCCAGTCACTCGATGCCTTGCGTGGCGTGGCCATTGCGATGGTGTTCTTTTACCACCTCGCCGCCATGAAACAGCTGCCTGAGTTCAAGGGAAGCCTGGCCATGTTGCCGGCATTCGGCATGTTCGGGGTTGATCTGTTTTATATCTTGAGCGGTTATTTCATAACTCGGGCCCTGTTGAGAAATCCGACATGGGATGCCCCTCGTTTTCTCAGGAGCCGGGTGTCCCGCATTTACCCGGCATTCCTGGTGTCCCTGCCTGTATTTCTGGCGCTTCGATGGCTGCAGAATATGCCGTTCGACCTCCATCTGGGTCTGAATTTGGTCTTGCATGCCTTGATGCTG
The DNA here is from genome assembly GCA_003987795.1 of Curvibacter sp. Lineage (GTDB taxonomy): Bacteria > Pseudomonadota > Gammaproteobacteria > Burkholderiales > Burkholderiaceae_C > Curvibacter. Next base: position 1,856 of record RXJO01000317.1, read on the forward strand.
CACAACTTCTTTCCGGAAATTGGGGGCTCCATCAATGGCCCCTACTGGACTTTGGGTGTCGAGTTCCCCTACTACATGATCATGCTGGCTGTCGCACCGTTCATGCGGCAGAGGGGCGCCTATTGGGTTTGTACCGGGCTGATGCTGCTCGTCGCCCTGACCTGGCGCTCGGCTGTTTTCGTCAACTACCCCGGTGCAACCTCCCGATTCTTCCATGCAACCCAGGTCTTTGGAACACTCGATGAGTTCTTCATCGGAGGCCTGGCGGCTTATCTTGTCGGCCACCGAAAATGGGGGCCGTGGCTGAAGGAAAACGGTTGGCTTATTTTGGGAATCGGTCTCGCATTCACATTGGCAACCCTTTGCTACCAGGAAAGCCGATTTCTAACCTACTGGGCTGATCCAGAGACCGCAATCATTTGGCGGACACCTTTTGCTGCTTCCATTTCCATGGTGATCATGGGGTGTGCCCAGCTGGCGCCGACCAAGGTTTTGAAGTGGACGGGTTTACCTTGGTTGGGAAAGATTAGTTACAGTCTTTATCTCTATCACATGCTGCCGATCATCTTGCGGGCTGTGTATTTTCCGGAAGTGGATCGGGTTGTGGCCCGTCCGGCCATGGCGATGGCTTCTGTGGCCCTGGCTTGGTTGAGTTGGCGTCACGTCGAAACCCGGTTTCACAAGACCCTCAGGTGATTTTTCTGTTGCCGATGTCAATGCATGGGCCGACTGGGTCAAGCATTGATTTAAGCGATCAGCCGCCGTGATTGGCGCCAAGGCGACGATCGCTTTGTGATGAGGCTGTTCGCGCTCTGAACAGCATGCGCCTGGCTTGGGCATCCATCACGAGTGCGCCAATCGAGGCCCCCACATAAGCAAGCACAAATTTCTTCGTTTCATCGCTGGTCGGGTGTTCCCACAATGGGACTCACCTTTTCTTCCTTCCTTGTCATCCCCTCACGGAGCCCGGAACATGAGCACCTTGCGCCTTGGCGATACCGCCCCCGATTTCACCCAGGAGTCCACTGCAGGACCGATCCAGTTTCACAGCTGGGCCGGCGATTCGTGGGTGGTGTTGTTCTCTCACCCGGCCGATTTCACGCCGGTGTGCACCACCGAGCTGGGCAAGACAGCAGCCCTGTCGGGCGAGTTCGCCAAGCGCGGGGTCAAGCCCATCGCGGTCAGCGTCGATCCGCTGGACAAGCATGCCCAGTGGGTGGCCGACATCAACGACACCCAGAACACCACGGTCAACTTCCCCATCCTGGCCGACGCCGACCGCAAGGTGGCCACGCTGTACGACATGATCCACCCGAACTCGCTGGCCAATGCCACGGTGCGCAGCGTGTTCATCATCGACCCCAAAAAGGTGATCCGCACCACCTTCACCTACCCGGCCAGCACGGGCCGCAATTTCGACGAGATCCTGCGCGTGATCGACTCGCTGCAACTGACCGACAGCCACAAGGTGGCCACGCCGGCCAACTGGCGCGATGGCGACGATGTGGTGATCATCCCCAGCCTGCAAGACCCGGCCGAAATCGCGCAGCGCTTCCCCAAGGGCTACAAGGCCGTGCGACCCTACCTGCGCCTGACGCCGCAGCCCAATCGTTGATCCAAGAAGCCAGGGCCATGCTGGCGCTGCTGCGCACCTGGCCCCTCTCAGTGTCGGGCAAGCCCTTTACTGCACGTTGCCGACCCGCTTCGAGGCACCCTATCATCGGCGCTCGGCGATGGCCACTCAGGCCATGCCAAGACCGTTGTCACCGGGGGCTTCATGCTCATCGCACAGTTGTCAGACCCGCACATCCGCCCGCAAGGCCAGCTTTACCAGGGCGTTGCGGATTCGAATCGCATGTTTGCGCAAGCCATCGACCACCTGCACGCGCTGGATCGACGGCCGGATGTGCTGTTGATCACCGGCGACCTGGTGGATGAGGGCCTGCCCGAGGAGTACGACATGGCGCGTCAGCTGCTGGCCGCGTCGAGCATGCCCTTCTTCGTCATCCCGGGCAATCACGATCACCGTGAGCATTTCCGCCGGGCCTTCCAGGATCAAACCGACCTGCCGGCCCAGGGCCCGCTGCACTGGTGCAACGACGAACACGCGGTGCGCCTGATCGGACTCGACTCCTGCCCGACAGGGCAGCATCACGGGCAGATCGACGCCGAGGGCCTGGCCTGGCTGGCTGATGTGCTGGCGCAGGACCGGCTCAAGCCCACCGTCCTCATGCTCCACCACCCCCCGCTTGTGAGCGGCATCCCTTACATGGACAAGTACCGCTGCTTTGATGCCGAGTCCCTGGAGGCGGTGGTGCGCTCGGCGCCCAACATCGAGCGGGTGCTGTGCGGACATGTGCATCGCACCATGCTGCGCCGCTGGGCCGGCACCGTCTTGTGCACCTGCCCGAGCACCACCACCGAGATCGACCTGCAACTGGCGCCAGGGGCCCGGCCCCGATCCCACATCGGTCCGCGAGGCGGCCTGCTGCACCTGTGGGACGCGGCCCATGGCATGGTCAGCCACCTGAGCCACATCGGCGACTTTGCGGGGCCCTACGGGTTCGCCTGAAGGTGTGCCGCTGGCGGCAGGGTGGGTCCGGTTGTTGCTTTCGGATCGAGCTGAATCCGAGGCACGAGGCGACCCATGAGGCAGTACAGTCCGGGCCTGGCGACCTCGGGCCGCCCTCCGACCTCCCGCCTTCCCGATTGCCATGAACACCCGATTCATCGAAGCCTTTCTCTGGTCTGCCCGCTTGGGCAGCTTCCGCGCCGCCGGCGAGCGCCTGAACATCACCCAGGCCGCGGTGGCCCATCGCATCGCCTCGCTCGAGGAGGACATCGGGGCCAAGCTGTTCATCCGCGATCCGCGTGAGCTGCGGCTGACGAGCGTGGGCACGCGCCTGCTCGGCTACGGCGAGCGGCTGCTGGAGATCCGCCAGGACATCATTGCCCTGGGGCGCACCGATGTGCAGATGCTCGGCTTGGTGCGCATCGGGGTGATCGAGACCGTGGTCCACACCTGGCTGGTCGGCTTTCTTGAGAACCTGCGGGCCACCTACCCGGGCATCGAGGTGCAGCTGACCTCCGAGACCACGCGCGGCCTTCACCGGGCCCTGCATGAACGCTCGCTGGACATCGCCGTTCAGACCGAGCAGATCGATGAGGCCGGCATCCGCAGCACGGCCTGCCTGCCCATGCCCATGGGTTGGATCGGGGCGGGCGATGCCCCTGGCGAACAGAGCCTGCACGAACTGCTGGCCCAGCCGGTGCTCACCATGAGCCCGGGCTCGCAGCCGCACGAGGCGGTCAAGAAGATGTTTCGCGATGCCGGCCTGCCCATCGGCAAGGTGCATTGCGTGAGTTCGATCTCGGCCCTGGTCAAGCTGGTCAGCGCCGGCTTCGGCAATGCCGTGATGCCTTTGCCGCCCCTGCTCGAGCATGTTCAGCGGGGCGACATCCGCTTCATCCGCTGCCCTGCCCAGGTGCCCCCCCAGCGCCTGGTCGTGAGCCATGTCGAGCAGGTGCCGGCCAGCCCGGATGCGATCCGTGTCGTGGCCGATCTGGCGTGCATGGCCAGCGACCGCTACACCAGCTCTCTCTGCGATCTGCCACCAATGGCCTCGTCGCACGCGGGGCCTTGAGCTGGCGCTGCCGCTGCGGGCGGCGTCACGGCAGCGCCTGGCCGCAAGAATTTCTTGTGCCTGGAGGGCAATAAAACTCGTTTGTCCTGGCCGGACCCCGCTCCTAGCATGAAAGCCTCATTGCAATCTTCAGCAGGGCTTTCCATTCATGCTTGCTTCCCCTTCTTCGATGACGCCTCCGCGTGGCGTGCTGTTCGTCGCCTCGGACGTCGATCCGGTCCATGACCAGGACTACAACCGCTGGTACGACCGTGAGCACGTGCTGGAGCGGGTACGCATTCCGGGCTTTGTCTCGGGCACCCGCTATGTGGCGATCGATGCCCCCAAGCGCTACCTGGGGCTGTACCACACCGAGTCGCTGGCGGTGTTTGGCACCGAGGCCTACCGACAGGCCTTCCAGCACCAGACGCCCTGGTCGGTCAGCAATCTGGCCCGCATGCAGACGCCCAAACGCCGTGTCTGCCAGGTGCTGGCACGCACCGGCGCGGGGCAGGGCAGTGCCCTGGTGGTGATCGAGCTGGGCCAGGGCGGCAGTGCCGAGGCGCTGGAACAACAGGCCCGAAAGCTCGGCGCTGAACTCGCTGCAGCCGACGGCTTTGTGCAGAGCTGCCTCTACCTGCCTGACGCCGCCCTCAGCACGCCGCTGCCCCAGGAGTCGATCGAGGGCCGCGTGCTGCATCCGATGCTGCTGATCCACGCCAGCTCGCCGGCCGCCGCACAGATCCTGCGCGAGCAGGCCCTGGCTCAGCTCGGCGCGGCAGGGGCTGCGTCCAGCCTGTACGCCCTGGGTTGGCAGCTGCACGCCGCCGACCTCTGAGACCCCGCGCCAAGGCCTGGCAGGCCTGGGGGAATTCCCCCGGGGCAGGGCTGGCGGCGCTTGAGCTTTGGACAAACCAACTCCCCTGATTTCTCAACCCCTGGATGCACTGCGCATCCCTGACCACAAGGCCTCACTGCCATGAACTCGCTTTCTCTGCACCGTCGCTCCTGGCTGCTGGGGGCGGGGGCCCTGACCGGCTCCCTGCTGCTGGCCGCCACCTCCCATGCCCTGGCCGCCGATTACCCCAACCGGCCCATCCGCATCGTCGTGCCTTACTCGGCCGGCGGTCTCACCGATGTCCTCGCCCGCACCCTGGGCGAGCGCCTGAGCCAGCGACTGGGCCAGCCCACCGTGGTCGACAACAAGCCCGGCGGGGCCGAGCAGATCGCGACCTCGATGGTGGCCAAGTCGGCTCCGGACGGCTACACCCTGCTGCTGTCCACGATGACCGGCCTGGCCGTGAACCCGGGCCTGTATGGCCCTCGTCTGCAGTACGACCCGTATAAGGAGCTGCTGCCCGTGGCCCTGGTGGGCAGCGTGCCCAGCGTCGTGGTGGTGCATCCGGATCTCCCGGTCAAGACCATGGCCGAGCTCGGCGCCTATGCCAAGGCCCATCCGGGCAAGCTGAACTACGGCTCGGCCGGCAATGGCACGCCCAGCCACCTGGCGGTCGAGTACTACAAGCGGCAAAACGGCATCGATGCCGCCCACATCGCGTACAAGGGCGGCGCTCCCGCCTTGCAAGACCTCATGGCTGGCAATGTTCAGATGATGATCGCCATCGCCCCGGAGGCCTTGCCCATGGTCAAGAGCGGCAAGCTGCGCGCGTTGGCCGTGACCGCGCCGCGTCGGCTGGCAGCGAACCCTGAGATCCCGACCGTGCAGGAGTCGGGGGCCAAACCGCTCGACGCCTCGTTCTGGTACGCGTTCGTGGCACCCGCCGGCACGCCGGCCGACATCGTGGCCAAGCTCAACAGCGCGCTGAACGCCATCCTGCAGGAGCCGGCCCTGCGCAGCCGTCTGACCGAGCTGAACGTGGAGGTCGGTGGGGGCACCCCCGCCGCGCTGGTGGAGCTGATCCGAACCGACGCCACCCGCTGGAAGAAGGTGATCGACGAAGCCGGCATCAAGCTCGATTGAGCCCGAGGCCTGATCGGCGCTCAGCGCGACTGGCCCATCAACAAGGCCTTGAAGGACAGGCGTCCAGAGACGCGTGCGAGCGCGCACGCAGCGGATGCCCTTGAGGCAGTGTTTGCCAGCCGCATGCACAGGGCTTCGTTGGTCAGCCGGACGTCCAAAAAACTTCAAACGCATTTCAGCCCAAGAACGGAGTACAGACTTCATGAGACTTTCATTCGAGCATGCCGGCGCCGAGCCGGCCCACTTCGACATCGACACCCTGGTCATCGCCGGCTGGACGGGCCGCGACTTGGCGGCCATCGAGCACCACATCGAGGAGCTTGAAGCCATCGGCGTGCCCCGCCCCAGTGCCATCCCCTTGTTCTATCGGGTGGCCAGCCAGCAACTGAGCCAGGCCGGCACCATCGAGGTCCTCGGCGCACACAGCTCCGGCGAGGTCGAGCCCCTGCTGATGGTGAAGGGGGGAGAATGGTGGGTGTCGATCGCCTCGGACCACACCGATCGCCAGCTGGAGACCCACAGCGTGGCCTGGTCCAAGCAGATCTGCACCAAGCCGGTGGCCACCCAGGCCTGGCGCCTGGCTGAGGTGCTGCCCCATTGGGACCGCCTCATCCTGCGCTCCTGGATCGAGGAGGACGGCCAGGAGAAGCTTTACCAGGACGGCACCCTGGCCGCCTTGCGCACCCCGATGGAACTGCTTGATCTGCTGGGTCAGACCCTGGCCCTGCCTCAGGATGGGCTGGCCATGAGCTGCGGCACGGTGGTGGCCATCGGCGGCATCCGCAGCGCCACGCAGTTCCGGATGTGCCTCGAAGACCCGGTGCTGGGTCGCCGAATCGAACACGGCTACGGCACGTGCGTGCTGCCCATGGTGGCTTGAAGGAGACGCGATATGAGCACCTCATGGACCGCACTTCAGACTGCACTGGACCAGGGTGAGACCACCTCGGTCGCCCTCACGGAACAGGCCCTGGCCCGCATCGCAGACCCGGCTGGCCAGGGCCGCTTGGTCTTCACCCAGGTCTATGCCGAAGCCGCCCGCAGCGCAGCCCGCGCCTCTGATGCGGTGCGTCAGGCCGGGGCCTGTCGCTCTCCCCTGGAAGGCGTGCCGGTATCGGTCAAAGACCTGTTCGATGTGGCAGGCCAGGTGACCACGGCCGGCTCGGTGGTGCTGCGTGACCAACCCGCGGCACAGGCCGATGCGGGCGTGGTGCAGCGTCTGCGCCAGGCCGGTGCCGTGCTGGTGGGCAAGACCAACATGACCGAGTTCGCCTACTCGGGCCTGGGCATCAACCCGCATCACGGCACGCCCCTCAACCCCTGGCAGCGCGAGCAGGCGCGGATCCCTGGCGGCTCCTCGTCGGGCGCGGCCGTGGCGCTGGGCGAGGCCATGTGCACGATCGCCATCGGCAGCGACACCGGCGGCTCGGCCCGCATCCCGGCGGCCTTCTGCGGCCTGGCCGGCTTCAAGCCGACTGCGCGTCGCATGCCCGACCGGGGCATGATCCCGCTGTCCCCATCGCTTGACGCGGTGGGCATGATGGCCGCCGACGTCGACAGCCTGCGCGTCGTCGACGCGGTACTGGCCGGCACTGCCCCGGTGCAGCGCCGTCGCGGGCTGCGGCAGGCCCGCTTCGCTGTGCCCACCACGGTGGTGTTGGACGGGCTGGACGCTGGCGTGGCAACGGCCTGGAGCCGGGCCCTGAGCCGGCTCTCGGCCGCCGGGGCCGAACTGGTCGAGCTGCCCGCACCGGAGTTCGCCGAGCTGGCCGCCATCAACGCTGAGGGCGGCTTCACAGCCGCCGAATCCTGGGCCTGGCATGCCGATCTGCTGGCCGCCCGGGCGGATGGCTACGACCCCCGCGTGTTGTCACGCATCCGCCGGGGTGAACCCTTCACGGCCCGCGCCTACCTGACCCTGCAAGCCCGCCGGCGCGACTGGCAGGCGCGTGTCCTGGGTCGGCTGCAGGGCTTTGATGCCTGGCTGATGCCCACCGTGCCGGTGGTGGCCCCTCGCCTGGCCGAGCTCGAGGCCGACGAGGCGCTGTACTTCAGCACCAACGCCCTGGTGCTGCGCAATCCCTCGATCGTCAACTTCATGGATGGCTGCGCCCTCTCGCTGCCGTGTCACGCCGCTGGCGAGGCCCCCGTGGGCTTGAGCCTGGCCGCGCCTGCCCTCGCCGACGAGGCCCTGCTGGACTGGGCACAGGCCATGGCGCCCATCCTGCAGCCGGCGGCCTGAAGCCACGCGCTTGCACTCACCACCCCGATCTCCTGTTTCACCCCCTCCCTCCTCGACATTGAAAGGCTGCTGCATCATGAAAAATTGGTTCCGACTGACCGCCTCGCTGGTTCTGGCCCAACTGGCCTTCACCGCCCCGGCCGTGCAGGCCGATGAGGCCTACCCGAGCAAGCCCATCCGCCTGGTCGTGCCCTACCCGCCAGGCGGCAGCATTGACATGGTGGCGCGCATGGTCGGCCAAAAGCTGTCCACCCAGCTGGGCCAGCCCGTGATGGTCGACAACCGCGCCGGCGCCAGCGCCAACATCGGCATGGACTTCGTGGCCAAGGCCCCCAAGGATGGCTACACCTTGCTGCTGGCACCGACCGGCCTGGCCTCCAATCCCCACCTGTTCGCCAAGATGCCCTTTGATGCCCTCAAGGACATCGCCCCCATCATCCGCATCGCCGAGCAACCCAATGTGCTGGTGCTGAACCCGAAGTGGACCTTCAAGAGCGTGGGCGAGCTGATCGCCTATGCCAAGGCCAATCCGGGCAAGCTCAGCGTCGGCACCTCGGGCGTGGGGGGGCCGCAGGACGTGGCGGCCCGCCGCTTCATGCAGATGACCGGCACCGACCTGCTCAACGTCGCCTACAAAGGTGGCGCCCCCGCGCTGGCCGACCTCATGGGCGGCCAGATCGACATGATGTTCGAGACCTCGCCCACCGCTGTGCCCTATGCCAAAAGTGGCAAGCTGCGCGCCCTGGCGGTCACCAGCGAGAAGCGCCTGCCCACCCTGTCCGACATCCCGACCGTGGCCGAGGCGGGGGTGACAGGCTACAAGTCGATCGGCTGGATGGGGCTGGCCGCTCCGGCGGGCACCCCGCGTCCGGTGCTCGACAAGCTCAATGAGCAGATGCAGCAGATCCTGGCCAGTGCCGACATGAAGAAGCAGATCGCCGAGATCAGCCTGGAGATCAGTGGCGGCACGGCGGCCCAGTTCAGCAGCTTCGTGCGCAGCGAATGGGAGGACTACGCCAAGTTCGTCAAGGACTCGAACATCACCCCTCAGTGACGCCTTGGATGCCGACCCGGCCAGCGGTGCTGCGGCACCATCGGCCGGGCAGGCTGAATCGTGGTCAGCGGCCTGATGGCCCTCTCAGGCCAGCAGCTTCGGCAACGATGAGCCCAGAAGGCCCAGACCCGACACCGTGAGCAGGCTCAGAACGATCTGTCGGAACCGGGCTTCGCTGAGCCCGATGTAGAGCCTGGCGCCGAGGTAGGAGGGGATGAGCATGGCGGGCGCCACGATGGCGAAAAAGGGCAAGACTTCTCGCGTGATCAGCCCGTTGACGCCGTAGATGCCCAGGGTGACCGACAGCATGGCCAGGTTGAAGTTCTGGATGACCGAGCGCTGCGTGTCCTTCTGAAAGCCGCGCAAGGTGCACCACAGCGTGGGCACCGTGCCCGAGAAGCCCCCCATGCCGCTGAGAAAGCCGCCCGCCATGCCCACGACAGCGTCCGCGTACCGCCCACCGAAGCTGAGCTTCGGCAAGTGCTTGGACAAGAGCATGGTGGGGCACCAGAGCACCAGCAACCCACCGAGCGCCGCCTTGAACCCCTGCATATCCAGATGCGGTAGCAGCCAGACGCCCACAGGAACACCGGCGAGGCCTCCGATCAGGAAGGGGGCCAGCAGCTTCCCGTCAAACCCACGCCTGACCGTGACCGCCGCCACGATCTGGCCCGTGAGCGCGCCGAATACGGCCAGACAGGCGGCCAGCCTGGGCTCCAGCGCCCAGGCCCAGAACGACATGGCGACCAGGCCGAACGCGAAGCCGGAAAGACCCTGCACAAAGCCCGCCACGACGGCGCCCAAGGCCGTCAAAAGATAAATGGTCTCCACTTGGCTCCATCCTTTCTGCGCTGGTGAGAGCTCGATTGTGTGGTGGGTCGAGCCTCGGCCGCGCTCGACATGACAGGCCAGCGGCACGAAGTGCTCTACCCCCGAGGTGCCGCGTCCCATCGCCCATCGCCGGCTGGAGCGCCAGCCCCTGGTCCCCGCCCGCATGGGCGGCCTCAGCGGCAGCGGGGTTTCAAATCTCGACTCCGTCTTCCAGGAGTTCGTGCACATCATCGGATCGAACACTTGCTGCGGCCCACATTTTTTTGTTCAAGGCGATTATTCTGAAAACTGCCCATATCAGCAGAATCAAAGCCAATAGCAACGAGGCGCTGATCATCCAGAACAGATGAAAATACACCTGTTCGGTTGGTATCGGGTTTTTCAAGATGGATCTCCAGGCTGCACCATTCGCCAGATGAGCTGGCTTCATTTCATTTGATCAGGCTGGCGTTGGTATTCGCGAATGTTAATGTGATTCTTTGATGGTGGCTGTTGATAATTGCTGCAATTTGATATTAATTTGGGCGGTGATGCTGATGCTCGGTGCTTTCCTGGCATGAATCCGACAGGCGTTGGTTCAGAGCTTGCTCGCCAGTGATTGTGGGCTCTGGCTGCGGCGTCTAGCAGACTTCGGATGTTCGTCCTTGCGACCTGTTGTGGCGCTTGTCATTTCTTGCGATGGTGTTGTTTTAATGGTTTGTATTCGAGATTGATCAATTCAGTTGGCTCATTCTGCTTTTTGGTTTTGTTGGCGTTTTTTGATTTGATCGCCATTGAGTTGATCAGAATCAAATTCAGCTTGGGCGCTTGAAAAATAATCGGCTTCCATTTTGTGGGTGGGGGAGGTTTTCTGGGGTCATCCAGAAATCTCTTTGAATCATTGAATACTGATTGTCGAGGTTGATATGAAATTGGCGCAAAGGCTCATCGGGTCGTTTGTGATGGTCAGCACCCTGGGCGTGGCCGTCAGCGGTGTCGGAATCTGGGGCATGGCGCGAATCAACGAGCGCGATCAAATGCTTTACGAGAAAGAGTTGCAAGGCATCTCCACGCTCAAGCAGGCCACCATCGACATGCTCTCTGTTGGTCGTGCGATGCGCAACGTGATCCTTGCGCCGAGCGAAGAGCGCCGTGCGCGGTCTCTGCAGCGCATCGAGACCAGCCTGGCCGCCCTGCAGGCGAACCTGCTCAAAGTGGAGCCTTTGATCTATTCCGACCAGGGCAAGCTGCTGCTGTCCGATGTCAAGCGATTGCTGCCTGAGTACCTGCAGGTCGTGCAGGACCTCGTCAAGATCACTCAAAAAGAAGGCCTGGGCAACAGCCGTGAATCGGTTGAACATCTGTTCGGCCCCTTCAGCAAAAAGGTCGACGAGATGGACCAGGCCATGCAAAAGCTTGTCGAACTCAAGGATGCCAATGCAAGGAAGTCGCTGGATGCCAATCTCGCGTCCTACCAAGGCACGAGCACGCTGCTCATCACTTTGACGGCCGCCTCATTGATCATCGGGGTGGGCCTGGGCTTATGGATCACGCGAAGCCTGATGAAACAGTTGGGGGGCGAGCCGGATGCCGCGGTGGCAGCTGCACAGAGCGTGGCGGCGGGTGACCTCACGAGCGCCCTGCACCTTCAGCCCGGCGATCAGACCAGCATCATGGCGGCCATGCAGGCGATGCAACACAGGCTGGCCACCGTCATCGCCAACGTGCGGGCGAATGCCGAGGGCGTGGCCACGGCCTCCACGCAGATCTCGATGGGCAACACCGACCTCAGCCAGCGCACCGAGGAGCAGGCGAGTGCCTTGCAGCAAACCGCCGCGACCATGGACCAGTTCGGCACCACGGTGAGCACCAACGCGGACAACGCCAAACTCGCCAACCAGTTGGCAGTCAATGCGTCGCTGGTGGCCTCAAAAGGCGGTGAGGTGGTCAAGCAGGTGGTCCACACCATGCGGGGCATCGATGAGAGTTCCAAACGCATCGCGGAAATCATCGGCGTGATCGACGGGATTGCCTTCCAGACCAACATCCTGGCCCTGAATGCGGCTGTGGAGGCTGCCCGTGCAGGCGAGCAGGGGCGCGGGTTTGCCGTGGTGGCCAGCGAAGTGCGCAGCCTGGCGGGCCGCTCGGCCGAGGCCGCCAAAGAGATCAAAACCCTGATCAGTACCAGCGTGGAGCGCGTGGAGCAGGGCACCTTGTTGGTCGACGAGGCCGGGCGCACCATGGACGATGTGGTGCTGTCGATCCAGCGGGTGAGCGACGTGGTGGGCGAGATCAGCTCCGCAAGCATGGAGCAGAACACCGGCGTCTCCCAGATCGGCCAGGCCGTGAACCAACTCGATCAGACCACGCAGCAGAATGCGGCGCTGGTCGAAGAGAGTGCAGCGGCGGCGCAAAGCCTGGATCAGCAAGCCAAGGAACTGGTGGCCGCCGTGTCGGTGTTCAAGCTGGCGTCTGTGTACCCAGAACCCGCGCCGGCGCCGGTAAGCCATCAGCCCCAGGTGACCGGTTACAAGCTGTCCGTCGCGGCAGGCAGTCCGGCAAGTTTCCGCCCCGAGGGGCAAGCCGCGAATCAGCCTTCGGCGTACCGTTCACCAACGGTACTCGGGCCCTCCTCGGCTGCGCGCGTGCGGACTGGCACAGACGATGATTGGGAGAGCTTTTGAGCTTTGCGGGGACTGAAGGCCTGATGGGCGAGTCAGGCTTTGGTAACCCTCCAACCCGGCAATCAGTGCCCGAATCAGCGCTCCAACACCGATGCGTCGCTTACGACCGCATCCGCGCAGTTCCAGTGACAACCTGCCCATCGTTCAACAAGCATCCGTGATGCCTTCGGGTCCTCGGCTCCATCACGTCCCATGGTCGAAATGAATTCCTCACCGCAATCGCTCCTGTGAATGGCACACGGGCTGGCAACCTCGTCACCATCAATGATGGCGGTTCGGCACCAGTGATCAACTGACGGCAGTCTTTCCTGCATTTGGTCTCGAGACACAATGGAGCCGGACCTGTTCGTTGGCCTATGCGGACCAGCGACAGGGGTCAGTCCAACAGGGAGCAGAAATGACAATCAAGCAACACGGCCCCGTCGTGGCCACTTTGACGACACGGCGACAGTTCACCGGCCTGCTATGCGGCAGCGGGCTATCGGCCTTGGGAGGCTGTGGCGGCGGTGGCTCCAATGCCACCGTCACGCCTTCGGTCGCCCCACAGATCACGCAGCCCCCCCAGTCTGCCAGCGTCATCGTGGGTCAGTCCATCACTTTGCGGGTAGAAGCCTCGGGCGCGGATCTGACGTACCAGTGGCGTCGCAACGGTGTGACATTGAGCGGGGCAACGGGCAGCAGCCTGCGGGTCGTCGCCACCGGCGCGGATGACGGCGCACAGTACACGGTGATCGTCAGCAACTCGGCAGGCCAGGTGGAAAGCACCGCGGCCACTTTGACTGTGAAAGCGAGCAGTGGCATCAGCTTGCTCGCCGGCGGTTTGGGCGGCATGGGCATGCTGGAGGGCCGTGGCACCCTGGCTCGATTGCCGTCACTGGGTCAGGTGGTGGCCAGCAAAGAGGGCACGGTGTATTTTGGCGGCGAGCGGACCGGAAAAGTATCCGCGCAGCGCGATGCCATGTTTCTACCGGACTTTCCTTCCGGCTTTCCTTCCTTTTTTCTGGGCATGGCTTGCGATAGCAAAGGTGATTTGTATGCCATCGGCAGAGGTACCCCAGTCATCTACAAATTGGTGAACGGTGCCTACATCCCTTTTGCGGGCACTGCGGGTCCCGTGGGTGGTGGGTTGCTGGATGGTGCGGCGACTTCCGCCCGCTTGGGCCTGCCCCAGTCGCCTGCGTTTGACAGCAAGGACAACCTGTACTTCATAGATAGCTACAACCGTGCCGTGCGTAAAGTGGCGCCGGATGGCACGGTCAGCACCGTGGCGGGCAATCCCTCCCAGGTGACGCTGGTTGACGGCATCGGTAGCGTGGCCGGTTTTGCGGCACCGCGCCTGTTGCTGGTGCTCGCAGATGACAGTCTGCTGGTCATTGATGGCAATACCTGGCGCAAGGTCTTGCCCGACGGCACGGTGTCAACCCTTGCAGGCGCTGTGCCCTCTGATGTGTGGACTGTTCAAGGCACAGCAGTCGATGCGCTCTACACACTTCGTGGCCACAGTGTGGTCCGACTGGCGCTGGACGGCTCTACCACGCTGGTGGCCGGTAGCCTTGCGGAGGCGGGTTACGCAGAAGGCATCGGCGCCGAAGCGCGTTTCAATCTTCCGATCGGCCTTGGCTTGGCTGCAAATGGCCAATTGTTTGTGGCCGACAATCAGAATGGCATGATTCGACGCATCGACCTGGCGACCCGCGAGGTTTCTGCCTGGGCCGGAATGGCTCCCCAAGCGGGCCGCGTTGACGGCGAAGGCATCCTGGCTCGTTTTGCCAACATGGGCCCCAGTTGCATCGACCCCAACGGTCAGGTGTATGTGGTCGATACCCTAGCCAAGACCCTGCGCAAGGTCGCTGTCGCAGGCACCACCGGCGGAGCCGTCGTGGTGTCTACATGGTTCACCAACTTCCCGTCTGAAGGCGACGTGGCGGTCGATGCATCGGGCAATTTCTACGGAGTACGAGACCGGGCCATCATCAAGGTGCGCCCGTCAGGGGTACAGGAAGTGTTTGCCGGGCAAGCTGGCGTGCTCGGCTTTGCCGACGGGCTGGGTACCGCGGCCAGTTTCGCCCGCCCAAGGGGACTCGCGCTGGACTCGGCTGGCAACCTGTATGTGGCGGATGAGCCAGACGTGGCGGCCGTGAGCTTCAGCACTTACCGTAACACCTATGGAGGGACACTGCGAAGGATCACACCCGGTGGACTGGTCAGCACTTTGGCGGGTACGCCCGGGCGTGTCACCATGGGCTCTTTCTATGGGACGAACCTTTCGTATGGCGAAGATGCCAGCTACTTCGTCGGACATGTCCATCTGGCAAGCGCTGCTGAGGGCGCGATATGGGTGTCGAGTGACTACGGCATCCGTCGTTTTGACGGTGCGTTGGGGGCACCGGCCTGGCTCCTGAGAAGAGACCAGGTCGATGGCGCTTGCGCGTCGGACGGTTCTGGCGGATTGTGGGTGGCAAACGGCAAGGTGATCCGAAAGGTCTTGCCAAACGGCTCATCGACAGTGGTAGCAGGCGTGGAAGATTCACGTATTCTTGGCGTGAAACTGGGCGCATTGCCCGGTAGTCTGGGCTCGATCACATCTGTTGTGGCAGCCAGTTCCAACGTGCTGTACTGCGGTAGCGAGAACGCGGTGCTGCGAGTCCAGTTGAGTGGATCGACATGAAATTGGGTCCAGTGATGCCGGTGCCAGATGCTGGCCCCTGATGTGCTGTGGACGTTCCATTGGGGGGCTCAAATTGAATGCCTGCCCTGCTTTGTCTGGATCAGACCATGAACGCCCGGTCTTTCATCTCAGGGTCGACCGGGATGGACGCTGATCCGCGGATTTCGGCTGGCTGCTTCCCAGCATCATGTCTGCGGGCTTCCTGTCCGGTTTCCGGCTCTGGGGTGGCGAGATCGAATCGCCATCGTTGGCTGAGTTGAATTGAATCCACCCATCGGTTGATCGGCGCATGCGGTGATGGGGCGCAGGTCTCTCGTCTGGCCCCAATCAAGTGCTGTGGGATCACTGGGTCTTGGGAGATGACGACCTCGGTTCGCAGAGCCTGCGCTCGGGGCCCGAGGGCCTCCCGTCAGCCTGCTCGGAGCCTGTATTGCGTCGGACTCATGCCCACCTGGCGCGAGAACGTGCGGGAGAAATTCGGGGCGTCGCCAAAACCCACCGACAAGCCGATGTCGGCCACAGGCTGATCCGTGGTCATCAGCAGCAGGCGCGCCCGCTCGATGCGGCGATGCTGGATGTATTGATAGGGCGTTCTTCCGGTGGCCTCGCTGAACAAGCGGATGAAATGGAACTTGCTGGTCTTGGCGAAAGCGGCCAGCTCGTTGAGGCTGAGGTTGTCGCTGATCCGGTCCTCGATCATGTCGAGCAGCTTTTGCAGATCGCGACCATTGAAGTGCTTGGGCGGCACGCCGGCCCGCTGCGTGATCTTCGAGGCGACGCTGTGCAGGATGCACACCAGACTGCTTTGAAAGAAGAGCGGAGGGCAGTGGGTCCCCGTCCTGACCAAGGTCCACAGTCGCAAGATCAGGTCGTGCACCAAGGGGTCTGCATACCCTTTTTCGGCCAGCGGCCTGACCAGATCGAGCGCGTCTTCGCTGATTTCCAACTCCTCGATCACCGCCTGGATCTGGGACATCGAGATGGACAACATCACCACCATCAGCGCCCCGTCGATCTTCCATTCATGGGGCGTGCTCGGCGGGGTGACATAGATCGCATGGGCATCGTCGCAGAATCTGTCCTTCCAGCCCTGGCCGAAGTTGAACATCGCCTGCTTTCTCTCGGCATGCGGGAACACGGCGACGCTCAGGTAAGGCGTGCCTGCGCTCGAAGCTTGATGAGCTGGGCCGGCCCACTGCGAGATGAAGCTGGAACCCACCTGACCCGGCAAGGGGTAAGTCTGGATGCCGGTCGTGCCGGGCAGCACGATCGAATCCAGATCGAATGTCTCATCCAGGCGCATCCATCCCTCCGGCGCAACGAATCACTGACGATGAAATGACATGGATGACGTGAGTCTGACCGATGCCGCGGGCGCCATCATAAATTGACCGTTTGGCCAGATTTTGATGCAAGTCATTTGAATCAGAGCCTGACGTACCGGGGCTCTGCCCAGTCTCTGCAACTCTGGCAGTCGAGTCTGTCTGCGGCCGCTCAGCAGCTACCGGCTCGTTTCAACATCCTGGATCGGTGCGGGGCCGCACCTTGGATTCGGGTCTGGTACATCGTTGCAAACGGTCCAGGCCTCCTCACGGAGGGACCCGTTCCGTCGCCTGTAGGGCATGAAACAGGCTTGACTGACCATGTATTGTCTCCAAGCAGATTCACATGATGAATCCCTGGTTGGAAGCTCTGGCTTTTGACCGGTCCGCTGATCCTGCAGGGGCGGTGCGCGCGCCGGATCCAAGGTCTCGGCAGGCGGTTCAGGGTTGGGGGGGGGGCCCGTTCGCGATGGTGCAGGCGTTGGCGGGGGCGTGGGGATGCGCAGGATCTGAGCGTCTCGATGGCTCGGCGGTTGATCGCTGTAATGGGTCTTGCCGCCGTCCGTCCATTTGTAGAGTTGCGCGAAACATGCCCGACTGGGCACGAGGCTGGCCGCCAGCGCAAGCAACAGGTAGGCCTTGTGGAATCGAAGTCGGCCGAGATTCAGATTGGAAGCAGCTCCGTACGCCATGCACCAGGTCTCCTGCAGCAAATGGCGGGTTGGCATCCGCCTGCAGTGGTTTTTGCATGGATGGTGGTTGGAGAACAGGCGGGATCGATTGACGGCCGCCTTTGGGGAGCAGCCGCTCTCTTTATGGACCGGGTCAGCACGAAGTGCGCTACCCCCAGGTGGCTCGCCTCATCGCCCATCGGGAGCTGGCCCGCAGGCTGGAGCGCCAGCCCCTGGTGTGGTGTGAGCTGAACGGTCTGGCTTGGATTCTCGGCCCCGGGCAGGCCCCCATGATGGAGCCGATCACCGATTTCTTCCTGAGGGCCCGCGTGAAGGCGCCACCTCCCTTTGTAGAGACCTTGTTCCTTGCGGCTTTGCCGTTCGGTCAGGCGCTGCGCCTGCCCAGCGCGGAGATCTCTGCTCCGCCCGAGCGAATCATATAAATCAAATTAATTCGCCTGAGGTACCGAATTCCGGACGAATTAATGAATCAAAGAATCATTTGAGCTGTTTTAAAGCTGCAATATTGACATTTCGTGGCATTGTTTGTCAAAATGCTAGCCAATGTCAAAAAAATCAAATCACATTGATCAAAGCGGCTGGAGCCATGCTGCCAGCACACGGCTGGTGGCCTGCATCACTTCCGCGTGCCTGATCTGCGGCGCTTTCTGGGTGTATGGCATGGTGAGCGGTCAAGCCGTGTTCACCTGGATCGGCGGGATCAGCCTGCTCTGCCTGAGCTTGGGCCATCAGGGCTGGCAGGCGCGCCAGGCACGCCAGGCTTCGACCTCGCGGCAGGTGCCGTCCACGGTGACCCTGTTCAGCCAGCGTCTGGCTCAGGCCACCGATCGCTGGTCGGTGCACGTGCACAGTGCCCAATCCCAAATGCGCCAGGGTACTGACGAGCTGTTGCAGGGCTTTGTCGCCATCCTCGATCAGCTCGACCGCATCACCCAGACCCCCGACGGCAGCCAGGCGGGTCAGCAATTCGAAACCCTGGGCCAATGCGAGGCCGAACTGCACCTGCTGATCCAGCACTTCAGCAGTTTTGTCGCCTCGCGCGACCGCATGTTGGCCACGGTGCTCTCCTTGAACACCACCTCGGCCGGCCTGCGCGGCATGGCCGATGACGTGGCTCTGATCGCCCGCCAGACCGGCCTGTTGTCGGTCAATGCAGCCATCGAAGCGGCCCGCGCCGGCCCTTCGGGCCGCGGCTTTGCGGTGGTCGCGGCCGAGGTGCGGCGTCTGTCCACCGCTTCGGGTGACACCGGCAAGCGCATTGGCGATCAGGTGCAGGCCTTCGGTGAGCAGGTTCAGCGCACGCTCGACGAGACCGCCAGCAGCACCGAGGCGGATGCGCAGCTGGTCCATCGCTCGCAGAACACCGTCGAATCAGTGTTGCAGCGTGTGAAAAGCACGGTGGAGCTGCTCAGCCAGCGTGCCGATGAGCTCGACGCCAGCAGCCTGGCGGTGCGCGGTCTGGTGGAACAGATGATGGTGTCCTTCCAGTTTCAAGACCGGGTGCACCAGATCCTGGATCAGGTGATGCAGTCCATGCAAAGCGTCAACGAGCGCCTGAGCCTGGCCGCCACCCAAGGCGATTGGCCCGATGACGCTGAATGGGAAGCCCTGTTGAGCGCAGGCTACACCACCGTCGAACAGCACCAGTTGCAGTTGGACCGCGCAGGCGCAGGCGACGCCACCTACTTCTGACACCCACTCATTTCATTCGGAGACCCGCATGAGCAAGACCATCCTGATCGTCGACGATTCCTCGTCCCTGCGCCAAGTCGTGAACCTGACCCTGACCCGTGCCGGCTACCAGGTGCTGGAAGCCGTGGACGGTGAAGACGCCCTGCGCCAACTCGACGGTCGCAAGATCAACCTGATCGTCAGCGACGTGAACATGCCCCGCATGGACGGCATCACCTTCCTGACCCGTGTCAAGCAACTCCCTCGCTACAAGTTCACCCCGGTGGTGATGCTCACCACCGAAGGTCAGGCCGAGAAAAAGGAGCAGGGGCGTGCCGCCGGCGCCAAGGCCTGGATCGTCAAGCCCTTCAGCCCTCAGGTGCTGCTGGACGCCACCTCCAAGCTGGCCCTGGCTTGAGAGGCCAAGCCATGAGCACAGCATTCGAGCTCCCCTCGGAGTTGACGATCTACACCGCAGACAGCACCCGGCAGGCGCTGCTGGGTTGGCTGCAGGCCCGCTCCGAGCAGGCTGCCAGCCCAGCCTGTCTCCGAGGCGCTTCAGTCGATGAGGTCGACAGCGCCGGCTTGCAGGTTCTGGCTGCACTGGCCAACACATTGGCCGAGCAGGGCCAGGTGCTGGAGCTGCAGCAGCCCAGTGCCCACCTGCGCGCGGGCCTGAACGACCTGGGGGCCACCAGCTGGTTCCGGCTGGTGCCGCAGGAGATGCCCGCATGAGCCAAGGCGACGACGATTTCGATTTTCTGGCCGCCGCCTTGCCTGCCTTCATCAGCGAGGCGCGTGAGCAGGTCAGCCAAATCGAGCAACTGCTGCTGGAGCTCGAAGAAGCCCCTGCCGACCGTGAGCACCTGGATGCCCTGTTCCGCTGCGCCCATACAGTCAAGGGCTCAGCAGGTCTGTTCGGTCTGGAGCAGGTGGTCGAATTCACCCACCACATCGAGACCTTGTTGGATCAGTTGCGTGAAGGCCGCTTGCATTTGACGGCCGACCTGAGCTCGCTGCTGCTGGCCTGCAGCGATCAGGTGCTGGCGCTGGTGAACCAGGCCGCAGGCGAGGCCAGCGACGATGGCGCCCAGCAGGCCCGCCGGGAAGCCCTGGTGCAGCAACTGCAAGCCGCTCTGGCCACCACCACCCCGACCCCATCCCCTGCGGAGCAGGGCGGCAGCCCTCCGGCCCTGGCCACCGAATCTGCCGGCCGCCCTGGCCGCTGGGTGTTGTCGGCCCGTTTCGGTCGCGACTGCCTGCGCAACGGCATGGACCCACTCAACGTCCTGCGCTACCTGGCGGGTCGTACCCACATCCTGCAAGTTCACAGTGAGCGCAGCGCGGTTCCCACGCTCGAGGCCCTCGAACCCGAGAGCTGCTATTTGAACTGCACGGTCACCATGCGTTCGGAACAGCCTCAAGCGGCGATTGATGATGCCTTCAGCTTCATCCGAGAAGATTGCGAACTGCAGCTCACGCCACCCGAACTCGGTCTCCAGCGCACCCTGGACCAGCTCGAGACGTTGCCGGATCACCCCCGCCTTGGCGAGTTGCTGGTGGGTGCTGGGGCTGTCAGCGAGAGCCAACTGGCCCACGGCCTGGCATTGCAGGCGGAGGTGCGCCAGCGAGAGAGCGAGGCTGACGCCCCGCGCCTGGGTCAGATCTTGAGCGACCATGCGGGTGTCCCGCCTGAGGTGGTTGATGCCGCCGTGCTCAAGCAGCAACGCCCACGCGATCCGGCGCATGAGGAGCAGCGCTACCTGCGCATTCCGGCCGACCGCCTTGATGCGGTGATCAATCTCCTGGGTGAACTGGTCACGGCTGCCGCCGGTGCGGGCCTGCTGGCGGCGCAAACCCAGCACCAGGCTCTGCTCGAGGCCCATCAACTCATGGGTCATCTGATCCAGGACATCCGGGACAACGCCTTGCAGTTGCGCATGGTGCCCATCGGCGGCACCTTCAATCGGTTCCGCCGTGTGGTGCGCGACACCGCCGCCGAGTTGGGCAAGGACGTGTTGCTCGAAATCGAGGGCGGTGACACTGAACTCGACAAGGCGGTGGTCGAGAAGATTGCCGACCCGCTGATGCACCTGGTGCGCAACAGCCTGGACCATGGCCTGGAGCCGGCGTCTGAGCGCACCCGCCAGGGCAAACCTCCCCAGGGACGCCTGCGCCTCAGTGCTCGACATGACAGCGGCAGCATCCTGATCAGCATCCGTGACGATGGCCGGGGCATTGATCGCCAGCGCGTGCTGCAGCGGGGCCTCGAGCGGGGTCTGGTCGAGCCCGGCAGCGAGCCGACCGATGCCGAGATCCTGCAACTGATTTTCGAGCCTGGCTTCTCAACGGCGCAACAGGTCACCAACCTGTCGGGCCGTGGCGTGGGCATGGACGTGGTTCGTCAGAACATCGAAGCCCTGCGGGGCAATGTGACGGTGTACAGCGAAGAGACCCAGGGCACCGAAATCGAGATCCGGCTGCCGCTGACCCTGGCCATCATCGATGGCTTTCTGATCCGCGTCGCCGCCTCGCGCTTCGTGCTGCCGCTGGATTCAGTGGTCGAAGTGGTGGAGAGCCAAGCGGTCGAGCCGTCAGCTGTCGAGCGCGGCAGCCGCTATTGCATGCCATTGCGTGGCGAACTGCTGCCCGTGCTGCGGCTGCGCACGCTGTATGAGCTCAACGAGCTGAATGCCCCGCCGACCACACGCGTCAGCATCGTGGTGGTCAAGGCCGGCCCACACCGTTTCGGTCTGGAAGCCGATCAGTTGCTGGGCCAATACCAGACCGTGATCAAGCCTCTGAGTCGCCTGTTCCAGCGCCTGCGTGGCATTTCGGGTTCATCCATTCTGGGCAGTGGCGAGGTGGCCCTGATCCTGGACACCCTTGCCTTGAATGCCCTGGCCACCCAATCCGAACACAGCCTGCGTGCCGCAGGCAGTCGCGAGCCTGGTCTCGCCCACCCCCACAACGCCATCTCCATCGAAGGACCCGCCAAATGAGCACCTATCAACCTACCCTGATGACACGCCTGTTCAGTGGCGCCCAATTCGAGCAGCTCAGCACCGCCCTGGCAGCGCAGGAACTGGCCCGCCAGGCGGCCGAGGCGGAGCTCGCAGAAACCCGGGCCCGCCTGAAGGAGGTCGAGGCCGAACTCAAGGTGCGAACCAGCATCATGGATCTGACCAGCATCGTGTCAGAGGCCGATCTGAAAGGCGACATCCTCAGCATCAATGACAAGTTCACCGAGGTCTCGGGTTACAGCCGCAGCGAGCTGATTGGCGCACCCCACAACACCACGCGTCACCCCGACATGCCCAAGGAGACTTTCAAGCAGCTGTGGTCGACCATCGGACGGGGCAACATGTTCCGCGGTGTGATCAAGAACCGGGCCAAGGACGGCACACCCTACTACGTGGACGCGGTGGTGGCTCCGATCATGGGTGAGAACGGCAAGCCCCGCAAATACCTGGGCGTGCGCTACGACATCACCCAGTCCGAGATCGAACGCCACAACGCCATGGGGGTCCTGGGTGCGATTGACAGCGCTTACGCGTACATCGAGTACGACCTGGGCGGCCACGTGTTGCATGCCAATGCCCGCTTTCTGAGCACCCTCGGTTACCGCCAGGATGAAATCGCTGGCCGCCACCACCGCATGTTCGTCGAGGACAGCCCAGGGCTGGCCCAGCAACACGAACAGTTCTGGCGCGACCTGAACGCCGGCCTGCACCAATCCGATGTGTACAAGCACCTCACCAAGACCGGCGAAGAGGTCTGGCTTCAGGCTGTGTACGCCCCCGTCAAGGACGAGATGGGCCGGGTGGTGAAGATCGTCAACATTGCCACCGACGTGACCGCGCAGCGCCTGCAGGCCGCAGATTACGAAGGTCAGATCCTGGCCGTGGGCAAGTCGCAGGCGGTGATCGAGTTCGACATGGCGGGCAACATCCTGGGGGCCAATGAGAACTTCCTGCACACCATGGGCTACACCTCGGCCGAGCTGAAAAATCAGCACCATAGCCTGTTCGTCGCCCCCGAAATCCGCCAGAGCCCTGAGTACCGCCTGCTGTGGGACAAGCTTGGCCGCGGCGATTACGACGCCGGCCTGCACAAAGGCCTGGCCAAGGGCGGCCGCGAAGTCTGGCTGCAGTCCTCCTACAACCCCATCCTGGATCTGAATGGGCGCCCTTACAAGGTGGTGCTGTATGCCACCGATACCACCGAACAGGTGAATGCCGCGCGCATGCTGAGCCGTGCGGTCGAGGAAGCCCAGGAAGTGACTTCGGCCGCCCGGGCCGGCGACCTGTCGCAACGCATTCCCTTGGCGGGCAAGCAGGGGCCGATCGCGGTGCTGTGCGAGGGCGTGAACTCGCTGATGGAGACCACCAACGTGATCTTCGAAGACGTGAGCCGCACCTTTGGCGGACTGGCGGCCGGCAACCTGTCGCAGCGCATCGAGCGCGACTACACGGGTCTGTTCGGCCAGGTGAAGGACGACGCCAACGCCACCTGCGAAAAGCTGGGCCAGATCATCGAGGATGTGGGCCGGGTGCTCAGCGGCATGGCCAACGGCGATCTGACCCAGCGCATCGAACGTGATGCCGAAGGCACCTTCAACCAACTCAAGGACGACGCCAATGCCACCTGCGAAAAGCTGGCCGGCATCATCGAAGAGGTGCGCAGCGCTGCCCAGGCCCTGGGCGGGGCTGCCGGCCAGGTGAGCGCCACGGCCCAGTCCTTGTCGCAAGCCGCCAGCGAGCAGGCGGCGTCCGTGGAAGAAACAACCGCCTCGATCGAGCAGATGTCGGCCTCCATCGCGCAAAACAGCGACAACGCCAAGGTGACCGACTCCATGGCCACCAAGACCTCGGGTGAGGCCGAGGAAGGCGGCCATGCGGTCGTCGACACCGTCAAGGCCATGAAGCAGATCGCCTCCAAGATCGGCATCATCGACGACATCGCCTACCAGACGAACCTGCTGGCCCTGAACGCGGCCATCGAGGCGGCGCGTGCCGGCGAGCATGGCAAGGGCTTTGCCGTGGTGGCTGCCGAGGTGCGCAAACTGGCCGAGCGCAGCCAGGAGGCTGCCAAAGAGATCGGCGATCTGGCAGGCAACAGCGTGTCCACCGCAGAACATGCGGGCAAGCTGCTGGACGCGATCGTGCCCTCGATCAAGCGCACCTCGGACCTGGTGCAGGAGATCACCGCTGCTTCTGAGGAGCAAAGCACCACCGTCAACCAGATCGGCAGTGCCATGAACCAACTCAGCAAGGCCACGCAGCAAAACGCCTCAGCCTCGGAAGAGTTGGCCGCCACCTCGGAGGAGCTGTCGGGCCAGGCCGAGCAGTTGCAAGACGTGATCAGCTTCTTCAACGTCGGCGAGCCCGAGCTGACGCCAGTGCCCGTGCGTCGCCCGGAGCTGGAAAGCCCCAAGCGCCGCCGCTTCAGCGACGCCAGCACCGCGCCGCGCCTGGCCAGTCCGGCCCTGCGCGGTGGTGGCCACGAGGCCCATTTCCGGCCCTATTGAGATCGGCAATTGCATAAGGCATCCCATGAGCATTCGCCAAGTCTCCAGCCGCCACGAAGCGGCGCCGCAGGCCCCTGCGGCCCAGTATCTGACCTTCGTCCTGGGCGACGAGTTCTACGCCATGGACATCTGCACCGTGCGCGAGATCATCCAGCCGGTGGCCATGACCCCGGTTCCGCTGATGCCCGTGTTCGTGCGTGGCGTGATCAATCTGCGCGGCGCCGTGGTGCCCGTGATCGACCTGCAGGCCCGCCTGGGCAAAGCCCCGGCCATCCTTGGGAAAAAGACCTGCTTCGTGATCTTTCAGACCGCATTCGAGGGCAGCACCATCGAGCTCGGCCTGCAGGTGGATTCAGTCAATGAGGTGATCGACATTCCCGCCCACGACATCGAACCCCCACCGCCCTTTGGCAGTTCGATCGAACGCGAGTTCATCCAGGGCATGGGCAAGGTGGCCGACCGCTTCCTGATCATCCTGGAGCCCGCCAAGGCCCTGGACATCGAAGTCATGGCCAGCATGGCCCCGGCGGCATCGTCAGCCCTCCGACACTGAGCGCCGACCATGCCTCAACTCAGTGATGCGTGTTTCAGGCGCATCAGCACGCTGCTGCACGACAGCATCGGCCTGTCGTTCCCGGACCACAAGAAGGCCTTGGTGTCATCACGCCTGGCCACTCGCCTGCAGCGCCTGGGCCTGGCAGGCTTTGATGACTACGCCGCCCTGCTGGATGACCCTGAAGAGGGGGCTGAATTCCAGATGGCAGTGGACCTGCTGACCACCAACGAGACCTACTTCTTTCGCGAGCCCCTGCATTTCGAGTTGCTGCAAAAGCAGCTGCAGGCACAGCCGCCGCGCGGCCCCCTGTCCATCTGGAGCGCGGCCTCCTCCTTTGGTGATGAGGCCTTCAGTCTTGCCATGCTGCTCAGAGACATGCAGACCTGCGGTCAGCTGTCGGTCAAATGGTCGATCACCGCCAGCGACATCAGCCACCGTGTGCTGTGCGCGGCGCGTGCCGCCGTCTACCCGGTGGACAGGCTGCGTTTTGTGAGCCCCGAGCGCCTGCGTCGCCACTGCCTGCGCGGCGAAGGCCCGGCTGAGGGCCAGGTGCTGATGAAGCCGGAGCTGCGTGCCCATGTGCAGTTCGGCCAACTGAACCTGACCAGCTCGTATACGGGCCTGGGCCCGTTCGACGCGGTGTTCCTGCGCAACGTGCTGATCTACTTCGACGCGCCGACCAAACAGACGGTGGTCGATCGGGTGTTGGCCACACTGAAGCCAGGCGGTCTTTTCTTTGTCGGCACCGCTGAGGGGCGACCCCCTTGCCGGACCCCATTGCAGGTGCTGGCGCCGGGCGTCTTCCGCAAGGCAGCATGAGCGCGTCATGACCGAAATCGACCCCATCCGGCCTGTCGGCCCGCTGCCCTTGTCACCGCAACGAATCCAATGGCTTCACCCCGGCGATGTGGCGCTGGCTGAGCGCGGAGAGCGGCTGGATACCTTGTTGGGCTCGTGTGTGGCGGTGCTGCTGAGCGATCCGCAACGCACGGTGGGCGTGATGTGTCACATCGTTCACGCGGTCAACCGACGGGGTGCTCACCCGGGCGACACCCGCTATGGTCCGGCCGCTCTGGAGCGCATGCTTGAACTGATGGTGGCCAAGGGCTATGCATTCTCGAAATGCCATGCCTGGCTGTGTGGCGGCGGCAATATGTTTCCGCAGCAAGCCATTGACAAGCCGATCGGGGAAGCAAATGTCCAGTGGGCGCGTGAACAGCTGCACAGCCTGGGCCTGAAGATCGTCGGCGAGTCGGTGGGCGGGCCTCACTACCGCAAAGTGATCTGGACCGTAGGCAACCCAGCACCGGACATCGATGTGATGCCGGTCCAGGTGATCGAATGATGAAACAAGGAGGCCCCCAATGACGGCGCCCATCAAGGTATTTCTGATCGACGATTCGGCCGTGATGCGGCAAACCATGGCCTACCTGCTCAAGGATGTGCAGGGGATCGAGTGGTTGGGCAGTGCGCCCAATCCTCTGATTGCGCAACGCAGCCTGCAGCAACAGCGCCCAGACGTGCTCTTGCTGGACATCGAGATGCCCGGCATGGACGGCTTGACGTTCCTGCGCCGACAGATGGGCAGCGATCCCATCCCAACGGTCATCTGCTCCAGCCTCAGCCAGCAGGGCAGCAAGGTCGCCCTGGATGCCCTGGCCGCTGGGGCTGTGTCGGTGGTGGCCAAGCCCAGGTTGGGTCTGAAGCAGTTTCTGGAGACCTCAAGGGCCGAAATGATCCAGGCCCTGTTGGAGGCCTCACGGGCGCGCCCTCGGCTGCGTGCCCCTTCCCGCAGCAATGAAGCAGCCGCAATGAACACCTCTGCGGGCCAGGTCTTGCATGCCTATGCGGTCAACAAGCCGGTGGTGATCGGGAGCTCGACCGGCGGCACCCAGGCGCTGGAGCAGATCCTGACGTCCCTGCCTTCGGATGCACCGGGCATTGCGATCACCCAGCACATGCCTGAGAAATTCACAGCCATGTACGCTGAACGCATGAACCAGAGCTGTGCCATGAATGTGCGCGAGGCCCGCGATGGGGACCGCCTGGAACGTGGCCTGGTGCTGATTGCCCCTGGCGGACGCCACATGCACTTGCGCAAGGCCGCCGGCCAGTACTTCGCTGTGGTCAGTGACGGCCCAGCGGTCAACCGGCATCGCCCCTCGGTGGATGTCTTGTTCAAATCGGCAGCCGAATGCGCAGGGGCTGACGCCCTGGGCATGCTGTTGACGGGCATGGGTGACGATGGTGCGCGTGGCCTGAAGCGGATGCATGACGCAGGG
>RXJO01000244.1 GCA_003987795.1 Curvibacter sp.
ATATTGGGCCAGGCCCTGCTCCTTGACGGTGGGCACCTGGGGCAGGCCGGCGAAGCGCTTCGGTCCGGTGACGGCCAGCAGGCGCAGGGCCTGGGCGTTCACTTGCGGCAGCAGCGGGCTGAGGATTTCGAAGCCCACATCGACCTCGCCGGCGCGCAGGGCGTTGATCAGCGCCGGTGAGCCCTTGTAGGGCACCACCGTGGCCTCGATGCCGGCGCGCCACTTGAACAGCTCGGCGGCCAGGTGCTGGGTGCTGCCTGGGGCGATGCTGCCCAGGGTCAGGCGGCCGGGCTGGGCCTTGGCATAGGCCAGCAGGTCGGCGAGGCTCTTGAAACGTGACGAGGCCGGTACGGCCAGTCCCAGGTCGAAGAAGCCCAGGGTGCTCACGGGAGCCAACTGACGCGTCACGTCGTAAGGAAGCTTCTTGAAGAGGTGCACGCTGACGGCACTGGCATTGCTCATCAGCAGCAGGGTATGACCATCCGATGGGGCGTTGACCACCAGGGTGGTGGCGACCACGCCACCAGCACCGGGTCGGTTGTCGATGACCACTGGCTGCTTGAGCAGGGCGCCCATGGCCTGGCCCACGATGCGGGCCGTGAGATCGGCCACCCCACCGGCCGCAAACGGCACCAGCAAGGTGATGGGGCGCTGCGGAAAGGCTGCGTTTTCGGCCCTGGCCCCGCAGGCCACCATCAGGGCCAGGGCGGGCAGGGCTTGCAGGCTGCGCCGGCGGTCGGCTCTCATGCCGGGAACTCCTCGGTGTCGATCTCGACCTGGTTGCCGGCGTTGTAACGCGGGCCTTTCACGGTATGCCGGTTGATCAACTGGTCGAGGCGGGCCATCTGTTCGGCGCTGAGCGTGACCTGCAGCGCGCCCAGGTCTTCCTCCAGGTGGTCGATGCGGGTGGTGCCCGGGATGGGGATGATGTGATCGCCACGCTGCAGCAGCCAGGCCAGGGCCATTTGCGCCAGGGTGCAGCCGGCGGCCTGCGCCACCTCGGCCACGCCGTCGAGCAGGGCCAGGTTGGCGGCGTAGTTGTCGGGGGCAAAGCGCGGCATGGCGCGGCGGATGTCCTTGGCATCAAAGGCTGCCACATCGCGCACCCGGCCGGTCAGGTAGCCGCGGGCCACGGGGCTGAAGGCGACAAAGGCGGCACCGATGTCGCGGCAGGCCTGCAGCACCGCGATCTCGGGGTTGCGTGTCCACAGCGAATACTCGGTCTGCACCGCGCTTATCGGGTGCACCGCATGGGCCTTGAGCAGGGTGCCGGCCGAGACTTCGCTGAGGCCGATGGCACGCACCTTGCCGGCACGCACCAGATCGGCCAGCGCCCCCACCGAGTCTTCGATCGGCACCTGCTTGTCCCAGCGATGCAGGTAGTACAGGTCGATCACGTCGGTCTGCAGGCGCTTCAGGCTGGCCTCGCAGCTGGCGCGCAGGGTCTCGGGGCGGCCGTCGATGACGCGCTTCATGCCGTCGGGGAACTGCACGCCCTGCATGCCGCACTTGCTGGCCAGCATGAACCGGCTGCGGTGCTTGGCCAGCACCTGGCCGACCAGGGTTTCATTGGCGCCAAAGCCGTACAGGGCGGCGGTGTCGAACAGGGTCACGCCGAGGTCGAGTGCGCGCAGCAGCAGGCGCTCCGCATCTTCGAAGGCGGGCGGCTGGCCGTAGGCATGGCTGAGGTTCATGCAGCCCAGGCCGATGGGGCTGACCTGGAAGGGGCCGATGGAGCGGGTGCTTGTGAGGGTCATGGTGGTGATACCGGAAGGAAGAATTCAAAAGCCATGCCGGGCCCAGAACTGGGCTGGCGTGACGATGGGATAGCGGTCGGACAGCGCCAACAGGTCTTTGTCGCCGGTGATCAGGTACTGGGCTTCGGCAGCCGCCAGGGTGCCAAGCACAGGCAGGTCACAGGTGTCGCGCAATGCGGGTTCCTGGAGGTTCGCCGGTTCGACGATCTGGGCCTGCAGCGCCAAGGTATCGGCCAGGTCACGGGCCTCGTACGGTGAGAAACCAGCGGTAGGCATGCGTGGCAGGACGCGGGCCACCTCGTCAAGGATGAATCTGGAAAGAAAGACCTCAACCGATCCCACATGCCAAGCCTGCAGGATGCGCCCTGGCACGCTGTGCGGATAGGCCACGCCCGACACCAGCACATTGGTGTCGATCACGACGCGCAAGCGGTTCACGATGCCCGACGCGCTTGAGCCACCACGGCATCGATCTCGGCCATGCCTTCTTCTTCGCTCAAATGGGAAAAGTTGTCGGCCAGTCGCTGGCTCAAGGCTTCAAACCGGTCCTGCATCTGCCGTATGCGCTTGAACAGCTCGGCATCGATCAGGGCAGCGACTGGTTTGCCGTCTTTGTTGATGATGATGCTGTCGTGGCGGTACTGAACCTGGTTGAGCATCTCGCCCAGGTTTTGACGGAAGTTGACGGCGCTGACTTCGGTGATCATGAAGGGCTCCTGACCATGCTGATCGATATGGTCATTATGGGTGGGGCAGGGGTGCCAGTCCAGTTCGTTGGCACCCCTTGACCGACCTCAGCCCGCGTTCAGTTGCTGCTCCAGATCGTGCAGCACCTGGTAGCAGGGCAGCACCTGAGCCACGCTCGAGTTGGGCTCACGGCCTTCTTTGATGGCGGCGAAGAACTCGCGGTCCTGCAGTTCGATGCCGTTCATCGACACGTCCACCTTCGACACGTCGATTTTTTCTTCCTTGCCGTTGACCAGGTCGTCGTAGCGGGCAATGTAGGTGCCGGTGTCGCCGATGTAGCGGAAGAAGGTGCCCAGGGGGCCATCGTTGTTGAACGACAGGCTCAGGGTGCAGATGGCCCCGTTGGCGGCCTTGAGCTGGATCGACATGTCCATGGCGATGCCCAGGGTGGGGTGGATCGGGCCCTGGATGGCGTTGGCCTTCACGATGGGGCTGCCGGCCTGGTAGGCGAACAGGTCCACGGTGTGGGCAGCGTGGTGCCACAGCAGGTGGTCGGTCCAGCTGCGCGGCTGGCCCAGCGCGTTCATGTTGGTGCGGCGGAAGAAGTAGGTCTGCACATCCATCTGCTGGATGTTGAACTCGCCGGCCTGGATCTTCTTGTGCACGTACTGGTGGCTGGGGTTGAAGCGGCGGGTGTGGCCGCACATGGCCACCAGGCCGCT
>RXJO01000229.1 GCA_003987795.1 Curvibacter sp.
ACCATCGGGGATGCTGCGGTTCAGCCGACCTGCCTTGAGTTTGGCCATGCTGGCCAGTTCGGTCACGTCCTGGCCTTGCACGTACAGCTCGCAGGCACGGTAGGTGAGGGCGCGAAGGCTCTCCAGTTCGGTCTTCATCTCGGCCAGCTTGAACTGCACCCATTGCTGGTCGGCCAGGGTGGCGCCGAACATCTGGCGCTCCTGGGCCCATTCGATGGTGGCCTGCAGGCAGTTCTCAAGCGACTGCAGGCAACTGGCGGCAGCCCACAGGCGCTCTTCCTGGAACTGCTGCATCTGGTAGATGAAGCCCTGGCCCTCAGTCCCGATCAGGTTGCGCTGCGGCACGCGCACCTCGTCGAAGTAGATCAGGCCGGTGTCGCTGCTGTTCATGCCGATTTTCTTGATCTTGCGCGCCACCTCGATGCCCGGGGTGAGGCGGCCGTTGCGGCCCTCGCGCATGGGCACCATGATCAGGCTTTTGTTCTTGTGTATCGGGCCTTCACCGGTGTTGACCAGCATGCACATCCAGTCGGCCTGCAGGCTGTTGGTGATCCACATCTTCTGGCCGGTGATCACGTAGTCATCGCCATCCTTGCGGGCCACGCTCTTGATGCCGGCCACGTCGCTGCCGGCGCCGGGCTCCGACACACCGATGCAGCCCACCATGTCGCCCGCGATGGCCGGGGCCAGGAACTCGCGGCGCAGTTCATCGCTGCCAAAGCGCGCCAGCGCGGGAGTGCACATGTCGGTCTGCACCCCGATGGCCATGGGCACGCCGCCGCAGTCGATGTGGCCCAGCGTCTCGGTCATGGCCAGGCCATAGCTGTAGTCCAGGCCGGCGCCACCATAGGCCTCGGGCTTGGTCAGGCCGAGCAGCCCCAGCTGCCCCATCTTCTTGAAGATCTCGTGGGCCGGAAAGATCTCGGCAGCTTCCCATTCGTCCACATGGGGGTTGATCTCGGTGTCGATGAAGCGCTTGAGCGTCTTCTGGATCTCGCGGTGCTCATGGGTGAATTGCATGGTGTGTCTCCGTTTTTGTCGTTCATGGGAGGGGCGCGACTGGCCTTGGGCGGCGTGGGCTTACATGCGGGCCACCCCGAACTGCATCGGCCGCACAGGGCGGGTTTCGGCTTCGGCGCAGAGGGCCAGGCACTGGGCCAGCACGGCGCGGCTGTCGCGCGGGTCGATCACGCCGTCGTCGAGCAGCAGGGCGCTGGTGTGGAACACATCGGCCTGGGCCTCGAACATCGCCACGATCTGATCGAACTGGGTCTGGGCCTGCAGCGGGTCGGGGGTCTGGCCTTTGCGGGCCAGGGCGGCCTCGGTCACGATCTGCATGGTGCGCGCCGCCTGCTCGCCCCCCATCACCGCGGTGCGTGCCTGAGGCCAGGTGAACAGGAAGCGTGGCGCGTAGCCACGCCCGCACATGCCGTAGTTGCCGGCGCCGAAGCTGGCGCCGCATTGCAGGGTGATCTGGGGCACGGTGGCGTTCGTCACGGCCTGGATCATCTTGCTGCCGTGCTTGATCATGCCGCCCTGTTCGCTGTCCTTGCCCACCATGTAGCCCGTGGTGTTCTGCAGGTAGACGATGGGGTGGCCCAACTGACACATCCACTGGATGAAGTGGGTGGCCTTGTTGGCACCCGCCACGTCGATGGGCCCGTTGTTGCTGATGAAGCCCAGCGGCCGGCCTTCGATGCGCGCCTGGGCGCACACGGTGGCGGCGCCGTACAGGGGCTTGAACTCGAGCAACTCGGAGCCATCGGCCAGGCGGGCCATGACCTCGCGCATGTCGACCGGCTGGCGCAGGTCGTCCGAGATCAGGCCCAGCAGGTCATCGGCGGGGTAGAGCGGCGGCGGGGCGTTGCTGGCGGTGGCAGGGGGCGTCCAGCCGATGCCGGCCAGCACCTCGCGCGCCAGGGCCAGGGCGTGGCGATCGTCCTCGGCCAGGTATTCACCCAGGCCTGAGGTGCTGCAGTGCATCTCGGCGCCGCCGAGGTCTTCTTCGGTGGCGATCTCTCCGGTGGCGGCCTGGAGCAGCGGCGGCCCGGCCAGGAAGGCCCGCGAGCGCCCGCGCACCATGATCACCACATCGCTGAGGCCGGGCATGTAGGCACCGCCTGCGGTGCCTGAGCCGTGCTGCACCGTGATCACCGGGATGCCGGCCGCCGACAGGCGCGCCAGGTTGCGGAACAGGCTGCCGCCATGCACAAAGCCTTCGACGCGGTAGCGCATCAGGTTGGCGCCGGCGCTCTCCACCAGGTGAACAAAGGGCAGGCGGTTCTGCAGGGCGATCTCCTGCACGCGCAGGATTTTTTCGAGGCCCATGGGCTGGATCGCGCCGGCCTCGATGCCTGAGTCGCTCGCCACCACCATGCAGCGCACGCCAGACACCTGGCCGATGCCGGCGATCATGCCGCCGCCGGGCACCGATCGGGCTGGGTCTTTCACGTCGTGCAGGTAGCCCGCCAGCGTGGCCAGCGGCAGCCAGGCGCTGCCCGGGTCGAGCAGCAGGGCCACGCGTTCGCGCGGCAGCAACTGGCCGCGTTTCTCGAACACCGGGCGTGAGCGGGCTGAGGCGGCGGCAGCGCGGTCTTCGAGGGCGCGCAGGGCGGCCAGTCGGGCCAGCGCGGCTTCGCGGCGCTGCTGGGCGGCAGGGGCTTGCGGGTTCCAGCGGGATTCGAAGCGGCTCATGGCTGCGGCTCCTGGGTGGGGGGCGGGGTGTCGTTTTGGGCGAACACGCGCGGCACCTGGGCGCGGTGAAAGCCGTCAAAGGGATGCACGGCCGCCCGTTCGCGCTGGGCCGGCGTCGGCACGGCCATGGGCCAGCCCAGGCGGGTCTGGGGCCGGGCCCCATCGACGCGCAAGGTGCTGCCGCTGATGAAGCTGGCCGCCGGGCTCAGCAGAAAGACGATGGCGGCCGAGACCTCGGCCTCGTTGCCGAAACGGCCCAGGGGCACGGTCTGGCGCATGGCGCGCAGGTGTTCGGCCGCTTCGGGCGGGTAGTGGTCCATGCCGCTGGAGGCGATGTAGCCCGGGGCCACGGCGTTCACACGCACCCCGTCGGCGGCCCATTCGAGCGCGGCGGT
>RXJO01000372.1:0-95 GCA_003987795.1 Curvibacter sp.
ACGGTGGTGACGTTAGTTGCACCGTCCGCTGTGACCTCAGTGTGTCGGACGTCGACATCTTGGGCGATCGCATCCGCGAGCTGCTGCGCCGCGGG
>RXJO01000372.1:145-1867 GCA_003987795.1 Curvibacter sp.
GCCCTTCGTCCGCAGGTGCTCCGCCAGCACTCCGTGCGGCGTCACCGATGTGTCCTCGAACGTGTACGGCCGCCCATCGGAGCCAGAGTAACGGGCGCACTGGTTGCCGAACACGAACAGGTTCCACTTCACCGGCCCGAGGTTCTGCAGCACTGAGCTGTACAGCGACGCGAGGCTCTCCGTCACCGCCACGTGGCGGGGGAGCGGATCCTTGGGCGAGAGCGCCATCTTCATCGACGCAGACACATCGATCACGAAGTCGATGGTCATCGCCGACAGCTCGGGGTTGACGGGAGGGTGGATGTTGTGCTTGCGCAGCACCTCGATCCACGACGCCGCGTCGCAGTCGGCGTCGAACACCGTCAGGAAGTCCGCGCCGGACCGCTTCAGCAGCGCGATGGACGACTGCAGCGACGTCATCTTCTCGCGCAGCACGCGGTCGCGCTGCGGCGCCAGCACCGTGTGCGCCGGGTTGATGACGCCCGCGGCGAGGTCCTGCTTCACCACCGCCACCGCCGCCGCGAAGTGCTCCGTCACGCCGAGGCTCGCCAGGTGCGTCGGGCTGAAGATCAGCACGCACCGCCCCGCGCGGTCCGCGCGCGCCGTGCGCCCACGGATCTGGATCTCGTCGCTCACCGTCCGGCTCACGAACGTCTGCACCACCAGCACCACGTCGCGCTTCCCCGCCTTGAAGTCCGTCCCGCGCCCGTAGCTGCGCGTCATCAGCGTCACCGTCCGCGGCTTCATCGCGTTCGCCACGCGCTCCTCCACCTGCTCGCGGCTCAGCCCTTGGCTCAGCACCACCACCTGGTCCACGCCGAGCTCCGCCACCAGCTGCGACCCAGCACCGCTCTTCATGTACTGCTGCAGCCGCGCCGCGTCGTCGAACACCACAAGCACCTGCCCACCGCCCACCACAGCGCGCGCCAGGCTCCGGTGCGAGCGGACCGCGTCCGTGATCGTCGCGCTCCACTCCGCCTCGGGGTCCGCCGACCGCATGATGCGCTCCACGTACGGCGCGCAGTCCTGCGTGTGGTCGTACAGCGCCACCGCCGGCTTGAAGCTCGTGCACATGACCTGCGACGAGTGCACCTGCGTCCACGGCGCCTGCGCCGCGCGCTGCACCATCCCGACGCCGCCAGCCCCCGCGTGCTGCTGCAGCAGGTGCACGGGCGGCACGAAGGTCCACTTCTTGATGGGGCCCAGCAGGTGCGGCTGCTGCATGTAGTCCAGCAGCGACGCGGGCAGCGTGCGCAGCGTGCCGCTGAGTCCGATCATGCCCATGTAGCAGTGCTTCAGCAGCCACGAGTACGTCACGGGCGGCAGCGCCACGCGCAACGAGTGCACCGCCTTCTTCAGCTCGCCGCACTTGGATTCGCTCAGCGCTCCGCCCACGCGGCTCGTCTCGCGCCAGTAGAGGAAGGGCGCGATGTACGTGTCGCGGAAGTTGGGGTCGAAGAAGTCGCTCTCGTCGACCATCCCGATCTCGCACTCACGGTCGAAGGCGTGGCCGAAGTTGTTCGCCTGGTCCGCGCTGCGGCCCACCACGCGCGGCGCCTTCGCCACCAGGTCCTGCACCACCCGCGCCACGAACTCACGCCCGAAGTCCTCCGCCACCCACGCCGGCAGCCCACGCACGATCGCAGCCTGCAGCCCCGCGATGCGCTCCTCCAGCCCACCGCAGTCCCCGTGGTGCCTGTACAGCAGCTCGCACAGCTCCGC
>RXJO01000372.1:1932-3033 GCA_003987795.1 Curvibacter sp.
CGAAGAAGGCGTCCACCTCGTCCACGAGGATCAGCCGCTTCGGCGACGAAGAGGCGGACGGCAGCGACGCCGCAGACGGCGGCTCGCGCGCCGCCAGCGTCGTCGGTCGCGTGTCGCGGCGCAGCAGCCGCCGCGCGCGGTCGCGCAGGTCAGCGACCAGTTCGTGCGCCAGCTCCGTGAAGGTCAGGTACCGCGGCGCCTTCGCCTCCAGGAAGTACGAGATGCCGCACTCCACACCCCCCACGCCGCAGTCGAACCCACGCATCGCCGCGCGATCGCGTCGCGACAGCAGCCGGTTGAAGCACACAATGTCCACGTCGATCCCGACCAGGCCCGCCGCGATCCCGATCACGCCGAGGATCAGCGACTTGCCCTGCCCCGTCCCCACCTCCACCAGGTGGTTGTGCCGGAAGTCCGCCAGGTGCGCCGCCGCGTTCGTCGACCCCGCGAGCGCGTCCGCGAGGAAGTCCGCCTCCGACGCCGTGTGCAGCCCGAACACCCGCAGCACTGCCGCCAGCTGCAGCCGGTGCGGCACAAGCAGCAGCCCCTTCTCGCGCGCCCCCACGTCGTCCATCTTGACCAGGTCGCGCACGCCGCTCGTCGGCGTCATGCACCACGACGCGATCACGCACGCCATCGCGATCAGCGACAGCTGCGCCTCCACGTCGCGCGGCTTCGCCACCGCCGCAGCCGCGATCGCCTGCGCTTCCTGCTTCAGCTGCGCACGCACGCTCGCCGCGCTCGCAGCCGTCACCAGCCCGCGCACCATGTACCGATCCACGCCCGCGTGCATCTGCTGCGCCACGCGCTCCACGCGCTCCGCCAGCCGCGCCTGCGCCTCCGCCGTCTCTTCGCTCGGCGTCGGCCCATCCGACGACGCCATCGTGTGCTTCGCCGCAGACGCCGCGTCCCACTGGTCCGCGATCACGCGCAGGTCGACGCCCTCCAGCCGCTGGAACGGCGGCAGCTGCAGCACCTCGTCCTTGCCCATGCTCCAGATCGCGTCCCGGATGTCCTTGACCGTCCGCATGCTCTTGACCTGCGAGAAGAGCTCGTCCACCGCCTCGTTCAGCAGCTTCCCGAACTCCGCCGGCTTCGCCC
>RXJO01000051.1 GCA_003987795.1 Curvibacter sp.
TGGAGGGTCTGCGCGACACGCCCCTCATCCATGCCCCCTATTTCGAGGTGTTGCAGATCGTACCGGCCTTGGAGGATGGGTTCCGGGCCTACGAAAAGCACAAGGGCCCGCAGACCGATGTCTCTCAGCCGCGCTGAAGCGCCGCCTCCAGCATTTCGATGAACGCCCGGGTCTTGCTGGGCATCAGGCGCCGGCCCAGAAACACGGCCCATGCGGGCTCGGGCGGCAGGCACCAGGCGCTCAGCACGCGGCGCAGCTCACCGCTGCGCACACGGGCCTGGGCCATGGCATCGGGCACGGCCACGATGCCGCAGCCGCCCACCGCCATCTCCAGCAGGAGACCGGGGGCGTTGGCCACGAAGCTGCAGGGCGGCGCGCCCTCCCAGCGGGTGTCGCCTTGCAACAGGGTCCAGCGGGCAGGCTCGAGATTGCGCCTGAGCAGCAGAACGCTCTTGTGCTGCGACAGGTCTTCCGGGGCCTGCGGATCGCCGTGCTCGGCCAGGTAGGACGGTGCCGCATACAGGCCGATCGACAGCGTGGCCAGCCGGCGGGCGGTGAGCGAGGCATCGTCCTGCAGCTCGCCGAAGCGCAGGGCCAGGTCGAAGCCCTCGGCCACCAGATCGACACGGCGCGGCGACAGGTCCAGCTCCAGCATCACCGCGGGGTGCAGGGACACGAAGGCGGCCAGCATGTCGCGCAACATCAACGTGGCCACCTCGGGTGGCATGGACACGCGCAGGCGCCCGCTCGGTTGCGATTGCCGATGCTCGCTGAGCGCCGTCACGGCATCCACCTCGGCCGCCACCTGGCGGGCGTGCTCCAGCAGTTGCAGACCGAACTCGGTGAAGGTGGAGCGCCGGGTCGAGCGCGACATCAGGCGCTCGCCCAACTGCTCCTCGAGGTGCGCGACTCGGCGCGACACCGACGACTTGGGCAGGCCCAGGCGCTCGGCCGCCTTGCTGAAGCTGCCGGCCTCGGCCACGCGGGCATAGATCAGCAGGTCGTTGGGGTTGAGGGATTCCATCGGCGATGCAGCGTCACAGCAGCAGGCTGGCCCGGGCTCAGCCCGGGGTGGCCTCGAGGGCCGATTCGATGTGGATCTCGCCGCTGAGCAGGCGGTGGATGGGGCACTTGTCGGCGATCTCGAGCAGGCGCTCGCGTTCGGCCTCGGTCAGGGTGCCCTCGATGGCGATGCGGCGCTGCAACTGGTAGCGCACCCGGCCATCCGGGGCCTTGTCTTCCACATGGTCGACCGTCACACGCAAGGCGGTCACCGCCAGTTGACGGCGCCGGATGTAGAGCTCCAGCGTCAGCGTGGTGCAAGCGGCCAGGGCGGAATCGAGCAGATCATGCGGATCCGGAGCCCGGTCTTGCGAGCCCAGGGTCTTGTCGATGTCCGAGTTCCAGACATGGCGCCCATTGCTGAGCGTGGTGAGCGCGCCGTTGGCGCGCTGCAGGGTGGCTTCGATGGTCATGGTCGGTCTCCGTTCAATCCAAATATCAGGGCTGCGCCGCCGCCTCAGGCGGCTTCTTCGCCCAGGCGCCCATCGCGGAAATCGTTCAGGGCCTGGTAGATCTCTTCCTTGCTGTTCATCACGAAGGGGCCGTATTGCACGATGGGCTCCTTCAAGGGCTGGCCCGCGATCAACAGCACGCGGGCGTCCGCCGTGGCTTCGATGACCACGCCGTCAGCCTGCACCTCGTTGCGCAGGATGGCCATGCGCTGCAGCGGCACGGCCTGGCCCGCCACCGACACCTCGCCCCGGTACACGTACACAAAGGCATTGTGCTGCGGCGGCAGCACCTGCTCGAAGCGTGCCCCCTGGGGCAGGTGCAGGTCCAGGTACAGCGGCTGGGTGATGGGGCGCTGCACCGCGCCCTCAACCCCATGGCTGCTGCCCGCGATCACGGTCACCGCCACGCCCTCGGGGGTGACGAAGTGCGGCAGATCGGCGGCCTGGAAGTCGCGGTACCAGGGCGTGTTCATCTTCTCGCTGCTGTGCAGGTTGAGCCAGAGCTGGAAGCCCTCCATCACGCCCTCCTCCTGCTGCGGGATCTCGGAATGGATGACGCCCTTTCCGGCCGTCATCCACTGCACGCCGCCGTTCTGCAGCAGGCCTTCATGGCCCGCGCTGTCGCGGTGCAGCATGCGGCCGGCGATCATGTAGGTGACGGTCTCGAAGCCCCGATGTGGGTGGTCGGGAAAGCCCGCGATGTAGTCGTTGGGGTTGTCGCTGCCGAAAGCATCGAGCATCAGGAAGGGATCGAGACGGTGCTGCAGCGGCTGGGTCAGCACACGGCTGAGCTTGACGCCCGCGCCATCCGAGGTGGCCTGGCCGCGCACCAGTTGCTCGACGCTGCGCGATTGGGTGACCGGGAGGATCTGGACAGGGGTAGGGGACATGGTGGGCCTTTCGGTTGGGGGAAAGAAATCGATGGCCTGACTTTATTGTTGTCCGATAAACACAGGAATACCTATTAAAAAGACTCTTTGTTGCTTCATTGGAACAATACCTCATCGCGCCCCGACTTGGGGGAGCGCGTGAGTCATCGGACAAGCGCACCCAGATGAGGGTGTGAGCCTTGTTTCATGTCGTCATTCAGATGCCATCGCAATACCAAGCACTCCCAGGCACTCCCATGTGCGGCCATGTTCGGCCATGCTGGGCGCCGACTCGAACCCGGCGCGAGGTGGGTCAAGGGCAACACCGTGCGGGTGTACGTGGACGGCTCAAGCTCCGCCGCCTCTGATCCGCCCCGCTTCGCCGGATCTGATCCTGCCCTCGGCAGCATCCGCTTTCGATACTCGACGCATGTCGACGAAAACCATCGCACCGCCCCGCCCTGCGCCCGGCAACCTGCCGGCCACCCGCCACCCTGCGCCCGCCTCGGATCTGGCGTATCTGCAAGACCGAAACCTGTTCAGGTGCGCCGTCCCCACGCGCCATGGTGGCCTGGGTGGCGAGGCCCATGAGCTCGCACAACGGATGGCCGAGGTGTGCGAGCACTCGATGTCGGCCGCGTTGCTGTTCTGGGGACAGCGTCTGGCCATCGAGTTCGTGCTGCAATCGGCCAACGTCGCCCTGCGCGACTACCTCCTGCACGATCTGCTGAGCGGCGATCGGGCAG
>RXJO01000144.1 GCA_003987795.1 Curvibacter sp.
CTTGCCTTTTTCGGTCAGGAAGCGGTTGAGGAATTTCTGGAACTCATCGTGCACCAGCTGGAACACGCGGCGCCCGGTCTCGGGGTATTGCTCGATCACCTGCACCACACGCCGGATCTCGGCCTCCAGGGCCGAGTCGGCGATCGTGTTGTCGTCGAAGCCCAGCACGCAAGAGCCCATGCGGTCGATCAGCAGCCGGGCCGGATGACTGAGGTTGTCAAAGAACTCGGGCTCGGCCAGGGCCACCCGCAACACAGGCACCTGCAGCCGGGCAAACCAGACCCGGATCGCCGGCGGCAGACGCTCCTCCGAGAGGATGCTCTGGAACATCAGGGCCACGATCTCGATGGTGGCCTTTTCAGCCGGGTTGGACGTCTTTTTCTTGAGCTCGGCCGACTTGTCTCGCAAGGCCCCCGCAGCGGCCGCCACACCGGCCGGGGTGGCCTCCATCACGAACAGGTTCTGTGCCTGCACCAGCCGTCGGCCCGCCAACCCCTGGCCGGCCGAACCCTCAGACCCTCCAGCCACCAGCACCGGCATCAAGGCCTGCGCCAAAGCCTCGCTGGCTGGCGCACTGGTGCGGGCTGCCATCAAGCCCTGGGCCAGGCCGACACCGCCGGCCGAACCCGTGCCGCCCCGGCCCGAAAGGGCTGCGACGGCAGGCACGTCGCCCACGGAACGGACCAGCAGGCGTTGCAACTGCCCGATCAGACCGTGCGCCCGAGCCCGGGCACGCATCAAAGGCGTGCTGCCCGACAGCAGCTGGGTTTCGTCGCCCGTGGCCCGGGCGGCTTGCATGCGCGCAGCGCCATAACCCGACGCGCCGGGCCGACTGCCGAGTTCGCCATTGGCCGACATCGGCACCGTGCCCGAGGGGCCCGCGTCCATCACGCCCGGCGAGGCTGGTGCTCGCTTGACCCGGCTGCGCAGATCTTCAGAGGCCACCACGCCGCGTTGCGCCAGCCATTGGTTGGCTTGGCGGTAGGCCTCCTGGATCTGAGGGGTCAGGCTTTCCTTGAGGCGCTCGGACAACAGCAGCAGGACCTCCCGCTTCAGGCCACTGGCCACCCATTGCTCGATCAGGTGCTGACAGAGGACTTCCGGACGCAGCACGTCGTCCGGGGGCAGCTCGCCGCCACGCGGCAACTCCTGCAACTTGCCCCGCAGTTCCTGGAAGCCGGGCCCCACGCGATCGGACAGCGCCTGGGCCATGCGTGAAGCGGTGATCTGGTTGTCGAGCACATCGTCGCCCACCAACTGCAGGTTCATCACATCGAGTTGCGCGGCACGGGGGGCTGACGGCCCGGCAGGCTGCAGCGCCCGGAGCCAGGCCGACTGCAGACCTTCGATGAAACCCTTGCGGTGCTGCTGCCAACCGAGCCAGGCATCGCGATGCATCTGCATGTCGCGCGCCGTGCCGGTCTGGCTGGCCAGGGCCAGCAACTGGGTTTCACACCCATCAGCCAAAGCGGGCAAGCCCTGGACCAGCACATCCACAAAGCGGCGGCGCACCTGGGCGCCCAGCTCTGAGGGGGAGGCAGAAGGGCTGAAGACCATCGGGAGGTCGTGTGAGATTTAGAAACAGAAACTCAGACGGTGGCACCGGCATTTGGATCGTCGGGATCGCCCTCCTTGCGCACGGGGCCCTTGATCAGGTCCTCGCGCTTGATGCCGAGCCACATGGCGATCGCCGCCGCCACGAACACCGAAGAGTAGATGCCGAACAGAATACCGATGGTCAGGGCCATCGCAAAGTAATGCAAAGTCTGGCCGCCGAACAAGAGCATCGACAACACCATGATCTGGGTCGAACCGTGGGTGATGATGGTGCGGCTGATGGTCGAAGTGATCGCGTTGTCGATGATCTGCACCGTGTTCATCTTGCGGAAGCGCCGGAAGTTCTCACGGATCCGGTCGAAGATCACGACCGACTCGTTCACCGAATAGCCCAGCACCGCCAGGATCGCCGCCAGCACCGCCAGCGAGAACTCCCACTGGAAGAAGGCGAAGAAGCCCAGGATGATCACCACGTCGTGCAGGTTGGCGATGATGGCCGCCACTGCGAACTTCCATTCGAAGCGGAAGGCCAAGTACACCATGATGCCCACGACCACCATGCCCAAGGCCTTGAGGCCGTCATGGGCCAGCTCTTCGCCCACCTGCGGGCCCACGAACTCGGTGCGGCGCAAGGTGGCCTCGGCATCCAGCGCCTTCAAGGCCACCATGACCTTGTCGCTTTGCTGGGCCGAACTCACACCCTTCTGGGCCGGCAGACGGATCATCACATCCTTGGAGCTGCCGAAGTTCTGCACCAGCACATCGTCAAACCCCAGTCCGGTGACCGTGCTGCGCACTTTTTCGAGCTCGGGGGCCTGCACATAGGCCACATGCATCACCGTGCCGCCGGTGAACTCCACCGACAGGTGCAAGCCCCGGGTCAGCAGGAAGAACACCGCCGCGGCGAAGGTGAGAAAGGAAATCACATTGAACACCAGCGCGTTCTTCATGAACGGGATGTCTTTGCGGATCTTGAAAAATTCCATCGCTTTGTCCTTGCTGGGCCAGTCCCCGACAGCGGGGCTGGCCGATCATCAGTCTTGCGGGCTCAATCGGCCTTGGCCACGGCCGTGCCGTCGCCATCAGGGCGCCACACCGTGCCAATGGCCACGGACTTGAGCTTCTTCTTGCGGCCATACCAGAGGTTGACCAGGCCACGTGAGAAGAACACGGCCGAGAACATCGAGGTCAGGATGCCGATGCAGTGCACCACGGCAAAGCCCCGCACCGGGCCCGAACCGAAGGCCAGCAGGGCCAGGCCCACGATCAGCGTGGAGATGTTGGAGTCCAGGATGGTGGCCCAGGCACGGTCGTAGCCGGCATGGATGGCCGCCTGGGGCGAGGCGCCACTGCGCAGTTCTTCACGCACGCGCTCGTTGATCAGCACGTTGGAGTCGATGGCCATGCCCAGCGCCAGCGCCATGGCGGCAATGCCCGGCAGCGTCAGCGTGGCCTGCATCATCGACAGCACGGCCACCAGCAGCAGCAGGTTCAGCCCCA
>RXJO01000481.1 GCA_003987795.1 Curvibacter sp.
CCTGCAGGGCATCGAGCACCTGTTCGTACAGCCATTTCTCGCTCGCCAGGGCGCGTTCCTGTGCCGACAGGGCCTTGTCCTCGAAGGCCTTGAGTTCGGGCGTTATGAAGCGCTCGGCGTTTTTCAGGGTCTGGCGGCGGCGGTAGTCGGCCGGCACCTTGTCGAGCTGGCCCTGCGTGACTTCGATGTAGAAGCCATGCACCTTGTTGTATTGCACCCGCAGGTTGGCAATGCCGGTGCGTTCGCGTTCGCGCACCTCGAGCTCGACCAGGAAGCTGTCGGCGTGGTCCTGGATGTGGCGCAGCTCGTCGAGTTCGGCGTCAAAGCCATCGGCGATCACCCCACCGTCACGCACCAGGGCGGCGGGTTCGGGCAGGATGGCGCGTTGCAGCAGGGCTGCGCATTCGGGTGGGGCCTGCAGCTCGGTCGCCACCTGGGCCAGCGTGCCCTCGGGCCATTGGCCGATGCGGGTCAGGCCTTCGGCCTTGATCAGCGACACCTGCAGGGCCACCAGTTCGCGCGGGCGCACCTGGCGCAGCGCGATGCGCGCGGTGATGCGCTCCACGTCGCTGCTGCCCTTGAGTTGGGCCCGCAAGGCGTGCCAGGGTCCGGCGCCGTTGCTGCCCTTGAGCACGGCGATCGCGTCCAGGCGGGCCTGGGCGATGCTGCGGTCGCGCGGTGGCTCGAGCAGCCAGGTCTTGAGCAGGCGGCTGCCCATGCCGGTCATGCAGGTGTCCAGCAGCGAGTAGACGGTGGGCGAGTCTTCGCCGCGCAGGGTCTTGACCAGCTCCAGGTTGCGCCGGGTGGTCACAGGCAGCTCGATCAATTCGCCGCTGCGCTGCACGCGCAGCGCGCGCAGGTGGGGCAGGGCCCGGCCCTGCGTGTGTTCGGCGTAGTTGAGCAGGGCGGCGGCGGCGGCATGGGCCTGG
The DNA here is from genome assembly GCA_003987795.1 of Curvibacter sp. Lineage (GTDB taxonomy): Bacteria > Pseudomonadota > Gammaproteobacteria > Burkholderiales > Burkholderiaceae_C > Curvibacter. The sequence continues at coordinate 930 of RXJO01000481.1, forward strand.
GGCAGGTCCTCGGCATGCCAGGTGCTCAGGCTGGCCACCTGCAACTGCTCCAGCAGCTTGCGCTGGCCCAGCGCGGCATCGAACTGCCACTCTGGTCGCTGGCTCATTGGCAGGCCGGCGGTGGCGCGGGCCTGGCGCAGGCTTTGCTCGAAGCTGGGGGTCACATCGGCGCTGAAGATCAGCTCGCTGGGCGCGATGCGCGCCAGCCAGGCCTCCAGTTCATCGTGGCCGCATTCGGCCAGGTGGATGTCGTCTTGCGTGACGCTGAGCCAGGCCAGGCCGCAGCGGTTGCGCGGGCCCTGGTGCACCGACAGCAGCACGGCGTCGGCCTTGTCGCCCAGCAGTTCTGCATCCGTCAGGGTGCCCGGGGTGACCACCCGCACCACCTTGCGCTCGACCGGCCCCTTGGCGGTCGCGACATCGCCCACCTGTTCGCAGATGGCCACCGATTCACCGTGGCGGATCAGGCGCGCGAGGTAGTTCTCCATCGAATGGAAGGGCACGCCGGCCATGACCACGGGCTGGCCGGCCGACTGCCCGCGCCGGGTCAGGGTGATGTCGAGCAGGCGAGCCGCTTTTTCGGCATCGTCATAGAACAGCTCATAGAAATCGCCCATGCGGTAGAACAGCAGCGTGTCCGGATGGTCCGCCTTGAGGGCGAAGTACTGCTGCATCATGGGGGTGTGGGCCGCCAGGCTGGCGGTCTCGGGGGTGGAGTCGGGTTTTTCCTTGGACATCAGTCACACAGCAGGCAAAAGCCTTCCTTCATGGGTCTTCACAGGGTCGCGCGCGCTGGGGGCCGCTCGGGGGCGGGGCGGCAAGGGGCTGCCTGCCCGCATCGGGCGGAGGGCAGCGGCTTGCGGCATCTCGGGTCGGGGCCAGGGTGCCAGCAGGGTAGGCGATTGTAGGAGGGCGCAGCCACTTGGCCGCGGCAAAGGCCAATCACCGGGCCGAGACGTGGCTGACACCGGCAGGCCCTCATCATCCCTTAGCATGGGGGGTCTTCACGGAGGTGCGCGCGTGCCGGCTGTCCAAACTTGCAGGATCGACAGTGACGCCTTGTGGCGGTGTCTGGCGGTGTCGCCGCCGTGTGTGTGGCCGTGTGTGCGGTCGGCGCAGCGGAGGGGGCGATGAAGCCCGCCCGACCCGTCCGCCATGGCTTGTGGTGGCAGGAGTTGCCGCTATGGCGCCTGCACGCCTGGCGGCCCCTGCTCGGGGTGCTGATCGCGTCCCTGGTCCTGGTCTGGGCAGCCGATCAGCTGTTGCTGGCCCGGCGCAGTGCGGCCGAGCGGGAGCGCATGGGCCAGGTGCTGGAGCAGCTCGACAACACCTTCCAGTCACTCACCCTGCGCAGCGAGGCGGTGGGCGCGCTGGTGATGCTGGGCTTGAACGAACCCCTGCTCAAGCAAATGGTGCTGCGGGCTCCAGGGTTGCGCGCCGAAGACGCCCATGGGCGTCTGCGGGTGCCGCGCGAGCGTTTCGCACTCGACAGCATCTACCTGCTGGATGCCGAGGGGCGCGTGGTGGTGCATGACACCCAGGGCCAGTCAGCCGTGGGGCGCGATCTCCAGAACCAGCCCTATGTGCAGCAGGCACTCAAGGGGGTGGTCAGCGCCTACGCGGCCGTGGGGCGGAACACGCCGGAGCGCTGGCTGTACCTGTCGGCGCCGATCTACCAGGGCGGGGAGCCCGGCAGCCCGGTGATCGGAACCGTGCTCTTCCGCATGCCGTTCCAGAAGGCCGACGACGCCTTGTCGTTCAGCGGCCAGGATGCCGTGCTGCTGACCCCCGATGGGGTGGCCTTTGCCGCCACCCGCCCCGAGTGGGTGTTTGCGCTGGCCGGCAGCGTGACCCAGCAGCGGGTGCAGACTTTGCCTGGGCGAGAGCAGTTCGGGCGGCAGTTCACCAATGGCGTAGCCTCGCGCCTGCCTTTCGACATCCAGCGCGAGGGGGCCGAGTTCGAGGGCAAGACCCATTTGCTGGTCCACCGGGCCCTGGAGTGGAACGATCCGGGCGGGCCCTGGCAACTGTTGATGCTGCAGTCGGTGGATGCGCTCGTCAGTCCGGCCGAGCGCATCGCTCTGGCCTTGAGCCTGTGGCTGGTGCTGATGGCCGGCGGTGTGGCCGGCCTGATGGCCTGGCAGCAGCGGG
>RXJO01000462.1 GCA_003987795.1 Curvibacter sp.
GAAGGCGCGCTGTTGCAACAGCTCGGAGAAACGGGGGGCGCCTGCAGCACCGGCCCCTGCAGCCGCATTTGTCATGGCCGGCAGCATAGCAGTCAACTGCCCTGTGGCGCCTACGCAAAAACCGTTGTGCACTGCACATAAAACGCATAAAGCAGCGGCACAATGATTCTCCATGGAAGCCAATACCCAACTCAATGACCGTCGCCTGGCCGATGCCTGGGCCGAACTGCAAAACCACGCCAACAACGGCTACTCGCTCGACGAAGACGCCTACCGCCTGGCCTTCGCAGATCCCGAGTTCCTGTTGCGCCGCGAGACGCGGGGCATCCGCTTCCAGCTGGAGATGCTCAAGCCCGATCTGGCGCACGCGGCCCAAGGTATCCACAACACCGTGGTGGTGTTCGGCAGCGCCCGCTACCTCGCGCCCGACGAGGCCCAGGCGGCACTCGACAAGGCCCAGGCTGAAGGCGAACCCCGCGCCATCGCCCGCGCGGTGCAGGGCGTGCGCAATGCCCGCTACTACGACCAGGCTCGCCAGTTTGCCCGCCTGGTCGCCGCCGAGAGCGACAAGCGCCCCAAGGAAGACCGCCTCTACATCTGCACCGGCGGTGGCCCCGGCATCATGGAGGCCGCCAACCGGGGCGCGCACGACATGGGCGCCCTGAACGTGGGCTTGAACATCGCCCTGCCCCACGAGCAAAAAGGCAACCCCTACATCTCGCCCAGCCTGTGCTTCAAGTTCCACTACTTCGCGCTGCGCAAGATGCACTTCATGATGCGCGCCAAGGCCTTGGTGGCCTTCCCCGGGGGCTTCGGCACGCTCGACGAACTGTTCGAAGTGCTGACCCTGGTGCAGACACGCAAGGCCAAGCCCGTGCCCATCGTGCTGTTCGGCACCGACTACTGGAAGCGACTGATCAACTTTGACCTGATGGTCGAAGAAGGCACGATCTCGCCCGAAGACCTGGCCTTGTTCCACTTCGCCGACGAGCCGCTGCAAGCCTGGCAGCAGATCCAGGCCTTCTACGGGCTTTGAGCGGCAGGCCGAAGACCACGCCAGCCCGGCCCCCTCAGGGGTGATGGGGCTGGCCACGCATGGCCCAGGCCCATCGGGAGCCGACGCCCACCAGCAAGCCTGAGGCCCAGAACACCGACCCCACCCCGACCAGCGCACCCGCGGAGCCAAACAGCATGGGCATCAACACGCTGGAAGCGTTGATGGTCATGAGTCGCAGGCCCAGCGCCTCGCCATGGCGGTCATGGGGGGTGATCTGGTGCAGGGTGCTCATGATCATGGGTTGCACCGATCCGAGGGCGAAGCCGGCCAGCACCGAACACAGGCCCATGGCCCAAGGCCCCTGCAGCAGGGGGTAGACCCCGAACAGCAAGGCGGTGGTCAGCATGGCCGACATGATCACGGCCCATTCGTGCACGCGTTCGGCGAACAGGGGCAGCAACATCCGAACGCCCGAGGCAGACACTGCAAACGCCCCGAGGATGGTGCCGATCACCGAGGCGCTCAGGCCCCGCTCGTGCCCCAGCAAAGGCACCACGAAGGTGTGCACATCCCAGCAGGAAGACAGGCACCAGTTGATCAGCAGCAGCCGCCTGAAGCCCACCTCACGCAACAAGACCCAGGCGGGCCGCCGGGCATGTTCGGGCACGGGCTCGGTGGCCGGCAAGGCCCGCACCGAGCGGGACCACCACCAGGACATCAGGGGCAGGAAGGCCATCAGGCCGAAGGCGGCACGAAAACCGACATGATCGATCATGAGGCCGGCAAAGAAAGGGCCCACGAAGTTCGACACCGCCGGCCCCAGCGACAACCAACTGAAAACCCGCTTGAGCTCGGTCGGACCTTCGGCCAGGCGTCCCACATGGCGCTGCAAGGCAATGACAGCCGCCCCCGCGGCACCGCCGGTGCACAGGGCCGCCAGACACAAAGAGGCAAAGTGCGGCCAGACCACCGCGACCGCAGACCCTGCAAAGGACACGCCCACACAGAGGGCCAGAGGCCGGTGCAGCCCGTGGCGGTCGGCGTAGCGCCCGGCCGGCAGGGCCAGAAACACCTGGGTCAGGGCGAACAGCGCCAGCAGCACCCCGACCGAGGCCGCACTGTAGCCCTGCTGCAGCGCAAGCAAGGGCGTGGCCATGCGCATGCCCGCCATCGCGGCATGGATGCACACCTGCGCGGTGATCAGCCGGGCCAGTTCATGGTTCAGGCGCCGCTTCAAGTGGACTTCCCTCCCGCATCCTGCGCCTCAGCGGCCTTCGATGCCTCATGCGAGGCCAGCTCAGGCAGCCAACGCGCGGCCTCGGGCTCAGGCAGGGCCTCGATCTTCTTGAGGGCCCGGTTCATGACGTTGCTGCGGGTTTGGGCCCGGTCCAGGGTGTTGAGCACGGTCTGCGTCTGCTCCTTGACCTTGCCGAGCACCTCGCCGAACTTGTTGAATTCGGTCTTGACCGCCCCGAGCACCTGCCAGACCTCGCTGGAGCGCTTTTCGAGCGCCAGCGTGCGAAAGCCCATCTGCAGCGAGTTGAGCATGGCCATCAGCGTGGTGGGCCCAGCCAGCGTGATGCGGTGGTCGCGCTGCAAGGCCTCGATCAGGCCTGGGCGGCGCAGCACCTCGGCATACAGCCCCTCCGAGGGCAGGAACAGGATCGCGAAGTCGGTGGTGTGAGGGGGTTCGATGTACTTCTCGGCGATCGAGCGCGCCTCGGTGCGCACGCGCAGCTCGAGGGCACGCGCCGCCAGTTCGGCGGCGGGCGCGTCGGCTCGCTGCTGGGCATCGAGCAATCGCTCGTAATCCTCGTTGGGGAACTTGGCATCGATCGGCAGCCACAGTGGCGCCCCATCCTCGGCCCGGCCGGGCAGGCGGATGGCGAAATCCACCGGGTTGCGGCTGCCGGGCCGGGTGACAACCTGTTCGGCGTACTGGTCGGGCGCCAGCACCTGCTCCAGCAAGGCCGCCAGCTGCGCCTCGCCGAACATGCCGCGGGTCTTGACGTTGGTGAGCAGGTGCTTGAGGTCACCCACACCCTGGGCCAGGGTGTTCATCTCGCCCAGGCCCTTGTGCACCTGGTCGAGCCGGTCGGCCACCTGCTT
>RXJO01000389.1 GCA_003987795.1 Curvibacter sp.
GATCGGCCCGACCGCCAAGGTGCGCTCCATGCCCGAGGCCCAGCGCCTGCGACGCCTGTTCGAGTACGTGGCCACCCGCATGCGACTGTCGCTGGACGTGGTCATCACCGACGGCCGTCAGCCCATCGGCCGGGGCATCGGCCCGGTGCTGGAGGCCCGGGACGTGATGCAGGTGCTGCAGAACGACCCCGATGCCCCGCAGGATCTGCGTCAGAAGTCGCTGCGACTGGCCGGCCGCTTGATCGAATGCCACCCCGATGTGCGGGGGGGCGACGGCTATGCCATCGCACGCGACATTCTGGAGTCGGGCCGCGCCCTGGCCCAGATGAACGCCATCATCGAGGCCCAGGGGGCCTGCAGTTTCGATTACCTGAACCCGCCTCTGGGCGTGCTGAGCTTCGAGGCCCGGTCCACCGAGGCCGGCGTCGTGACCAGCATCGACAACCTGCAGATTGCCCGCATCGCGCGTCTGGCCGGGGCGCCCCATGTGCAGGGCGCCGGTGTGGATCTGATGCGCAAGCTCGGTGAGCCGGTGGCACCGGGCGATGTGCTGTACCGGGTCCATGCGGGCTTCGGTGCCGATCTCGAGTTTGCCCGCCAGGCCTGCCAGCGCAGCCATGGCTACCAGATCGGCGCGGTGGGGTCTGTGCCCCATGTGTTTGTCGAGTCCTGAGGAGTCCCCATGAGCCCTGCCCATGACATCGGTGTGCTGCTTTGCTTTGACGACGAACTGGATCCGGCCCGCCGGGCGGCCGAGGCCGCCGGCCTGGGTCTGGCTGTGGTGGAGCGCCACCGCTTTCCCGATGGCGAGTGGCGCTTGCGCCTGCCGCCCGAGCTGCCGCCGCGTGTGGTGGTCTGGCGATCGCTGCACCAGCCCAACGAGAAGCTGATTGAATTGCTCCTGCTGGCCGATACTGCGCGTCAACTCGGGGCCAGGCACCTCTGCCTGGTCGCTCCTTACCTGGCCTACATGCGTCAGGACATCGCCTTTCATCCGGGTGAGGCCATCAGTCAGCGCATTGTGGGCCGCTTCCTGGCGGGCCTGTTCGATGCCTTGATCACGGTCGACCCCCACCTGCACCGGGTGGCCACCCTGCAGGAGGCCGTGCCCCTGGCGGATGCCATCGTGCTCAGCGGCGCCCCCTTGCTGGGGGACTGGATCGCCTCTCAGCGCCAGGATGTGCTGCTGCTGGGCCCCGACGAGGAGTCGCTGCAGTGGGTGGCGAGTGCGGCCCAGGCCCATGGCTGGCACCACGGGGTCTGTCGCAAGCTGCGCCATGGCGACCGGCATGTCGAGATCGAGCTGCCCGCCTGGCTGCTGTCGGAGGTACCCGGCCGGGCCGTGGTGCTGATGGACGATGTCGCCAGTTCGGGGCAGACCTTGATCGAGGCCACCCGCTTGCTGTTGGCGGCCGGCGCCCGGTCGGTCGATGTGGCCGTGACCCATGCCCTGTTTGCCGGCGATGCCTTGCAGCGCCTGCAGGCCGCTGGCGTCGGACAGGTCTGGAGCACCGACTGCATCGCCCACCCCAGCAATGCGGTGTCGGTGGTCGGTGCGGTCGCGAAGGCCTTGGGCGCCCTGTATCAGGGCCTGGACCATGCGCCGGTCGACGGCGAACAGAGGGTCATTTCGGAGACTTGATCGGGCAGGGGCCGCGTATCATCTCGATCAGACGCCGGCAGAACCTGCCGGGAGACCTCGGTTCGGGACCCCGATGCTCCAGCAACTCAAAACCTTTGGTGAGATTCTCGATGGTCTGGAGATCGCCATGTGCGTCTTCGATGATCAGGACCGGGCGCTGGCCTGGAACCGTTGCTTCTTCCGCTTCTTTCCGGAGCACGAAGGGCAGTTGCATGAGGGCGAGCATTACAGCGTCAATCTGCGGCGCTTCTACGGCGGGCGGCTCGGGCCACAGGAGCTCAGCGGCATCGACCGCTACATCGAGGCCGGCATCGCACGACACCAGCACCAGAGCCAGCCCTATGAGTTCGAACACCTGGGGCGACGCCTGCGGGTGTCCTCGCTGCCCTTGCCGGGGTTGGGGCGCATGCGCCTGTGGCGCAGTGAGAGCCCCTTGCCGGCGCCGCTCCTGTTGAGCGAAGCGGCCTCTGATGCCTTGCAGGCCGGCGGGCACGGCCTGCTCGATCGGGTGCCTGATGGGGTGATGGTGCTCGGCCCGAACGAGCGCATCGAATGGGTCAATGAATCGTTCGCCTTGATGTATGGCTTGCGCGATCGTCAGGCCGCGTTGGGCTGCCCCTTCGAGCAGGTGTTCGTGGCGGCCTGGTCGCAGGCGCTGGAGTCCGAGCCCGGCGAGCGGGCGGCCTATGAGTCCGGGCTGCAGGTCTTGAAGGACCATCTGCGTTTTGCCGGTGCGCCGTTCGAACTGCCTTTGCCGGGCAACCGTTTCTGTCGCGTGATCACCCGGCCCACCGGCGGCGGCAGTGCCTTCTACGCCCATGTGGACATTTCAGAGCTCAAACGCCAGCAGCAACGACTGGAGGCCGCAGAACGCGTGACACGTGAGCGCGAGCGGCAATTGCGGCACAACTCGCTGCTGCTGGAGGCCACGGTGGCCAATCTGGATCAGGGCATCGCCCTGATCGGCCGCGATGGGGTCATCGAGCTGTTCAATGCGCAGTTCCTCGACCTGCTGGGCTTGCCGCCGCAATGGCGGGGGCAGCGCTTGCACCTGCGGGAGGTGCTGGCCTACCAGCATTCACAAAACGAGTTCGACGGAGCGCCCGAAGCGGTATTGCGCTATGTCCATGCGGGCGGGGCTTCGCCCGATCTGCCGCGCTATGAGCGCAGGCGAGCCAATGGGCGCGTCATCGAGGTGCGCAACATCCCGCTCGAGGACGGCAGCCTGCTGCGCTCGGTGGCCGACATCACGCAGCGCAAGCTGGACGAGGAACGCATCCGCTTCGCGGCCCATCACGATGCGCTCACGGGCTTGATCAACCGGGCCATGTTCATGGAATGCCTGGAGGCCGAGACCTCGCTGGCCCGGCGCACCGGTGTCGGCTGCGCCGTGCTGTACCTGGACCTCGATGGCTTCAAACCCATCAACGATCGCCACGGCCATG
>RXJO01000504.1 GCA_003987795.1 Curvibacter sp.
TTGGTGCCGGCCTTGCCGCTCAGGGCACTGACCGCATCGTGCAGGGAGCAACCGGCAGCCCGGGCCGCGTCCTGCAACTGCTCGATGCTGCGCGCGCCGATACCGCGCGGCGGGAAGTTGACCACACGCAGGAAGCTGGTGTCGTCGTTGGGGTTCTCGAGCAGGCGCAGGTAGGCCAGGGCGTGCTTGATCTCGGCCCGCTCGAAGAAGCGCAGCCCCCCATACACGCGGTAGGGGATGCCGTTATTGAACAGTCCGGTTTCGATCACCCGGCTTTGCGCGTTGCTGCGGTACAGCACCGCGATCTCCTTGCGCTCGAAGCCGGGCTCGCTGCCCTGGTCGCGGATCAGGTTCTTGATCTCGTCGATCATCCAGGTGGCCTCGGCGAAATCGCTGCTGGCCTCGAACACGCGCACCGGTTCACCCGGACCCTGGTTGGTGCGCAAGGTCTTGCCCAGGCGCTTCTTGTTGTGGCTGATCAGCTCGTTGGCCGAGTCGAGGATGTTGCTGTAACTGCGGTAGTTCTGCTCGAGCTTGATCTGGTGGCGCACCTGGAACTCGCGCACAAAATCGGCCATGTTGCCCACGCGGGCGCCTCGGAAGGCATAGATGCTCTGGTCGTCGTCACCCACGGCCAGCACCGCATTGCCCTCGCCGCACAGCATCTTGATCCAGGCGTACTGCAGCTTGTTGGTGTCCTGGAACTCGTCGATCAGGATGTGGCGAAAGCGCCGCTGGTAATGCTCGCGCACCGGATCGTTGTCGCGCAGCAGCTCGTAGCTGCGCAGCATCAGCTCACCGAAATCGACCACGCCTTCGCGCTGGCACTGCTCTTCATAGAGCTGATAGATCTCGACCTTCTTGCGGGTCTCTTCGTCACGCGCCTCGACCATGGACGGGCGCAGCCCATCCTCCTTGCAGCCCGAGATGAACCACTGGGTCTGCTTGGCCGGAAAACGCTCGTCGTCAATGTTGAACTGCTTCATCAGCCGCTTGATGGCCGACAGCTGATCCTGCGTGTCGAGGATCTGGAAGCTCTGCGGCAGGTTGGCCAGCTTCCAGTGCGCGCGCAGAAAGCGGTTGCACAGCCCGTGGAAAGTGCCGATCCACATGCCGCGCACGTTCACAGGCAGCATGGCGCCCAGGCGCAGCAGCATCTCCTTGGCGGCCTTGTTCGTGAAAGTGACCGCCATCAAACCGCCGGGGGTGACCTGGCCCGTCTGCAGCAACCAGGCGATGCGGGTGGTCAGCACCCGGGTCTTGCCCGAGCCGGCACCGGCCAGGATCAGCGCATGCTCAGGCGGCAGGGTGACGGCCTGGCGTTGTTCGTCATTGAGTTGGGCCAGCAGCGGCGAGGACAGCGCGGCAGCGACCGGTGCGGACGGCGCTGGCGCGTCGAACAGGGAATTTTGCGGGGACATGGCACCATTGTAGAAAGCCCCACCGCGCTCGGCCGCGCCCGACTCAACGACCCAGGCCTGGCGGCCGGACCGGATCGAGCACCAGGTCCTTCTGGAAACCCTGCCAGAGTGCATCACGTCGCTGCAGGGCCTGGCTGACCCCCTCGCTGCGACCCTGCGCCACCGCGCTGACCAGGGCATTGCACAAGAAAAAGGCCGCGGTATAGGAATCGAAAGGCGAGGCATTGGCGGTGTGCACCTGCAGCCAGTGGCTGGCATGCTCGATCACCGGGGCGGCGGGGCCGTCGGTGAGGGCCAGCACCTCGCAGCCCTGGCGTCGGAAATGCCGCGCCGCATGCAGCGCGCTGGCCGAATACCGTCGGATCGTGAACACCAGCAGCACATCGGGCGGCTCGACCCACAACAGCTTGTCGACCACGGCGGGTGCCCCGGCGCCGAGGTCGTGCACGCCGGGGCGGCACATGTTGAGGTGGGCCGCCAGGTAGGCACCGACCGGCGCGCTGTTCTTCTCGGCCATCACGAACAGACGCCCACGGGTCTGGCTGAGGCATTCGACCACCTTGGCAAACACCGACAGATCGATGCCGTCGCGGGTGGCGGCCAGGTTGTGCTGGTCGTGCAGCAAGGCGTCGTCGATGCACTCGTTCAGGCTGCGGTGCGCGCCCAGGGTGGCGCTGGCCCGCTGGCCCGCCGAGTGCAGGCGCGTGCTGACCACACCACGGGCCTCGCGCCGCACCTCGGCCAGACTGGCATAGCCCAGCTTGGCGAACAGACGCACCACGGTCGAGGCACTGGTGCCCACCGCCGCGGCCATGGCGCTGGCCGAGTCCAGCACGCTGTCGGGGTAGCCACGCATGAGGCCGTCGGCCAGGGCGCGCTCGCTGGCGGTCAGGGTGTTGGCATGGCGCACCAGGCGCTCGGTCAGAAGCATGTGGGTCTCTCAAAAAACAACGGGCGGCGGTGCCAAGCATAGCGATGGCATTGCAATAAATATTGCAATGAATATGATTTGTGAAATATTTATTTCAAACGCGCCATGAATCAAGCCCCAGCCACCCCGGCCCACGCCCCAACCCCAGTCATGTCCCGTGCCGAACAGCGCCGCCAGGTCAGCGACTGGCTGGCCAGCCAGCGCAGCGAGATGGAAGCCATGCTGGCGCGCATCGTCAACATCGACAGTGGCAGTCGCCAGAGCGCCGGCATCGAGCAGGTGGCCAGCCTGCTGCGTGCGCCGCTGGAGCAGGCGGGCTGGCGCACCGAATGGCTGACCCAGCCCGGCTACGGCGCCTGCCTGCAGGCCGAACTGCCCGGGCAAGACCCCCAGGCGGCCCCGGTGCTGCTGCTGGGCCACATGGACACCGTGTTTCCGGCCGGCACCGCCGCCGAGCGGCCCTACCGCGTGGAAGACGGCAAGGCCTTCGGCCCCGGCGTGGCTGACATGAAATCAGGTCTGGTGCTGCACACCTGGGTGGCCCAGGCCCTGGCCCGCTTCGGCGGCGCGCCCCGACCGCTGCGCCTGTTCTTCTCATGCGACGAAGAGATCGGCTCACCCGCCACGCGCGGCGCCATCCGTCAAGCGGCCCAAGGTTGCCACGCGGTGCTGAACGCCGAGCCGGGTCGCATCAGCTGCAATGTCGTGA
>RXJO01000439.1 GCA_003987795.1 Curvibacter sp.
AACCCTGCTCATCCAAAACAAGGTCTGCCTGCCGGAGCAACTCCTCCCGACCTCCGTATTGGTCCGCCAGGAACAACTTGGCCATCCGTGTTGCTAGTTGGTCCGAATCCAGTCGACTTTGGGCAGCGGCTCTCAACCAATGGCGGCAAGCAGATTGCATCGCCATGCCAATATCCCCGCCGGAATCGTCAGCATGCTCAAACCAATGCTGATCCAATTCAATGAACCGTTCAAACAGATCCATGGCGACTGCTGAATCTCTTGGCTGCACCTCAGCCGCAACTTCGTCCAACCACGTTTCTAATTTTCGACCGTAGGCAGAGGCCTCGGCATACCCGTGATATTTGGAGGAGCGTCGCCAAGCGTTCAGGGTCTTTAAGAACTCAGTGCTCAACGCGCCAGGGTTGCTACTCATCTGAAGGCGGTGCAGTCTGTCCATGACATGTTCGTGATGAGAGGCCAGTTCAAGCAAGACGGAGCAAAGGGTCGAGACATCCAGTTGCAGTAAATAGGCTTCAATCGTGTCAAGTTGAGAGCCCGTCATGGCGATGTAGGGCCCACGGTTCCGTCAGAAGCTGCACTTTGGGTCAAGTCCCAAAATGTTCCTTGCCAACCTGATATACGCCCCTCCGTGCCGCAGGCCAAGCAGAACCAAGAGATGATTTCATCATCGTCCATTGCAGTTTTAACGTGCTGACCCTCTGATTTCTTGCAACGATGGCACAAAGGCCCTGGGATGTCCTCTGCTCGATCAAAGTTTGAAGCGTGTGCAACAACCGCCATCACGAACTCGGCCATCTTCTTGGCGGCCCCCTTCTCAGGGGCAATCGCGCCTTTGTCATTGAGGTAATGCCGGGCATTGATCACGTACATACGTCGGCCTGAAGGTGAGTGAGTTCAGTTGGACTGGCGAAATTGCCTCCTGTAGGCATCGGCGATTTCGCCAAGCCGATCAAATTTATCAGGACGCCGGGACCGGTCGAGTGCCCCGACACGCGGGAAAGGTGGAGCATCCCCAGAAGGCCTGGCCCGCAAGGCTGCCCATTTTGGCAGTTCGCTGAACCATGGTTTGCTGGCATCGAGGACATGCAGGCACTTGGATTACAGCAACTTCGGTGGCTAACAGCGTTTCAGGCAACAGCACTGGATCCATGGGAAATCCAACGCCTTGAGTGTTGTTCACAGGAGGTTGGGGCTTCCTGGCTTTCTTGCTGTGAGCACCTTGAGCACGCTTGGCCTGAACCTGGGCAATCATGCGGCGCAGCTCAGGCCCGTCAATCAAACGAATCAGCAAGTTATTAGCGAACTTGCGAGCCGCCTCCGTGAAATGTCCTGAAGTGACGATGATGGCGCCATCCGCGGCGATGGACATCATGATGCCGTATTGCTCACGCACGATCTCGGGACCGACGCGGTAGGTTTTCCAGCGCTTGCATTGCGCGATGTGCTTGCGGCCATCCTTCCACAAGACCAGGTCGATTCCCCCGTCAGGACCGCCGCCGCCGTTTTCTTCAACAGAATAGCCTTGAAGTCGAAACGCTTCGCCCACCAGCATTTCAAATTCACGCCAGCTCATTTGCTGGAGGCTGTCCTGACCTGGGCTACTCGCCACCTGATCAAAGAGTTGAGAGCGCTTTTTCCGACGGACGACAGACACCACAGCACCGATGCAGCAGGCCAACGGCAAAGCAATCTGACCAGCGTAGTAGATGGGCTGGACCATCAGGTTCGCATTCGTTCTCAGATGTCCGAACACTGCATACAGAACACCTCCTAGGGCCAGACTGACCCACCAGGGCAAACTAGACATCATCTCGATGATGAGATCCAAAACACCGTCGTTTTTTCTTGATCGTCCCATATCCACTTCCTCCCTGTCCTATCGCGCTAGTGGCACGAGTCAGTGACGGAAGGATAGCCAAGAACTGGGGACGATTGCTGAACAGCAAGCCCTGTCACGGTGCTGAGTAAAAGAAATATGGTCCCAATGTTGCACGACGCGCATGGATAGAATTTGACCATCTCGTTCACAACACCGGGTACCACCATGGCAATAGCATTGCAAACCTTGTCTCAGCTGCAGGCTGCTGGCTCCGCAGTAAACACTGCAGCTCTTGCTTTGCAACAGGAGCTGCAGGTTCATTCCCAAGCGCTCATGGATCAGATGGCACTACAGCCCTTTGGCCCTGAGGCAGACGGGGCATACCAGCAGATGAAGCAGGTAGCACGTCTGGTGCACGAAATGAATTCCTTGGAGCAGCAACTCAAGGCGATCTATCTAGATGCCGCACAAAGGAGCCAACCAGAAATTCCGGTGATGCCCGCCCTGCCCTCTGCAAGCCGCCAGCGGCGTCTTGCCCGCAAGACGGATATCGCAACATATGAGCCCGTTGAAGATGCGAAAGTTGTGGAAGTCAAGGCCGCTAAATCCGAAGGGCGCCAAAAGAATTTGAAGCCCGTCGATGCGCCAAAGGCTCAGAAGTCCAAATTAAGCAACACCGATCGGCTGCATGCTGCGTTCAAGAAACTGCTGGGCAAGAAGGCTAAGGCCGTCGGGCACGCAGAGTTGAGTGCTCTCAGCGGTTTGCCACGTGGCTCCATCGGCGCCTCGATCAAGAAGCTGATTGAGACTCAAAAACTGACCGTTGACGCCGACGGCGTTTACCGGTTGATTTGAGTCCCGCCATTCCGGTAGCTTGCATGAGCAACCTTGGCATTGTGCACTCGGGCTTTCAGCGCTCATGGTGAATGTGAGCATATCCTGCATCTCTTGCCGGAGATCGTGATGGATCTGTCAATTCCGCTCGACAATGGATCTCATCTCCTTGACTGATTTCCATTGAACAATGGCCTTCTCACCTGTTCCAGCCAATGAGTTGACTCGCCTCAAGGGGCTGCGCGAGTTGATGCTGCTCGACACACCAGCGGAGCCTCTGTTCGACACCTTGGCACAAAAGGCAGCCGAGGTCTGCCAAGCCCCCATAGCGCTGGTCAGCCTGATTGATGTGGATCGCCAATGGTTCAAGGCCAACGTGGGATTGACGGGCGTCCAAGAG
>RXJO01000542.1 GCA_003987795.1 Curvibacter sp.
TCGGCACGCCTGAACGGGCTCGACCCGTGGGCCTACTTGCGAGACGTGTTGGAGCGGCTGCCAATGCTGCCCAACCGTCTGCTTGAGGAACTGCTGCCTCATCGCTGGACCTCGGGCCAGGCCTGAGCGCAGCGTCGCCGTCAAGATGGTGCGGCTAGCCGCTCACTCTACAACGACCGAACTCCCCTCTCGACCTTCTTGAGCATGGCGATGGCCTTATGTTGTAGTACATGGAAGAGCAAGCAGTGGCATCAGGTGATGGGTGACAGCTGATTTCGCTGTGCCGCGTGCTAGGGGCTTGTGGCGTTGATCCAGCTATCGTCATACTCAAAGGCAAGGACAGATCCCTTCGGGGTCTTCTGACATAAGCCTATATGGTTCGGGAGGAGGGCGTCACGCTAGGTAACCTAGTATCGCATTCATTCGCCGCAAGCACTGCGGAAATCTGGAAATCGCAGGAGGCTTTGCGAGTGGTTTGGTTGACCATGCAGGAGCAGGGCGCTATGAGAAAGCCATTTAGCGCTGTATTCAGCAGGGTGAGAGCTACCTTCTCAACGTTACCGAAGGCCTGCTGCAAATGCAGGAGTTGTGACCGTATAAACCATTACCAGCAGATACAAACCAACCGTTCAGCCACCTCTCGACATAGGGGAGCTCACTTGTACGTCACGCGTGTTGCCAAAGGCATGGGTAACGGCAAATCAATGGTGAAATTCGCAGTCACAAATGCGCGGTGTGTAAATTTCATCGATGAAAGTCAGTTGGCACTCATTGCAACCGAACCTTGCAGCCATGCTGGCCTGACACCAGAACTAAGACAGATGACATCCGTTGATGCATCACATTGCCACGACCGTGACGCTGGCGTCACTTACGCCCACCACGTCCGCGAACCCGAGCTTCTGACTGCTGAATTCGAGCGACTTCATCCTGCACGCGGGTGAGTAGCGTCTGCAAATCCCCCTCCCTCGAAGGTGCATAAGCCAAGGCCAGCAACGTCAAAGGGTGAAGCCCCATCGTTTCGCAGATCTGCTCAAGTTTGCCCAAGGTCGGACTTTTCAATCCTCTTTCCAGGGTGCTTAAGTAGGTTCGACTGGACAGGATCCCAAACTCTTCCTGGGTAAGGCCGAGGGCCTTCCTCACTCTTTTCAGTGCGCTGGGAAGATTGTTGGTGGACTCGACGCTGGCTTGATTCACCCCTGTGATTGGCAATCAATGAACACTATAGAGCTACAATCTATAGTGTTCATTTATAAGCATCGATGTCTTTTCCCCTCCTCCCGTTGCTGTCCAACAGCCCCCTCTTCCCCGAAAACCTGATTTCGCTTCAAGAGACCAAACCGTACGTTGCGTTCGATGACACTCAACCAAAGTTCATCCTCGTAGCAGAAATACAGCCTGACCGACCCCACGTGACGTATTTTGTGAGCGGCGAGATCCGCCTCATGGACTTTACGGATGGTGCGGTAGATCAACCTTTGCGGATTGTCGAGGCCTACCTTCTCTCCCCCGGAAGTCTGAACCAAACCGGCAAATGGCAGCTAGATCAATTGTGGAGCGTCAGCATCGCTGACGGCAAAGAACCACCTGAACAACGGTCGGTCATTTATGAGTTAGCCGGTGGCCGCTGCTACGGGGGTATTCGGCACAATATGTATTACGAGGATCAACAACGCATGTCAGCCATCCTGATTTTGCCAATGATCAGCACGATGCACTACGTCCCGCAGGCTGCGTGGCCAGACGACAAAGTTTTGACGTCTCAAGCGGCTTGAGGCTAGGAGGGAGTAGCGCTCCAGTCAATCCAGTTTCTCAAGCCGCGGCCTGCCACAGGCCTCGCAGATGACCCAACGGCGCGGCACGTGAAGCACCACTCGAAACTGGAAAATCGGCAGACCCCGCACCCGGTGAACCGTCGTCTCGTGCACTTGCTTGCACCTGCTGCCGCAGTGTTCGCAACGCATCACCTTGTCCACCGGCCTCAGGCACAGCGCCAGCGTCCGGCTGCCCACTTGCGGCCACTCCACGCGATTGAGCCGGTAGCCCTTCCAGCATCCCCGCGCCTGCAGAGTCCTGTGATTCGACATCCCGTCCTCCTGACTTTGCCGTTCTCGGCATCAGCATAAGGAACGGTTCTTGGCTGCCACGGAATTCTTCGCAGAACCCTTCTCGGCGGCCATACTCACCTCACAGATCTGTGTTGAACATTCTTACAAAGCATTCGCAGCTCTTCGAAGCAAAGGTACACGCATGAAGAATCAGCACTATGAATCGTTAGGAAGGCGCATGCGCGAGTACCACCGCAACCATCCGTGGCGCTTGTCGGAAGGCGGCCTATACGTCCCACACGCCTATTGGAACATGACGCCTGAGAGCCTGTCGTATTGGGACGACGTGGGCTTCATTCTCAATGGACGGAGATTCATAGTCTGGTGGCGTCATCCACGGTATCTCTATCAGGCCCGTATCGAATCCATGGCCTGGGAAGAGGCCGGTGAAGGCCCTCGGGATGAATGGCTCTTCGAAGGTGGCACCACAAATTACAAGCATGTGGGCAAGTCCGGGAAACGCAAAAAGGTGAGCAGCTACACCAGCCGTTCACCTTCAGAGGAACAGCGTCTTCATTACGACAAACTCGGCCAGATTGAGACGCGGTTGAAGAAGGACGGGATCGATCAGGAGGTGCGGCCTTCTTGGAAATGGGGACGCCTCTCTTGGGCTATGGGGATAAATCTTGTGGCTCCCCTTGAAGTTCGCAATGAACAGGAAGTTGCCGAGGTGGCACACCTGGCGCGAAAGCTCATCCTTCGGCAGATCACACTGGAGCAGGAGTTCCCAGGCTTCGTCTATGACCGCTATGACTGGTTGAAAGATCAAGGACGTGAGCCGGCCCCTTCGTTGCTGGGCCAGCCGTGATTGCTGGCACACAGCAGGTGGCAAATTGAAGTGTAAGCGGCTGGCCCTCCCATCTTGACCGGTGTCCATCAGCCGTGATGCCCCCAGGATTACAGCCTTGCGGGCAACCGAATCACTTGCGCTGGTG
>RXJO01000561.1 GCA_003987795.1 Curvibacter sp.
AGCACATCCTGAAAGTTGCCGCCGCGCAGCTCGAGCACGTTGATGTCGCCCTCCTCCTGGTTGACTGGCAGTCCGGCTGCCTTCAAGCGTGCAGCAGATACGGTGTAGTGCATGTCCTTCAGTAGAGCCTTGGGGAACCCATGCGGAACCCGGAACAGGGCTCGGGAGCCTCCGGGTTTTCCAGTGAGCCGGTGCCCGGCGTTGAGCAAGGCATCAAGGTCCAGGCCCAGACCCTCGAACAGGCGTCGCGCCAGCACGGGTTCATCGATGTCCAGGGACATCAGGTTGTTTTCGCCAAGGGGGATGCCGACGTTTTTGCCACCTTCAAACTGGGTGGGCACATCGGCCACGTTGCGCACCATGTTCTCTGGTTTGTTCCAGCCTTCGAGGAGCCGGGGTTTCTTGCTTCTGGGCCAGAGTGGCACCACAGCGCAGCCGCGGGTCACGTACTCTTCAACCGCTTGGATGATGGCGGTTTTCTCAGGGGTGCGGAGTGCTTCAGCCAATGATGTTCTCCCTCTCCCAATCCTTCGAGCTGACCACATCCCACGCGTCGTCGTCGTCACATTCGGAGCCCAGCCAGAACAGCTTGAATGCGTCCAGGTTGCTGAACCTCCTGAGGGAAACCAAATGGGTCACGGTACCGTCTGGGTCTTGGACAGCAGTGTCTGCGCGGTTGCCTTCGTCGAGGCGTTCAACAACCCCCGAGAGGGTCACCGGCAGAATATCCACCCGAGAGGTGTCGTCATCTGCGGGGCGGTGGCACCAGGCACGGACAGGCGTCGAATGGGTCACAACTTGGTGACCGACCAGGCTCAGGGTCAGCGCCAGGATACCGGGTGCTGCTGCGGTGTAATGGACGTTCAAGCTCACGATGCGGTCTCCATCAGTTGCGAAGTCAAGGCTGCCATGGTGAAGACCCGGTTGAAGTTCTCCGCGTCAACCTGCAGTTGCAGCTCAGACAGGAGGTCGAGCAACGGACCAGGCATCGGCGGGATGTCAGCCACGGTGCGCACAGAGCGGATCAGGCGTGCAGCCTCTTTGACTGCACCCGGTGCCAGCCTGGAGAGACTATCGGCCGGTGGGCGGTAGTTTGCGACGGGCACCACGTAGGGCCCCGAATCAACCTGCACACCACGGGCCCGTGCCACCTTGGGCAGCACGTTCAACCGGTGGGCGTCCATAGTGTGGGCAGGAGCGCGGAAGAAGCACCAGGCGCTGTTGTCCCTCCTGACAGTGAGGCCCGCAACAAACAGGTCTTCCAGGGTGAGGCCTTGAAAAGAGAGCAGCTTCGAGGCCTGGCGGACGTTAGGCACATAGACACAGCAGAAGTCGTTGGAGTCCGGGCGGCGGGGGCCCACAGCCTTCAACAGTTCGAGGACTTCAGGCCTCCTGGCCCGGTTGAGCCGGTAGACACCCGGGCAGCTCCTGTTGCCGTCGCGGTCAATACCCTGGACCAGGGCCGTGGTGATGATGTCGGAGCCCAGGAAGCGTCGCAGGCGCTGGATGATGTCCGGGCCGTTCGAGCTGCCGGTGATGGCGTCAACCTGTTCACGGGTCTTGTCACCTTCAACCAACGCTTGCAAGGCACGGTGGGCGCGGGGGTTCACGGTCAAGGCACGGACTGCTGCGGTGCACACGGGTTCTGCGGTCGAGGCCGGCGCGGCCAAGACGATGGGGGCGGCGATGGTGTTCAAGCTCATGCTGCCACCCCCAGGACACGGCGGATCTCAGCCACGGGCCAGGCCAGGCGGCCGTGGATGCGGAGCGGGCGGATGGGGCCGGTGCCCCGCATGGCCCAGGTGCGGAGGGTTTGCGGGCGCCGGTTGAGGTGGTGAGCTGCCGTGGCGGTATCCACAGCTTGCCGGTTGTCGAGGGCCAGGTGAGCGGTGGGGTCTGCGGCGCGAGAAGCCAAAGCCTGTTGGAGCAGGTTGGTCAGGGTTGCCGGGTGGACGGTGGCCAGTGCGCTGGCGATGGGTGCCAGGTTCTGGGGTTCGATAGAGAGCATCAATTTCCTACACACCCCGAGACGTTCGAGGTTTACAGGTGTTGATGGTCGGCTGTGCAGCTGTGCGGAAATACCCCCCGCCCCCACTTCTCGCACTACAGTTTTTGACTGCGAAGCTGCTCCATAGTCGCCCGCCGGAAATCATCCCCCGCTTGTCGGTCCACCCCGTGATAGATCCGACGTAGGCGAGGCAGGCTCTTGTTCTTCTCTTTGACCCGGCTTAGCGGGGGGAGGGAGAGTGCCCGCGATATCGCCTCGTCTACGTTCGAAGCTCCCAGCTCCAGCGCCAGGTCAACGCACATCCGGAACTGAGCCAACTCACTGACGGAGAACTCCGGCTGCCGGCCGCCTTTGGGTACAACCTGCAAACTGGGTTCGTGTTCCCGCGCGAGCCGTGTAGCCAGCGCTCTCCAATCCCCGTCGGGGATGCCGTACTTACTGAACAAGGCAAAAACTCGCCGCGCCGACTCGGCTTCTATCGTGAGGTTCTCCTCACGGTGGATCATGCCGTTGATTAAGCCGGGGTGATACGTTCCCCGGATGGGTTGGTCAACCTTGGGCGCGGCCACCCGTTTGGTCACTGCGGCCACCCGGCCGTGCCATTGTTGATCCAGGAGAAGTACCCCGTTAACGCCCTCTGGTTGCGTGCGAAGCTTTTCGGTAGAGGTTTTGCTGTTGTTTCGGTTGCCCATCGCCGAGTCTATGTCATGGCGCAAATGAAAAGGCCACCTCAGTGGGCGGCCCTGCTGTGTTGGTAGCGCGTCAGGCCGCAGTGTTGTACTCATCCTTGCGGGCCGTCAGGCGCGCCATCAACTCAGCCAGCACGGCGGAGCACTGCTCCTCCACGTCCATGATTAATTCATCCATGAGCTCGACATCACCATGGGCGGCGTCCAACAGGTCATCCTCAGCGTTAATGCGCACGGCCCGGAGCATCTCCAGTTGCTGAGTCTTGCGGGCGCGCAGGTCGCGCAGGTCCAAGACGGACAGCGGCGCCAGGTGCAGCGCGTTGATGTCGGCAAACTCAGTGTTGCCGGTGGTCTCGGTTGAACTTACATTGTGGGTAGCCATGGTCACTCCTTGGTAGTGGCTGTGGTCAGGGGCTGGTGAGTGTTCGTACCACTCGCCGGCTCCGTCTTTTGTCCTGGATGAACTGCGCCAGGACCTCGCAGATTATGAAACTGCCCGAAGCTTGCCGGGCTCCGCTGTTGCGTCGAACTTCACGGCGGCCTGCTCCAGCATCCACGCTTCGATGCGCTCGTGATGGACCCTGAGCAAGTCAAGCGGGCGCACGGTGTAGTGCTTCTCGGCCGTGGCGCTGGGCTTGTGCCCCATGATCTGAGCGACAACGCCCGTCGGGATCTCCAGCCACTCCGTCAGCGACTTGAACGACCGGCGCAGCCCGTGGAGGGTTAGCCCGTCGATACCTGCAGCCTGACAAGCTGTCTCGTGGGGCTTGCGTGGCTGGGTAATGGTGTCCACAGGCCGGCCTTCAGCGTCCAATCGCCCGCTTGCAAAGACCCACTCATTGCGACGGGGTAACCCATGAATCAGGTGCGACACATAGGGGGTCAAGGGGATGACCCGCTCACCCTCCACCTTGTCGCGCATGGTCAGCCCGCGCCAACGGGTGTTGATGTCCTCCCATCGCAGCTCCAGCACCTCGCCCGGGCGGGCCCCGGTCAACAAGATGACCTGAAGGTATGCCGCGATGGTGGGGTTCGAAATGTTGCGTACGGCAGAGAACCACGCGGGCATCTGCTCCTTGAGCAAGGCATCTGTCTTGGGTGCAG
Organism: Curvibacter sp.; assembly: GCA_003987795.1. Taxonomy (GTDB): domain Bacteria; phylum Pseudomonadota; class Gammaproteobacteria; order Burkholderiales; family Burkholderiaceae_C; genus Curvibacter. The sequence goes on from RXJO01000561.1 coordinate 3,802, forward strand.
CTTTGCCCAGGGCCTCACGGGTTCTCTTCGTCTTGGCTGAGGCCACGGGCGCAAAGGCGCGGTATTGGGGCTGCTCTGCACACCAAGCCAAGAAGGCCTTGAGGCAGCGCCACGCCAGCCGGGCAGAGGTAGGCCGGGCGGCCCCCTGCTCTGCTGCCCAAGCCTCTACCGTGGGTGCATCGAGGTCAATCAACCGCTTGCCCATCAAGCTGTGCAGGGGGCCGGCCATGGTTACGCCCTGGCCTCTGGTGCCCCTGTTGGTGACCTTGCCGCCCGCCTTGGCCAAGGCCAGGTGGTCAGCGTAGTGACGGTCACCCCACTGTGGCCGACGCTCCTGCAGGTACTGGGCCCATGCATCGGCCACAGTGACAGCAGCTTGGCGGGCTTCCTCCGCTTTGGCTGCCTCTGCAGCTTCACGGGCTGCGGCCTCTTCGCTCTGTTGCCGGGCGGCCTCAGCTTCTGCAGCCTGCTGACGCTCCTCCGCCAAACGGGGGTCAATGCCTTGCTCCGTCATGCCGCGCAACTCGTGAGCCTTCTCTCGTGCCTTCTCCAGGGGAATGGTGGGCCATTCGCCCAGCGCCCGGGTGAACAGCTTGCCCCCTCGCAGCCGGGTCTCAAACTGCCAATGCTTGCCGCCGGCCTTGGTGACGCGCAGTCGAAGCCCCTTCTTGTCACTGTCACGCAGCAGCACGAAGGGCGCTCCATCCGGGCAAGCCGCACGCTCCAGCAGACCATAGGTCAGGTCGTGTGGGGCCTTGTAATCGATGGGGGCAGTTTTGCTTGGGCGGGCCATAAAGCGGTTTTACAGACTTTTTACAGACTAAATTAATCAGTATTGAAGCATAAAGATCAACACCCCTGAGCTGCACATCAGTGACATACAGCCGTAAGTTGTTGTTTTATATGATTTCATCCACACCAATCAACATTGATCAGCACTATAACATGCGGACTCTTAATCCGTAGGTCGAGTGTTCGAGTCACTCAGGACCCACCACTCACAAGCCTTACAGGCAAACCCAAAGCCCGCATCGGAGACGATGGCGGGCTTTGTTCATTCTGCCTCACGGGTAGGCCGAACGGTGTACACCGGCCCTTCTCACGGCGAGGGCTATGCTCACAACGTCTCGCCGAATCTCAATGACATTACATACCGTTACTACGATAGTCATTGAAAAGCTACCGTTCATGGCGATGATTCGGACTCTCCCTGCTTCAGCGAAACCCACTTTCAAGGAGCATGTCCATGAGCTTGAACACTGAACCAACGCTGGTTCCAACCGGCCTCCCAACCGTCGTGCTGGCACGCCAGGTTGGCGGCCCCGAACTGGCCCGTGCCGTGACCGCCGAATCGCCCGAGGAACAAGGCAAGGCGCTGTCGATGCTGATCGGCCAAGTCTATGAGTCCGCCAGCCCGCCGCTGAAGGCACGCCTGCTGCAGCGGCTGGTGGCACCGCTGGGCGTGCTGGCCGCCGTGGCCGTCGCCCACGGCGCATTCGCCCGCATCAAGCTGCAGATCGGCTGGCAGGATCTGCAGAGTCTGGGCCCCGAGTTGCAGAAGATCAGCGCAGACGACGTGGTCGCCCTGGCCGATCGCGTGCAACTGCTGGGCACCGACGCCTTGATGCGCCTGGTCGACGTGATCGGCAAATCGCCGGTGCTGGCCTCGTCGGCCGCAGCCGCCCTGTTGATGACCCTGCTGATCCGTTCGGCCCAGAGCCGGCCGGCTGAGGAGCAGGGCCTGTGACCCAACGCTAGGTCAGACTCAGCGCGACCTCACCCCAGGGCCCTAGTCGCCCCAACACGCTCAAGCGCCCCTCCGGCGCCCACATCAGCCCCGTGCAGGAGCCCGTCGTCACGATCTGCCCGGCCCGCAGGGGCTGGCCGCGCCGAGCGGTGTGCCCGATCAGCCAGTCCACCAACCGGCGCAGGTCGGGCGCCGGGTGACCGCCGACGGTCCGGACCACTCGCTGGTCGTTCCAGCAGAGCTCGGCCTCCAAGGTGGCCAGATCGGGCTCGGGGTCGTCGGGCTCCCAACGCTGGGCCGAGCCCAGGATCAGGGCGCCATGGCTTTGCAGATCGGCCAGGCGGACCAGGGCCGGACTGGCCTGCCCCAGGGCCAGGCGCGAATCGACCCATTCGAGCACCGGAAGCACCGCATCGAAGACCGAGGACAGGGGCGCCTGGCCCAGCCCCTGGCGACCCGGCGGCAGGTCAACGGCCACACGAAGGGCCAACTCCAGCTCCAGGCCACGCAAGGCCCCTTGGGGTGGGCTCAGGATCGCGCCAGAGCTCAGCATGCCGGCCGCCGGCAAGGGGGCGCAGATCGGCGTCTGGGTGACACTGGCCGCCCCGACTTTCCATCCACCGACCGGCCCCAAGGCCAGCAGGGTCTGATCTTGCACGGCATAGGCGGTGGCCGCGTCGGGCACGACAGCCGCCTCGCAAGCCGGGCCGCTGACACGGGCTTGACCGGGTTGGCGCGCCTGGCACAGGGCCCGGGCCAGTGCGGGCACCGTCATGCGGGGGCCTCATCCATGGCGGGCTCCAGGCCCGGTGGCCAGGAAGGCCCCTGATGCAGCAAGGGCGAGCACTGGCGGGCCAGGGCCAGCACGGCGGCATCCGCACCGGCCGGACCGATCAGCTGCAGGCCGCAGGGCAACCCATCCACCAGCCCTGCCGGCACACTGACGGCGGGCAAGCCGGCAGCGTTGGCCAGCGCGGTGAACACCGCATGGCCACGCGGCCCCACAGCCTGTCCATCGATCTGCTCGGGATGGGTGAAGCCCAGAGGCCAGGCCACACAGGCCGTGCTTGGCGTGAGCACATAGTCGACCTGATCGAACAGGTCGCGCATCGACTGCTGCAGCACGTGAATGGCCGCCAACAGGCGGAACAGGCTCTGCGCGCTGCCTTGGCGACCGGCCGCCAGGGCTGCCTGTGCGACCGGACCGGCCAAGCGCAGATCGGCGGGTGCCGGCTGTCCGGTGCCGAGCCGGGCCCAGGCCGAAGGCGTGTCCAGCAGCCAGGCCAGACCCACACCGTTGAGGCTGGGCCAATGCAGGTTGAGGTCTTCCGCCAGATCGAAGGAAGCCGGCCGAACCAGTTCGTGCCCCAGCGCCTGCAGACACTGGGCCCCCTGTTCCAGGCGCTCCAGCACACCGGCCTGTACCGGATGCTGGCCAAAACGAGGTACCACCAGAATGCGGGCTGACCCCTGATGCGGAGCGGCAGCCGTCAGCGCGCCAGTGCCGCCGGCCAGCACCCCGAGCAGGGTCTCCAGGTCACGGCCGCTGCGTGCCAGCCCTCCCACCACCTCATGGTCGAGAACGATCTCGGGCAGACCGCCCGCCCGTGGCACCCGGCCAGCCGAGGGCTTGAAGCCGAGCACGCCGCAATGGGCAGCGGGGCGGCGGATCGAGCCGCCGCCGTCGGTGGCCAGGGCCAGCGGCCCCAGCCCGGCCGCCACGGCTGCGGCCGCGCCGCCCGAGGAACCGCCGGGCGTGCAGCCCAGGTCCCAGGGGTTGTGGCAAGCCCCATGCAGCAGGTTGTCGGTGATGCCCTGCATGGCAAATTCGGGCAGATGGGTTTTGGCCCACAGCACGGCTCCGGCGGCGCGCAGCCGGGCCACCGGCAACTCATCGGACGGGCGTGATTGCTCGGGCAGCAGGCGACTGCCCCAACGGGTGGGCCAGCCCTGCACATGCAGGTTGTCTTTCACGGTGACCGGCACACCGTCGAGTTCGCTCAAGGGGCGGCCCTGGGCCCAGCGACGGGTGCTGGCCCGAGCGGCCGCCAGCGCGCCATCGGGGTCACGCCAGATCAGCGCATGGAGGCGATCCTGGGTTGCCACATCACGCGCCAAGCAGGCCTGCAAGGCCTGCTCTGGCGTGAAACGACCTGCACGGTAACCCGCCACCAGGTCGGTGGCGTCCAGTCGCCAAAGCGCTTCGCCAGACATCCGTCTCAGGCGGTGAGCTGCAGGCGGTTCACTGCGGCAGATCGCCTGCGGGGCGGCCCAGCCACTTCACAGCCAGGCGGTCCAGGTCGCCATTCTTCTTGGCCTCCAGCAAGATCTCGTTGACCCGCTGGCGCAGCTTGTCCTCACCCTTGGCCAGGCCGATGTAGTTGGGCGAATCCTTGAGCACGAACTTGTACTCGGTGCCCAATTGCGGGTTGCGCGCCATCATGGCGCCCGCCACCTGAGCGCTGGTGGCGATGAACTGGGTCTGGCCAGCCACGAAGGCCGAGATGGTGGCGGTGTTGTCCTCGAAGCGACGCACCTCTGCCGTGGCCGGGGCCACTTTGGTGAGTTCGGTGTCATCGACCGAACCCCGGGTCACGCCGATCGATTTTCCGGCCAGGTCGGCAGGCGCCTTCAGGGCTTGCGTCTTGGGACCGAAGACGGCGATGAAGAAGGGCGAATAGGCCACGGTGAAATCGATCACCTTCTCGCGCTCGGCGTTCTTGCCCAGGGTCGAGATCACCAGATCGGCCTTGTGGGTCTGCAGGTAAGGAACCCGGTTGGAGCTGGTGACCGGCAGCAGCTCGGCCTTCACACCCAGCTTGTCGGCAATCAGCAGGCCCACATCGATGTCCAGCCCCTGGGGCTTGAGGTCGGTGCCCACAAACCCATAGGGCGGGAAATCGGTCGGGATGGCCAGACGCAGGGTCTTGTTCTTCAGCACCTCGTCGAGGGCATTCTGGGCATGGGCGCCTTGCAGCAGGCCCAGGGCCAGGGCGGCACCGGCCAGAGTGATCAGCGATTGGCGTTTGCAGGGGGTCATGACGGGGTCCTGTGGTCGTGGGTGAAAGAGAAGATCACCGCCCGGGCGGTGCCTGACCCACGACCATGCAAGATGCCTGCCTGCCTTCATCCACCGGCCCAATGCCCCAATCTGGTGCAAAAACAGCCCCCCCACCTGGCTGCCGTGCCGCCATACGGGGCGACTCTGAGGCCGTGGCGCTGCGGCCGCTTCAGAGTTCCAGCAGGGTTTCGCTGCCGTCCAGCGCCACCATGGCGGGCGCGGCTCCAGGGCGGACTTCGATCGGGGCGCCATGGTACTGGTCGCGCGGAAAATCCTGGGCAGAAGGGCCGAACACCTCGCGCACCACGGCGATCTCGTGCATCAGCGATGCATGGTCTTCGGGAGACAGGATGAAACGGGGATACTGGTTCTGATGCTGCTTCCAGTGCGCCTGGAGTGCAGAGTTCATGGCTTCGTAAAGACTGGGCATCCTTGTATTGTGCCCGTCCGTCAACATTCCGCCGGCGGCCCGGCACTCACCCAGGCCGCACAGGGTTGCCGATGGGCCAGCCACTCCCCAAAGGCCCTCGCCGGCATCGGGGCCGCGATCGCATAGCCCTGGGCCAGTTCGCAGCCCATCTCGAGGAGCCGGACCCCTTGTTCGATGCGCTCCACACCCTCTGCCACCACCTGCCGGTTGAAGGCCTTGGCCAAGCTGATCACCCCCTGCACGATGGCGAGATCCTCCTCGTCGGCCAACATGTCGCGCACAAAGCTCTGGTCGATCTTCAGGGTTTCGGCAGGCAGGCGCTTGAGGTAGGTGAGCGAGGAATAACCGGTCCCGAAATCATCCACTGCGAAATGCACCCCGATGTCGCGGCACTCGCGCATGACCCGCGAGGCCTGGTGGATGTCCTCGAGTGCGCTGCTCTCCAGCACCTCCAGCTCGAGTCGATCGGGGTCCACCTCCGGGAAGTCGGCCAGACAGGCCCGCAGGTGAGCGGTGAAACCGCCCTGCAGCAACTGGCGGGCGCCGACATTGACGCTCATCCCCAGCACCAGTCCTTGACGGGACCATTCGCCCAGTTGACGCAAGGCCGCACGCAACACCCAGTCCCCCAGCGCATCTTCCAGATCCTGCCCACTGACCTGAGGCAGAAAGGCTGGCGGGTGCAGCAGGCCGCTGCTCGGATGGTGCCAGCGCAGCAGCGCCTCCACCCCCACCACGGCCCCACTGCGCATGTGGACCTTGGGCTGGTAGTACAGCTCGAACTGCTGCTGATCCAGACCCAGCCGCAGAGCTGCCAGCACGCCGGCACGGCTGCGCATGCGGGCATCATGGACCGGATCGAACAGGTGGTAGCGGTTCTTGCCCAGTTGCTTGGCCTGGTACATCGCCTGGTCGGCGTGCCTCAAGAGCTGATCCACATCGGAGTCGTCTTGCGGGAACAAGGTGATTCCGATGCTGGCCGAGACCTGCAGCAGCAGGCCCCCCACCTTCAAGGGCAAGGCACAGGCTTGCAAGAGACGCTCGACCAGGGGCTGACAAGCCTCCGCACCGGGCAGGGGCCCCAACACCACGACGAACTCGTCTCCCCCCATGCGCGCCAGGGTGTCGGTCTCGCGCAGCGCCATCTTCATCTGGGCGGCCACCGCCACCAGCAGGGCGTCGCCCACGTCATGACCATGGCTGTCATTGATGGCCTTGAAGCCGTCCAGATCCAGGTACAGCACGGCCAGCACCTGATGGTGACGATGGCTGTGCGCCATGCTCTGGCGCAGCCGATCGGACAACAGCAATCGGTTCGGCAAGCCGGTGAGGGCGTCGAAATGGGCCAGGTGCTCCAGCTTTTCCTGCTGCACACGCATGGAGGTCACATCGGCAAAGAGGGCAACATAATTCTGCGGCTGCCCCGCCGCGTCGTCGACCCGGCTGACGGTGAGGAGGCCTGCATAGGCCTCGCCGGTCTTGCGACGACTCCATACCTCGCCCTGGCACCGACCATGGGCCTGCAGTTCGGCCATCAGTTGGGTCATCACATCCGGGCCATCGCGGCCGGACCGCAGGAACTGCGCCGTTCGGCCCAGGGCCTCCTCACGGGTGTAGCCGGTGATGCGCTCGAAAGCCTGGTTCACATCGACCATGCGCCCCTGAGGATCGGTGATGACCACCCCCTCATTGGCGTGCGTGAACACGCTAGCGGTCAGCCTCAGTTGCTCTTCCAGACGTTTCTGATGCGAAATGTCGCGCATGATGGTCGAGGCGCCCGAGACCCGCCCCAGGTGATCACGCACCGGCGAAATGGTGACGGACACCGCCAATCGATGCCCATCACGGTGGCACCGCTGGGTCTGGAAATGGGCGATGCGCTGTCCCGCCGCGATGCGGCGCAGGATCTCGGTCTCCTCAGTCTGGCGGTCGGGCGGCAGCAGGCGCAGCATGGGCTGGCCGATCATCTCGTCGGCGCGGTAGCCGAACAGTTGCTCGGCAGCCGCATTCCAGCTGGTGACGATGCCCTGCGTGGTCTTGCTGATCACCGCATCGTCGGTGGATTCGACAATCGCCTGGAACAGCTGGGACCGATGCCACAGTTCAACGCGCTCGCTGATGTCGCGCGCGATCTTCGAGGCCCCTACGACGCGCCCCTCGGCATCGCGGATCGGCGAGATGGTGACCGACACATGCAAGCGCCGGCCACTTTTGTGCAGGCGCACGGTTTCAAAGTGATCCACCCATTCGCCCTGGACGATCTTTTCCAGGATGAAGCTCTCTTCGTTCTGTCGCTCTGGCGGAAACAGGCGCAGCAGGGGTTGACCGAGCATCTCGTGGGCGGCGTAGCCAAACAGGCGCTGCGCCGCGGGGTTCCAGCTGGTCACGATCCCATCAAGGGTCTTGGTGATGATGGCGTCGTCACAACAGCGCAGCACGGCCTCGAAAAACAGGGCCGGGTCGTCGGACCGGGTATCGCAGGACGGCATCGCGCTTCCTCTATCAGAGTAGGCAACGCGCCAGCCCGGCTTCAGCGCTCCGGCGGATGCTTGTCCGCCGGAATCAGCCAGTCCTCCCAAGCCACGCATTGCAAGGCCGGCGGCATGACCCCATGCACCGGCTTTTTTTCAACACCGCATTGTGAGCGCAAATCGACTTTTTTGGACAGTGCCGCACCCAGCTCCGAGCAAGAGGCCAGGCGATTCAACCGCCGAATGCGAAAGCCGTGTCGAAAGTGCTTTTGGTGTCCAGACGCTGACGGATCAAGCCGGCCTCGAAATAGAAATCAGCGGTGCGCTGCTGCTCGGCCACCACCGTGGCATCGATGGCCTGCCAGCGGGTCTGACGACGCTCGAACTGAAGCCGGGCCGCATCGGCCGGGATGCCGATGATGCGCGCCAGGGTGTCGCCGAACTCGGCCGGATGCTGGCTGGCCCAGCGCTGCGCCCGGGCCGCGCGCTGGGCGAAATCCTGGAGCACGGATCGCTTTTCTCGCAGCGCGGTGTCGGTGGCGGCCAGAAAGCTCAGGCCGCTCCACAGGCCGCGCCCGCTCACCAGCACGCGGGCATGGCCGCCGGTTTCTGCCAGGGCGGTGTAGGGTTCCCAGGTGGCCCAGGCATCCACCGCCCCGGTGGTCAGCGCCAGCTTGGCCTCGGCCGGGGGCAGGAAGCGCCATTGCACGTCTTCGCTTTTCAAGCCCACCGAACTCAGCGCCTTCAGGGTGACAAAGTGCCCGATCGAGCCCCGGTTGGTGGCCACGCTGCGGCCTTTGAGGTCACGAGCGTCTTTGAGGGGCGAGTTGGGCGCCACCAGCACTGCCGTGCCGTAGGCATCGGACCGGTTGACGGCGAAGGCCTTGACGCGGCTGCCGGCCGCGAGTGAGAAGATCAGTGGCGCGTCGCCGATCGGCCCCAGGTCCACGGCCTGGGCATTGAGGGCTTCCGCCAAGGGGGCCGCAGCCGGGAATTCGGTCCATTGGATGTCATAGCTGAGGCCCTTGAGCTCACCGGCGGCCTCCAGCAGCGCGTGCAGCCCACCTTTCTGGTCACCGGCCTTGAGCACAGGTCGTCCTTGCGCCCGCGCCGGCAGCGCCGGGCCCGACAACAAGCCGGCAGTGCCCGCCAGGCCCAGCCACTGGTGAAAACGACGGCGATGCATGATCCACTCCCTGAGTCACAGAAAGCCTGCATTGCAGCAGCACCCCATCCGATCCACAACGACGCATTTCGCACATCGATATGCAACCCAAGGCCGGCCAGAACTCAGCCCGGCACCTCGGGAATGGGCAGCGATTCAAACCCCCTGAACTCCTCCAGTGAAAAGCTGGTCTGCACCTGCCGCACGCCGGGCAGGCGGTGCAGGCGGCGCTGCAACAGGGCCGAATAGGCGTCCAGATCAGGGGCCACCACCATCAGCAGAAAGTCGGACGAGCCCGTGACCCCATGGAACATCACCACCTCCGGGATGGCCAGCACCGCCTGGACAAACTCAGCCGAGCGCTGCTCGTTCTGGAAGTCGATGCTGATGCTGACGAAGGCCACCACCCCATAACCCAGCTTGCGGCGCTGCAGCCGCGCGTGATAGCCCTCGATCAGGCCCAGCTCCTCCAGGCGACGGATGCGGCGCCAGCACGGTGACTGCGACAAGCCCGTCAACTGAGCGAGATCGCTGGTGGTGAGGCGCGCGTTGCCTTGCAGGGCACGAAGCAGCTGCCGGTCGGTGTCATCGAGCTCAATTTGCATGAATATTCCTGCAATCTATTTTTATTGGGTATTTTTATCCACAAATCAAAATTTTGTTGGATTGATCAAAGAGCCGAAACACAATTGACGCACAAAGCAACTTTCAACCAAGACAAACTGCCATGAACTCCAGCCAGTCCGCCCTGATGTCCCACGTGCCCGCCTTCCCGGGCGACCCCATCCTCTCGCTGATGGAGGGCTTCCAGGCCGACCCGCGCCCCAACAAGGTCAGCCTGAGCATCGGGCTGTACTTCGATGAGAACGGCCAGGTACCCCTGCTGCCCTCGGTGCGTCGCGCCGAAGCCGCCCTGATGCAGCACAACGGCCCTCGCTCCTACCTGCCCATCGACGGCCTGCCCACCTACCGTGCCGCCGTGCAGCGCCTGATCTTCGGGGCCTCGCACGAAGCCGTGCTGAGCCAGCGCATCGCCACCCTGCAAAGCCCGGGCGGATCGGGCGCCTTGAAGGTGGGGGGCGACTTTCTGCGCCGCTACTTCCCGGACAGCGGCCTGTGGCTCAGCGACCCGAGCTGGGAAAACCACCGAACCCTGTTCGAGGGCTGCGGCTTCGCGGTGAACAGCTACCCCTACTTCGATCCCCTGACCGGCTCGGTGCGCATCGAGGACCTGCTGGCCAGCCTGAAAGCCCTGCCTGAGCGCAGCATCGTGCTGCTGCATGGCAGCTGCCACAACCCCACCGGCGTGGACCTGAGTCAGAGCCAATGGCGTGCCGTGATCGAGGTGCTGCAGAGCCGCAACCTGATCCCTTTCATCGACCTGGCCTACCAGGGCTTCGGTGATGGCCTGGACGAGGACGCCTTTGCCCCGCGCGCCATGGCTGATGCCGGGTTGACCTGCCTGGTGGCCAACTCCTTCTCGAAGAACTTCTCGCTGTATGGCGAACGATGCGGCGCCCTGAGCGTGGTCTGCCCCGATGCCGCCACCGCCGATCGCGTGTTGGGCCAGCTCAAGGCCACGGTGCGGGCCAACTACTCCACCCCGCCGATGCACGGGGCCCAGGTGATCGCTCAGGTGCTCAATGAGCCTGAACTGCTGGCCCTTTGGACGGCAGAGACCACGGCCATGCGCAGCCGCATCCGCCGCATGCGCGAGCACCTGCATGCGGCGCTGAATCAGCGCTTCCAGGGCCGCCGCTCATTCGAGTACCTGCTGAGCCAGCGCGGCATGTTCAGCTACACCGGACTCAGTGCCGAACAGGTGGACCGCCTGCGTGATGAGCATGCGGTGTACCTGGTGCGCTCAGGCCGCCTGTGCGTGTCGGGCCTGACCGACAGCAATGTGGCCCATGTGGCCAACGCCATCGCCGCCGTCCTGGAAACAGCATGATGCCATCCAAGCCTGACCTGGCCAGTTGCCCGCCCGGCTTGTTGACCGAGTTGGCAGCGGCGCTGGGTCCTGAGGGCCTGCGTCTGGGCGAGCAGATCGAGCCTGCGCGCTGCACCGACTGGAGCGGCCACGCGCCGGTGCGGCCGCTGGCGCTGCTGCGCCCCGGCAGCACGGCCGAGGTCTCCGCCGCTCTGGCGATCTGCCACCGTCACCGGATTGCGGTCGTGCCCCAGGGCGGTCTGACCGGTCTGGCCGGCGCTGCAGTGCCGGTGACAGGCGGGGTGACGCTGTCGCTGGAGCGCATGAAGGCCGTCGAGACCCTGGATGCCCGAGCCGCCACGATGACCGTGCAAGCCGGAGCCACCCTGCAGACCGTGCAGGAGGCCGCCGCCGAAGCGGGCCTGACTTTCGGGGTGGATCTGGGTGCGCGCGGCAGTTGCCAGATCGGTGGCAACCTGGCCACCAACGCCGGGGGCAACGGGGTGATCCAGTTCGGCATGATGCGCGAGCAGGCCCTGGGGCTGGAGGTGGTGCTGGCCGATGGCACGGTGCTCGACATGTTGCGCCCCATGCTCAAGAACAACACCGGCTACGACCTCAAGCAGGTTTTCATCGGCGCCGAGGGCACGCTGGGCGTGATCACCCGGGCGGTGCTGCGCCTGCGGCCGGCGCCGCTGGCCCGCGCCACCGTGTTGCTGGCCCTGCCCGATTTCGGGGCGGCCATGACCCTGCTGGGCCGGCTGCAAGGCTGCTTCCCGGGCGCCCTCGCAGCCTTCGAGCTGATGTGGCGTGATTTTGTCGAACTCTCCCTTGAATGGAAGACGGCTCCCCCGCCCTTTGCCGAGCCGCATGCCTTTCTCGCGTTGGCCGAAGTCACCGGGGCCGACGAAGCGCGCCTGCAGTTGGCGCTCGAGGATCTGCTGGGCCCGGCGCTCGAGGAAGGGCTGGTGGCGGATGCGGTGCTGCCCCCCTCGCGTGCCCAGGCAGCGGCCCTGTGGCGCATCCGCGAGGCCACGGCCGAATTCCCGACCCGCATGCAACCGATCAATTTCGACATCAGCCTGCCCCTGGCGGTGATCGGCGAGTTTGCCGAGGCCTGCGTGAACGCCCTGGAGCAGCGCTGGCCGGGTCAGCGCAGTGTGCGCTTCGGTCACCTGGGCGACGGCAATCTGCACCTGAGCACCGACGCGCGCTCGCTGGGCACGCTGTCCTTCGCCGACGCGGAGGCGGCGGTCGAAGAGCTGGTCTACGGCTTGCTTGCCCGCTACGGGGGCAGCGTGTCGGCCGAGCATGGCATCGGCCTGCACAAAAAGCCCTACCTGGGCCTGAGCCGCAGCCCGGCCGAGCTGGCCGCGATGCGGCAGATCAAGCAGGCCCTGGACCCGCTGGGCCTGATGAACCCCGGCAAGATTTTCTAAGTTACCCACCCCCTCGAAAGGAAATCCATGAAACGCCACCACTTCCTGCTCGGCACCCTGACCCTGGCCCTGAGCGGCCTCACGGGGACCGCCCAGGCCCAGCCCAATGCCAACATCCGCATCCTGGTCGGCTTTGCCGCCGGTGGCAGCTCGGACATGATCGCGCGCCAGCTGGCCCAGGGCCTGCAACAGGAGCTGGGCCAGCCGGTGGTGGTGGACAACAAGCCCGGCGCGGGCGGCCAGATCGCGGCCCAGTTGTTGAAGGCGGCCAAGCCCGACGGGCAGACCCTGTACCTGTCGAACAGCCACACCATGGCCATGATCCCGCTGACCGTGCTCAACCCCGGCTATGACGCGGCCAAGGATTTCGCCCCCATCGGCCTGGTGGCCGTCAACCCCGACGTGTTCGTCATCAACCCCAGCGTGGTCGGCAACCCCAAGGCCGGGCTCAAGGAATACGCGCAATGGGCCAAGGGCGCGCCTGACCGTGGCAGCGTGGGCGTGCCGGCGCCTGCCAGCGCACCGGACTTCGCCGTGGGCATCGTGGCCAAGGCGCTGGACGCCGACCTGCGCTCGGTCCCTTACCGGGGCGATGCGCCCGTGGCCCAGGACGTGATGGCCGGCCAGATCAGTGCCGGCATCGGCTCGGTGGGCGCCATGCTGCAGCCCGCCAAGGCTGGCAAGGTGCGCATCGTCGCGGTCAACGGCACCAGCCGCCTGCCCCTGCTGCCCGACGTGCCGACCTATGCCGAACTGGGCATCAAGGGCTATGAGGAGATGATCTACACCGGCCTGTTCGCCCCGGCCGGGTTGCCGGCCGATCTGGTGCAGCGCTACAGCACGGCCCTGGCCAAAGTGGTCAAGTCAGAGGCATTTGCCGAGAAGCTCTCGGCCCTGGGCATCAGCGCCGCCAGCAGCAGCCCGGCCGAGCTGGCCGCCCGCGTGGCCCACACCCACAAGGACTGGACCGTGATGGTGAAGAACGCCGGTTACAAGGCCCAATGACCGCGCCTTTGAACACCCCACGCACCCCACGCCTGACGGCCCCCGACCTGGGCCTGGCCGAACGTGAGCAGGCGTACTCGCCCAGCTCGTGCATCGGGGGCGACTACCGCCCCTTTCTGCAGCAGTACCAGCAGCGCAGCGAGGCCGCGCGGGCCCTGCCCCATCAGGAGCATGCCTATGGCGGCCTGCCGCGCCAGCGCCTGGACCTGTTCCTGCCGTCAGACACCCCGCCGGGCAGCCGAGCGCCCGCCCTGCTGCTGTTCATCCATGGCGGCTATTGGCAGGAACTGTCCAAGCACAGCGCCTGCTTTGCCGCCCCGGCCTGCCTGGCCGCGGGCCACGCCTTCGCGGCCGTCGGCTATACCCTGGCGCCGGAAGCCACGCTCGAGCAGATCGTCCAGGAGTGCCGCACCGCACTCATCTGGCTGCACCAGCATGCCGAACGGCTGGGCTACGACCCGGCCCGCATCGTGGTGGCCGGCAGCTCGGCCGGCGCCCATCTGGCGGCCATGTGCAGTCTGCGGGGCTGGCCGCATGGGGCCGGCCTGCCTGCCGCAGCGGTGCTGGTGTCCGGGGTGTACGAGCTGGCTCCGCTGGTGGGCACCTCGATCAACACCGCGCTGGGCCTGACGCTCGACAGCGCCAGCCAGGTGAGCCCGCTGCACCACAGCCTGGCGGGCTTCGCCCCCACAGTGCTGGCCTGGGGCGACATCGAGACCGACGAATTCAAGCGCCAAAGCCGCGCCTTCAGACAGGCCCTGCAGGCCCAAGGCCTGCCCGAAGTGCCGACGCTGGAGGTGCCGGCGCGCAACCACTTCGACGTGGTGCTCGACCTGTGCGAACCCGGCACCCTGCTGGGCGACGCCACCCTGGCCCTGCTGGCCAGCGTCTGAGCCCCGTCCCGATCCACCCTTTTATTGCAAACCCGCCATGAGCAAACAAGTCATCGACATCGGCCTGCCCCCGCTGAAACAACCCTTCTCCTGGGCCGTGCAAGGCGCCGGCATTGTGTTCACCGCCCACGGGCCGGTGCAGGCCGATGGCAGCGTCTTCACCGGGGACATCGAGACCCAGACCCGGCTGACCTTCGGCAATCTGAAGAAGGCCGCCGAGGCCGCAGGCGCCACCCTGGCCGACGTGGCCCAGGTGCTGATCTACATGACCGATGTGAAAGACATGCCGGTGATCGACAGCATCTACCGCGAGTTCTTCGAAGCCCCCTATCCCAATCGCTCCAGCATGGGCGTGAACGCCCTGGTGGTGCCGGGCATGAAGATCGAGATCGTGGCCTACGTGCTGGCACCGCAGGCACGCTGAGCGTGCTGCTCAGCCGACCCGGCAGACACGTCGGAAAACCTCAATACGTGCCAGGGTAGGCCCCGCCATCGGGCAGGATGTTCTGCCCTGTGAGGTAGCCCGCATGCACGCTGCACAGGAAGGCGCAGATGGCGCCGAACTCGGCTGGGTTGCCATAGCGGCCGGCGGGGATCTGGGCCTGCTGGGCGGCGCGGATGGCCTCGATGGGCTTGCCGCTCTTCTTGGCGGCGGCCCCGAGGGTGCCCGCCAGGCGGTCGGTGTCGAACTTGCCGGGCAGCAGGTTGTTGATGGTCACGCCGCGCGCCGCGATCGAGCTGCGGGCCACACCGGCCACAAAACCGGTCAAGCCGCTGCGGGCCCCATTGGACAGGCCCAGGATGTCGATCGGCGACTTGACCGAGCTTGAGGTGATGTTGACGATGCGGCCGAAACCACGCTCGGCCATGCCGTCGATGGTGGTCTTGATGAGCTCGATCGGGGTGAGCATGTTGGCGTCGACCGCCTTGATCCAGGCCTCGCGATCCCAGTCGCGGAAATCGCCGGGCGGGGGGCCGCCGGCGTTGGTGACCACGATGTCGAAATTGACGCCCGGGCCCCCAGGCACGGCAAACAGGGCGGCACGGCCTTCGGGCGTGGTCACGTCGCTGGCCACACTCAGCACCTGGGTGGCAGCCGGGCGCAACTCGTCGCCCAGCAGGCCGGCCGTGGCCACCTGCAGGCCTTCGGCCCCGCGTGCTGCGATCACCACGTTCACCCCCTCACGCACCAGGGCCTGTGCGCAGCCCAGGCCGAGGCCTTTGCTGGCCCCGCAGACCAGGGCCCATTTGCCAGCGATTCCGAGATCCATGTCTTGCTCCGTTGCCTTGAGTGGCTGTTCCGATGGAGGCCGATGATACGGCTGGTGACAAACTCTGCGCGGTGACAGGTGATTCGCTCAAGCCCGACGCTGGGCACCCCGAGTCACCACGAAAATACCTGCCATCACCAGCACCGTGCCCGCGGCCACCCAGGCGGTGAACGGCTCGCCGAGGATCAGCACCCCCATCAGGATGGTGGACAGCGGCCCGATCATGCCGGTCTGGGCGGTGAGGCCGGCACCGATGCGCTCGATGGCCATCATCACGATCAGCACCGGCACCGCGGTGCACAAGGTGGCGTTGAGCACGGACAGCCACAGCACCTCGGGCGCCACCAGAGCCGCCGACCAGGGCCGCAGCACGGCAAACTGGATCAGACAGCACGCGCAGGCCACCGAGGTGGCCAGGCCCACCAGGCGCAGGGACCCGACCCGCTTGACCATCTCGCCGCTGTAGACCAGGTACAGCGCATAGCTGACCGCACTGAGGAAGACCAGCAGGGTGCCCCAGGCGATCTGGCCGCCTTGCAGATTGACCTCATGACCAAACACCAGCAGCACGCCGCAATAGCTGACGCCCATGGCAACGACCTGGCGCAAGGTGATGGGCTTGGCATACAACAAGCGCCCCAGCAACAACACCAGGGTGGGGTTGAGGTAGAGGATGAGCCGCTCGAGGCTGGCGCTGACATAGGCCAGGCCTGCGAAGTCGAGAAAGCTCGCCAGGTAGTAGCCGCTGATGCCCAGGCCCAGCACGCCCAGCCAGTCGCGTGAGCTGAGAACCGGCGGGCGCACCGGCTGCCGGTAGGTGGCCCACCAGGCCATCGCCAGAAAGATGGGCAGGGCAAACAGCATGCGGTACATGATCAGCGTGACCGCATCGACACCGTATCGATAGGCCAGCTTGACGATGATGGCCTTGCCGCTGAACGCAATGGCGCCCAGGCTGGCCAAAGCCAGGCCGCTGGCCATGCGGCGCGAGGCTTCAGGCGTGTGAACTTCAGCGCGCAGGCTCAAGGCGGGGGGCGCCCTCAAAAGCCGGCCGCCAGACCGTCGCGGCGCGGGTCACTGGCCACCACATAGCCCTCCACCTTCGGATCGCCGGCACGCCAGATGAATTGGCCGGCGCCGAAGTCCTGGTAGGAGTCGTTGATCACTTCCATCACGTGACCGAGTTCGGCCAGACCCTGCACCGTGTCGGAGCGCATGGCTGCCTCGACATTGATCTCGAGGCCGGCGTTGTAGCGCCAGCGCGGGGCGTCACAGGCGGCTTGCGGGTTCTGACGGTAGTCCAGCATGCGCACCAGGGTCTGCATGTGGCCCTGCGGCTGCATGTTGGCGCCCATCACACCGTAGCTCATGACCGGCTGGCCGTTCTGGGTGACGAAGGCCGGGATGATCGTGTGGAAGGGGCGCTTGCCCGGCGCCACCAGGTTGGCCGGGTTGAGCGCCGAAGCATCGAGGCTGAAACCGTGACCGCGATTCTGCAGGCTGATGCCGAACTCGGGCTCGACGCAGCCCGAGCCGAAGCCCATGTAGTTGCTCTGGATGAAGCTGACCATCATGCCGTCTTCGTCGGCCGCGGTCAGGTAGATGGTGCCGCCCTTGACCGGGTTGCCGGCACCGAAGTCCTGCGCCTTCTTCATGTCGATCAGCTTGGCGCGCGACGCCAGGTAGGCCGGATCGAGCATCTGCTGGGGCGTGACCTCCATGGCCGAGGGTTCCGCCACATAGCGGTAGACGTCGGCAAAAGCCAGCTTCATGGCTTCGATCTGCAGATGCTGCGAGGCGGTGCTGTCGACGGCCAGCGAGGCGATGTCGAAGTTCTCGAGGATGCCAAGGGCGATCAGTGCGGCGATGCCCTGCCCGTTGGGCGGGATCTCGTGCAGGGTGTAGCCACGGTAGTTCTGGGCGATGGGTTGAACCCATTCGGGGCGGTATGCCGCGAAATCACGCGCAGTGATGCTGCCACCGTGGCGGGCCGAGAAGCGTTCGATGGCCTCGGCGATCTGACCGCCATAGAAGGCCTGGCCCTTGGTCTCGGCGATCGCGCGCAGGCCACGTGCGGCCGATTGAAAGCGGAACAGTTCGCCCACCTGAGGGGCTCGGCCCCAAGGCAGGAAGGCGTCGGCAAAGCCAGGCAGGCCCCGCAGTTCGTCGGTGGCGGCGGCCCATTTCTGCTGCACCACCGTGGGCAGCAGGTAGCCACGCTCGGCGATTTCGATGGCGGGCTCCATGAGGTCGGCAAAGGGCAGCTTGCCGAAACGCTCGCTCATGGCCACCCAGCTGCTGACCGCGCCGGGCACGGTGACCGCATCGAAGCCGCGCTTGGGCGGGTTCTTGGCGTCGGCACCGTATTTGGCTTTGAAGTAGTCAGGGGTCCAGGTCTGGGGGGCACGGCCCGAGGCATTGAGGCCATGCAGCTCCTTGCCGTCCCACAGAATGCAGAAGGCATCGCTGCCCAGGCCGTTGCTGACCGGCTCGACGATGGTCATGGCCGCCGCCGCCGCCACCGCCGCATCGACCGCATTGCCGCCCTTCCAGAGCATGCGCAGGCCGGCCTGGGCCGCCAGCGGATGCGAGGTGGACACCACATTGCGGGCAAACACCGGCAGACGGGTGCTGAGGTAGGGGTTGGCGTAATCGAAGTTCATGGGTTCGCGCCTTCAGGCAGAGGGATGAGGTTGAGGAACGGGGCGATGCACGACGGCCCAGTCTGACCGGGCAGTCAAAAATTATCGCACCCGCCAGCCCACGCTGCCGACGCGCATCAAGAGGCCTGCCGATTCAGTAGCCGATGGTGGTCAGATCCTGGAACCAGTGCTGGGCCTGCACAAAGTGCTTGATCTTCGGGCTGTGGGCGTGGGGATTGGTGTCGTGGACCACCCACAGCATCAGGGCCTGGTCGACCAGAGTCTCGTGCAAGGAGGCCAGCAGCTTGTCCTGGGCCTTGGTGTCGAAGGTGGTGCGGATCTTGTCGAGGGTGGCGTCCACCTGAGGATCGCTCAAGCCCCCCCAGTTGACGCCATTGGGCGCGATGTAGCGGCTGTCCATGAAGCGGGTCAGCGCGTAGAAGGGGTCGGCCGTGACATAGCCCAGATTGATGGCACTGATGCCCTTGCCCGCATTCATGTCGGCCTTGGCTCCGCTGCGCCAGTGCAGGTAAAGGTTCTCAAGCTCCACCACCTCGAAGTCGATCTGCACACCGATCTCGGCCAGACTTTGCTGGACAAATTCGTTCATGGGCAGCGACAGCATCTGACCGCTGCCGCCCTGGGCGATGATGACCTTGGCCTTGAGCGGCCGGTTTTTGCCATAACCCGCCTGGGCCATGAGGGCGCGGGCTTGCGGCAAGTCGTACTTGATCTCGAAACGGGGCTTGCCGAACCAGGGGCTGCTGGGGTCCAGCTGTCCTCTCGCCACCGAAGCCTGTCCATTGAGCAACTGGACGATCGCATCACGATCGATCGCCAGGTTCACGGCCTTGCGCACGCGGATGTCAGCCCAGGGAGACCCAGGGTAGGTGCTGAAATGGTAAGGCCAGACATGGGGGGTGACATTGCTCACCACCTTGAAGCCGCCCTTCTTGAGTTGGTCCAGCGCGTCGGGTGGCGGCGTTTCGATGACGTCGACTTGCCCGTTGATGAGCGCATTCGCGCGGGTCAGGGCATCGGGAATGGGCATCAGGACGATGCGGTCGGCATGGGCCAGACGCGTCTTGTCCCAGTAAGCCGGGTAGCGCACCAACTCGGCTCGCTCACGCGGCACCAGCTTGTCGAGCCGGAATGGGCCGGTGCCCGAGGGCTGGCTGGCCACCTTGTTCCAGTCGCGGCCCAGCTTGTCCCATTGTGCGGGGCTGCCGATCAGGAACCAGGGCAACTGGTAGGGGAACAGGGCGTCCACCTCTTTGGTGGTGATTTCGACCACGTACTCACCCGCCTTGCGCCAACTGGCCACGGAGGGGATGCGCGGGCGCACCTGGGCGGCCTGCTTGGCATCGTACTGGGGCGACTTGTCGCTGAGCACCTTGTCAAGGTTCCAGACCACGGCGTCGGCATTGAACTCGCTGCCATCATGGAACTTGACGCCCCGGCGCAAGGTGAAAGTCCATTTGCGCGGGTCTTTCGGATCGGCCTTCCAGTCGGTGGCGAGACCGGGCACGAGCTTGCCGGGTCGGCTGCCGATGTTGGCCTCCCAGGCGATCAGCGGGTCATAAAGGGTGTGCCCGGTGAACTGATAAGCCCCTGCCCCGCGGTCGGGCTGGCCGGTGGTGAGAGGAATGTCGGCCATCGAGATGCCGTAACGCACCACGGTTTCGGCGCCAATGCCGAGGCTGGCACCGCCAGCACTCAAAGCCACGGCCGTGCTCAGGGCCAGACGTCGCCAGCGTGTCCAGAGCTTGCGAACGCCGACAAGGGATTCGGGGGACATGGGGGGCACTCCTCAAGAGATGGGAATGCAGCTGGACAGCACGCAACGTGCCAGCCCTACCCAGCTTCATGGGCCGTCAGCGGGGGCCTGAGCGCCAGGTCAGTCGCGCGATGTCGGGGCGTTGGCTGGACTTGTGCACGACATTGGGTCCCCTGAGCCGTGAAGTCAGCCGACCAACGAATCCCATCGTCGGTGCATGCACCGGATTCAGGCAGCGCGACTCCAGCCACGCCCCCCGGCCACAGACCCGGAGCAGACTCAGTCCGTGCTGATGCGCCGCTCGGTGATGATCTTCTTCCACTTCGCCGTGTCAGCCGCCACCATCGCTGCAAACTGCTGCGGTGAGCCGGCGACGGGCTCAATGCCCATGCGATGCAGCTTGTCCTTGACCTCGGGGTCGGCCAGGGTCTGGCCGGCGGCCTGGTTGATGCGCAGCTGAAGTTCGGCAGGCAGGCCCTTGGGGCCGTACAGACCGAACCAGGTGGTGGATTCGTAACCCGGCAGCACCTCGGCAATCGGCTGCAGCTCAGGCGCCAAGGGGCTGCGTTTCAGGGTGGTGATGCCCAGCGCGCGCAGGCGCCCATCGCGCACATGCGGCATGCCGGTGGGCAGCGAGTCGAACAGCACATCCAGTTTGCCGCTGACCAGATCGGGAATCGCGAGGGCCGTGCCCTTGTAGGGGATGTGCACGATGAACAAGCCGGCTTGCGCCTTGAACAGCTCGGTGGTGAGCTGCACGATGGTGCCATTGCCACTGGAGGCGTAGTTGAGCTTGCCCGGGTTCTTGCGCGCCAGCTCGATCCACTCCTTGATGTTGCGGGCCGGCGAACTGTTGGGCACCAGCATCACGCTGGGGGCATTGCCGACCTGCGCGATGGGCGTGAAATCACGCACCGTGTCGTAGGGCAGACGGGCCCCGAGGGCCGGGCCGATCGAGTGGGTGCTGGAGGTGGCCAACAGCAAGGTGTAGCCATCGGGGGCCGCCTTGGCGACCAGATCAGAGCCGATGGATCCGCCGGCACCGGGCCGGTTCTCGATCACCAGCGAGCTGCCCAGGCGCTCGCCCAGCTTTTGCGACAGGGCCCGGGCGAACAGGTCGGTGGCGCCGCCAGCGGGGAAAGGCACCACCAGGCGCACAGGCTTGTTGGGGTAGGCGGTCTGGGCCCAGGCGCCCGGAACGGTCAAGCTGGTGGTGGCCAGGGCTGCCGCCCGGCTGATCAGGTGTCGTCGTTGCAAGAAAAGCTCCCGATGGAAACAAGAACGCGGCCCGTGCAGGATCGGCTCAGTGGCCGTCGCTGCCCACGATGCGGTGGTGCAGGCGCCGCAGCGACCACCATACTGCCAGCAACACCACCGGTATGGCCAGCGCGGTGGTCGATTCCACACTCCAGGGCCAGCCCACCTTGGTGGCGCCCTTGGCCACATAGCCGAGCAGGCCCACGATGTAGTAGCTGATGGCCGCCACCGACAAGCCCTCCACCGTGGACTGCAACTTGAGTTGCAGGCCCTGGCGCTGGTTCATGGTGGTGAGCAGATCCTGGCTGCTTTGCTGCTGTTCGATCTCGACCCGGGTCCGCAACAGGTTGCTGATGCGCGAGACCCGCTGCGACAGTGCATCCTGGCGGCGCGCTGCCCATTCGCAGGTGCTGCGTGCCGGTGTCAGTCGGCGCTCCATGAACTCACCGATCGTCTGCATGCCCGCCAGCCGCGATTCGGCAATGTCCTGGATGCGCTTGTCGACCAGTTCAAAGTAAGCCGCACTGGCCGAGAAGCGGCTGTGGGTGAGCGCGTACTGGCTTTCCACCTGCCCGGCCAGGCGAGTCAGGCGATCGAGCAGCTCGGGCTCGTCCCGGCGCGCCGCCACGCGGATGGATTCAGCCAGGGCAGCCAGCTCGCGATCGACCACCGACAGCGCAGCGCCGGCCTCACGGGCCACCGGCAGGCCCAGCAGCGCCGCCATGCGGTAGGTCTCGATCTCGAGCAGGCGCTGAACCAGACGGCCCACGCGGCGCGGAGACAGGCTGCCAGCCAGCAGCAGCATGCGAGAGAAACCATCGGGATGGATGGCAAAGTCGGTGTAGACCTCGCCGTGACCGTCGGCCACCTGGGAGGCCACCAACGAGTCCTCATGGAACAGGCGGCGCACCCGATCCTCGGGATCGCCCGCCGACGCGGGCTGCACGATCAGGTGCATGGCGCAGAAAGAGCGTCCTGGCAGACCGCCCAACCAGTCCTGCGGTGCCAGCTCGATCGCCGTGGGCGGCTCGACACGGTCAAGGTCGGCCAGCTCCAGTCCCCGGCTAAAGCTCCAGCTGACAAATTCGGTGTGCAGCTCCCAGCGCAGGCGCCAGGGTCCCAGGTCGGTGCGCAAATGGGTGGTGCTGGCATCGGGCAGAGCCAGATGATGGTCACGCAACAAGGCCGCGAGGTGCTCGCGGCTGGCCTCGCGCTCGGAGGCATCGCAGGCCATGACCAGGTGCGAGATCACCAGCGGAGCCTGCAAGGCCTCGGGCGGGCGGGCGTGGATCTCGTTGTGCAGCGCCACACGCTGGGGATGTTGCGAAATGGGAAGGGGCAGCTTCATGCGTCTCTCTGGGTAGGCCGGCCCGGCCGGGACAGCCGGCATTGTGACGCATGCCAACGGTAGACCCCACGCATCGCCACGCCAAAAAAAACGGCACCCGAAGGTGCCGTCTGTCTGACAGGCCCCGGAGCCGCACAAGGCAGGCTCCAGGAGAGAGGTCAGCATCAGTCTTCGACGAAGGCTTCCTCGCGCTTGTTCTTGACAGCGGGCAGCAGCACGATGATCAGCAGCAGCAGTGCCGCAGCCAACAGGCCAGCCGACAGCGGACGGGTCACGAACACGCTCCAGTCGCCGCGCGACAGCAGCAGCGCACGGCGCAGGTTTTCTTCCATCATCGGGCCCAGGATGAAGCCCAGCAGCAAGGGGGCAGGTTCCACACCGAGCTTGTTGAACAGGTAGCCGATGAAGCCAAAACCACCCACCATCCAGATGTCGAAGGTGTTGTTGTTGGTGGAGTACACCCCGATCGCGCAGAACAGCACGATGGAGGGGAACAGCCAACGGTAGGGCACGGTCAGCAGCTTGATCCAGATGCCGATCAGCGGCAGGTTCAAGATGATCAGCATGGCGTTGCCGATCCACATCGAGGCGATCAGACCCCAGAACAGTTCGGGGTTGCTGGTCATCACCTGCGGGCCCGGCTGGATGTTGTGGATGGTCATCGCACCCACCATCAGCGCCATCACGGCGTTGGGCGGGATGCCCAGCGTCAGCAGCGGGATGAAGGAGGTCTGGGCACCGGCGTTGTTGGCAGCCTCAGGAGCAGCCACGCCACGGATGTTGCCCTGGCCGAAAGGAACCTCGCCCGCCTTGAGCTTGGTCTTCTTCTCGATGGTGTAGGCCGCAAACGCAGCCAGCAGCGCACCGCCACCGGGCAGGATGCCCAGGGCCGAACCCAGCGCCGTGCCACGCAGCACAGCCGGAATCATGTTCTTGAAGTCGGCAGCCGTGGGGAACAGGCCTTCCACCTTGGCGGTGAACACTTCACGTTCGTCGTCCGACTGGGCGAGGTTGGTGATGATTTCGCCGTAACCAAACACACCCATGGCGATGGCCACAAAGCCGATGCCGTCGGTGAGCTCAGGGATGTCAAAGCTGAAGCGGGCCACGCCCGAGTTCACGTCGGTACCGACCAGCCCCATCAGCAGACCCAGCACGATCATGGCCACCGCCTTGAGCAGCGAGCCCGAAGCCAGCACCACGGCGCCGATCAGGCCCAGGATCATCAGCGAGAAGTATTCGGCCGGGCCGAACTTGAAGGCGACTTCAGTCAGCGGCGGTGCAAAGGCGGCCAGGATCAGGGTGCCCACGCAGCCGGCGAAGAACGAGCCCAGGCCCGCCGCCGCCAGCGCTGGCCCCGCACGACCCTTGCGGGCCATCTGGTAGCCGTCGATCACGGTCACCACCGACGACGATTCGCCCGGCAGGTTGACCAGAATCGCGGTGGTGGAGCCACCGTATTGAGCACCGTAGTAGATACCGGCCAGCATGATCAGCGCAGCCACCGGGGGCAGCGCGTAGGTGGCGGGCAGCAGCATGGCGATGGTCGCCACAGGGCCGATGCCGGGCAGCACACCGATCAGGGTGCCCAGCAAGCAGCCGACGAAAGCGTAGATCAGGTTCTGGCCCGTGAAGGCAACGCCAAAACCGAGCGCCAGGTTATTCATCAAATCCATTTTTTGTACTCCTCAATGCTCAGCCGGTGATGAAGCTGGGCCACACCGGGAACTGCAGCTTGAGCAGCACCACGAAAGCCAGGTAGCTGCCGATGGCCAGGATGGTGGCCAGGCCGAGCACGCCCTTGAGGCTGAACTCATTGCCCGCCAGGCTGGAGATGATGACCAGGGCGTAGATGCCGAGGATCATGCCCATGGCCGGCAAGCCGACGCTGGGCAGGCCACCCAGCAGGATGCCGAACACGAAGTTGGCGGCCAGGATGAAGAACAGGGGCTTCCAGGCCCAGGCACCGATCTTGTCGCCGCCTTCGGTCTCGACCACCATCGCCTTGAAGGTGATGACGGAGCCGATCAGCGCCAGCAAGATGCCCAGCATCAGGGGGAAGTATCCCGGGCCCATGCGCGCACCAGACCCCACGCTGTAAGTCGTGGCACCCCATGCGAACGCGACACCGACCACCATGAACATGAGGCCGGAAAAAAAGTCTTTCTGACTTTTGATTTTCACGAAGTATCTCCTCGAAA
>RXJO01000325.1:0-14771 GCA_003987795.1 Curvibacter sp.
GAAACGTGACCGAGTGGCCGAAGGTGCTCCCCTGCTAAGGGAGTATGGGGTGTAGAGCCTCATCGAGGGTTCGAATCCCTCCGTTTCCGCCAGCAATTTTCAAAGACGGACCTTCGGGTCCGTTTTTCGTTTGTGGCTCCGTACTGACTCTGCCTGACGCGCCCTGAGAAACCACATAAGCGCGTTTTTTATGGCCTATGGGATGGTGGTGGCTGGGGCGAGGGTCATGAAACGCCTTGCTCACCATGAAAAGATGTAGTTACAAAAAAGAGAGGGCTTCTCTTATTTCTGTAGTTACGATAAATTCCATGGAAATCGAGTTCGACAGCGAGAAGCGGAACAGGACGCTGCTGGAGCGGGGCCTGGACTTTGCACGCGCTGCCGAGGTGTTTGCGGGTCGGCACTTCACGGCCGAGGACGCGCGACAGGACTACAGCGAGCCGCGCTTCATCACGGTGGGCAAGCTGGATGGACGGATGGTGGCCCTGGTCTGGACACCCCGCGGCGGGGCGCGCCGCATCATCAGCATGAGGAAAGCCAATGAACGAGAACAAGCACGCCACGCCCACCGCCTTGATGGACCCCGATGACGCGCCAGAGCTGGACGATGCCTTCTTCGAGCGCGCCGATGAGTTCCTGGGCGGGCAACTGGTGCGGCGGGGGCGCCCTAGGGCAGAAAAGCCCAAACAGGCCTTGACGGTTCGGTACGACCCCGAGGTGGTGGCCGCCTTCAAGGCCACGGGCAAGGGGTGGCAGACCCGCATGAACGATGCCTTGAAAGACTGGCTCAAGACGCATTCGCCGGCCTGATGTCTGGTGGTGTCGCGCTTCATGGGGCGGCCTCCATCAAGGGCTGGTACTTTGTCCGGCACCGCCATCGTATTGGGCAGCAGTGCAGGCCAGGACGGCCTGCGGGTCGGCCATAGGGGCTGCAGGCGCGGCAGCGGGCGCGGTCTTTGAGCAGCAGGGCGATCAACTGGCGGCGGCGGTCGAAACGCTCGTCGAAGGGTCAGTCGGCCAGATCGGGGGACAGGCGTTTGTCCTCAGAGCTGAACACCAGGCAACCCCGGCGAGTGCCTGCGCTGCTGTGGTTTGTGTTGGTGGGCGTTTGCCTGATGGCCCTTCTGGGGGCCGACCACCTATCAGTGCCTTAAGGAACGCACCGGGGCAAGCCCCCCGGTGTGGTCTCAACCATCGATCCAGAGACTGGCATGGTCAACACCATCATCAAGACCATCACTCACCAGTAGCCGCCATCCATCCCGTTAACCTGACGAGCACGTTCATCGCCCGGTGTTCAATCGCTCCTCGATGCAGCCGAACAGCGCACCCAGCGTCAGCTGATCATTCCAGCGTTCTGCCAGGCGCAGGCCGTAGCGCTTTTCGAGCATCAATGCAAAGGCCTCAAGCTCCATGGCGTCGACCCCCCATGGGCTAGGGTACAGCGCCTCGTAGACGCCCAAGATGCGATCCTCCGGCGACCAGATCAAACGGCATGACGGGTCAAAGCCGAACGATTCCACGAAGGCGTCAAGAAAGCTCCGGATCCCGTCCTTGGGGGCATCTGGAAACGCCCTGCGCCAAGCACGCCCCTGGCAGGCCCGGTTTCGAAAACCGAGGGGCAGACGGCGGTTCCAGACGAAGCGGGTCGTCAGCCAGAAAAGGACGAGCGCCAAGATGGGAACAATCGCAAGCGGCATGGTGATGAACTCAGGCAAGCGCGCTCTTCTGCGCTTGGCTGGACAGCATACTGCAGGTGTTGATCCCGCTACACCGGCCTGTCGCTCACCGCCCCACGGTGCGCTGCAGCCCCATGAAGCTGGTCCATTTCCGCTCGGCCTCATCGCGCTCGAACTCGGCCACCATGAAGTCGACGAAGGATCGGACCTTGGCCGACAGGTGTCGCCGGTTGGGGTAGGCGATGTTGATCTGGATGCGGGGCAGGTCCCAGTCGTTGAGCAGGGGGACCAGCCGGCCCGCCACGATGTCGTCGTACACGATGTAGCTGGGCTGAACCAGAATGCCCAGGCCGCTGAGTGCGGCGGCGCGCAGCACCTGGCCATCGTTGGACTCGAGCAGGCCCTGGATGGGCACGGTGATGGTTTGGTCGCCCCGGCTCAAGCGCAACTCGTGTGCGTTGTTGGCATGCACATAGATCAGGAAGTCATGGCCCGCCAGCGCCTCGGGTGTCTCGGGTTGGCCGCGCTCGGCCAGGTAGCTGGCCGAGGCACAGAGCACCCGGCGGGTCGAGCCTAGGCGCCGGATCGTGATGCTGCTGTCGGGTTCGAATTCGCGGTTGCGGATGGCCACGTCGATGCCGTTGTCGATCATGTCCAGGTAGCGGTTGGCGGTTTCGATGTGAATGCGAACCTGCGGGTAAAGCTGGTGGTAACGCACCAGGCGCGGTGCAATCTGCTGCATCGAAAACGACAGTGAGGCGCTGATGCGCAACACGCCAGACGGCTTCAAGGTGCTGGAGTGGACGGCCGCCTCGGCCTCTTTCAGTTCGGCCAGCAGGGCCCGGGCGCGCTCGAAGAAATCCTGCCCCTCGCTGGTCAGGTACAGGCGCCGCGTGTTGCGCTCGACCAGGCGGACGCTGAGCCGGGCCTCCAGAGAGGCCAGGTGGCGGCTGGCGGCCGGGTTGGACAGACCCAAGGCCTCGGCTGCGCCGCCCAGGCTGCCCAGCTCGGCCACTTTGACAAACAGTTCCAGCTCGGTGAGGCGATCCATTTTTCCATTTTATGGAAATATGATTTCCTTGGAACGCTGTTTTATTCTTCCGTCCGGAATTCTAAAGTGTCACCCAGGGCCCAGGCAGAGGCCTGAACCTCAGGAGACACGGCATGCGCAACCTCAATCAAGACAACATCACCCAGGCGGTGATCGCCAGCTTTGGCGACACCCGCGACCCCAGGCTCAAAGAGATCATGATCAGCTTGGTGCAGCACCTGCATGCCTTTGCCCGCGAGGTGAAGCTGACCGAGGCCGAATGGTTTGCAGGCATCGAGTTCCTGACCCGCTGTGGCCACATCACCGACGAACGCCGGCAGGAGTTCATCCTGCTGTCCGATGTGCTGGGGCTGTCGATGCTGACGGTGGCCATGAACCAGGACAAGCCGCATGGCTGCACCGAGGCCACGGTCTTCGGGCCCTTCCATGTCAAGAACGCGCCCCACTACGAGCTGGGGGCCGACATTTCCAACGGCGCCAAGGGCACACCCTGCCTGGTGCGCGGCCGCGTGCTCGACACCCGGGGCCAGCCAGTGGCCGGAGCGCATCTGGATGTCTGGCAATCCGATGAAGACGGCCTGTATGACGTGCAGCACGAGGGCCTGACCCAGGCCCAGGCGCGCGGCACCTTGAACGCCGATGCCCAGGGCTGCTACCACTTCCGCTCGATCGTGGCCGTGCCCTACGCCATTCCGCACGATGGCCCGGTGGGCGCCCTGCTGGAGGCCACCGGCCGCCATCCCTGGCGGCCTGCCCACCTGCACTTCAAGATCGATGCGCCGGGCTACCAGACCCTGATCACCCATGTGTTCCGGGATCAGAGCGACTACCTCGACTCGGATGCGGTGTTCGGCGTGCGCCAGTCGCTGGTGTGTGACTGGGTGCCTCAGCCCGACGGCTCTTACCTGCTGGAGTACGACTTCGTGCTCAACCCGGCTTCGGCGGCGTGACCCCATGCTGTTCGCTTTTCACCTCATCGATCGACCCGGGTCGGCCGCGCTGCGCCTGCAAATGCGCCCCGAGCACAAAGCCTGCCTGGCCCGACTGCAAGAGCGCATCGCCTTTGCCGGCCCCCTGCTGCAAGACGATGGACAGACCATGATCGGCAGCCTGCTGGTCATCGACTTCCCGGACCGTGCAGGCGCCGAGGCCTGGCTGGCCCAAGAGCCCTTTCATCGTTCAGGCCTGTACGGCAGCGTGCAGATCCATGCTTTCAGCAACCTTTGGCCTCAGCGGATCGGATTTGCCCCATGAACCCAGGCTCATCGGTCCGCCACATCGTGATGTGGAACATCGCCGGGGCCACGCCGGCAGAAAAGCGCGCCAACATCGAGCGCCTGCGCCAGGGCTTCGAGCGACTCAGGGGCCGCATCCCCGGCCTGCTGCACCTGGACATCGGGGTGGACAGCAGCGGGGTCGACTACGCCTGCGATGTGGTGCTCTACAGCGAATTCGCCTCGCAGGCGGCCCTGGATGCCTACGCCACACACCCCGAGCACCTGCAACTGAAGGCTGCGCTGGGCAGCATGCGCACCGCGCGACATCAGGTGGATTACGCCTGGAACCCATTGCCCGGGCCCGGCCCGATCGACACACAGGAGCCCGGCGCATGAAACCTTTCCTTTACCAGGCCCAGTCGCCACGCGTCGTGTTCGGTGCCGGCTCGATCCAGCACCTGGAACGCGAAATCGATCACCTGGGCGCTCGCCGAGCCCTGGTCTTGAGCACCCCGCAGCAGGCCGAGGCGGCCCAGGCCGTGGCCGATCGGCTGGGCTCGCGCGCGGCCGGCCTGTATGCCCAGGCCGTGATGCATGTGCCCATCGAGACCGCCCGCGCGGCCCGAGCCGAGGCGGCCCGTCTGCAGGCCGATTGCGCCATCGCGCTGGGCGGTGGCTCGACCATCGGGCTGGGCAAGGCCATCGCCCTGGAGTCGGGTTTGCCGATCTTGGCCATACCCACCACCTATGCCGGCAGCGAGATGACCCCGATCTATGGCATCACCGAAGGTGGGCTCAAAAAGACGGGGCGCGACCCCCGCGTCTTGCCACGCACCGTGATCTACGACCCCGAACTGAGCAGCACCCTGCCCGTGGCCCTCAGCGCCACCAGCGGCGTGAACGCCATGGCCCACGCGGTCGAGGGGCTGTACGCCAGCGACAGCAACCCCATCCTCGACCTGATGGCCGAGGAGGGCCTGCGCGCCCTGGCCACGGCCTTGCCTCGGATACGTCTGCAGCCCGAGGCAGCCGAAGCCCGCGCCCAGGCGCTGTATGGCGCGTGGTTGTGCGGCAGCGTGCTGGGGCAGGTGAGCATGGCCTTGCACCACAAGCTTTGCCACACGCTGGGCGGCACCTTCAACCTGCCCCATGCCGAGACGCACACCGTGGTGCTGCCTCATGCCTTGGCCTTCAATCTGCCGCAGGTGCCCTGGGCTGCCCAACGCATCGCCCGGGCCTTGGGCCTGCCTCATGCAGGGCAGGCCGCCACCGGCCTGTACGACCTGGCCCGTTCGCTGGGCACGCCCCTGAGCCTGCGTGAGCTGGGCTTGCAAGAGCGCGACCTCGACCGGGTCTGTGAACTGGCCCTGACCCAGCAGTACCCCAACCCGCGGCCCCTGGAGCAGCACGCACTGCGCGAGCTGTTGCAGAGGGCCTTTGAAGGCATCCGCCCGGTCGCGCCGGACTGAACCCCACAACAACCAGGAGACAACATGACACGCCAAGCCACGCCCCCTCAACCCACCACCCGCCGATCCAGCCCCCGGCTGACCCGGCGCCTGTGCCACCTGGCCGTGCTCGGCCTGGCCGCAGCGGCCTGCGGCCCGACGCTGGCCCAGGACAAGTACCCCAGCAAGGTGATCAAGGTCATCGTGCCTTTCCCGGCCGGCACCGCGCCCGATGTGATGGCCCGGTTCTGGGGCGAGCGGCTCGGCAAGTCCTTGGGCCAAGGCGTCATCATCGACAACAAGCCCGGGGCCAGCACCATCGTGGGCACCCAGCAGTTCGTGGCAGCCCCTGCGGACGGCTACACCTTGCTCTACACCGCCAGCGGCACGGTGGCCATCAACCCCTATGTCTACAAAAAGCTGCCCTACCAGACCAGCGATCTGGTGCCCGTGATCCAGACCCTGTCGATCCCGCTGGTGATCAGCGTGGCGGCCAGCTCTCCCTACAAGACCCTGGGCGACTTGATCAAGGATGCCAAGGACCGGCCCAACCAGGTCAGCTACGCCTCCTATGGCGTGGCCACGGCGCCGCATGTGTCGATGGCCTACTTTGCCAACAGCGCCAACATCACGCTGAACCATGTGCCCTATCGGGACGGCGGCCTCAATGACATCGTGGGCGGGCAGGTGGGCACGGCGTTCAGTCCGATCGCCGATGTGCTTCAGTTCATCCGCACCGGCCGGGTCCGGGCCCTGGCGGTGTCCAGTCAGCAACGCCTCGAATCGCTGCCCCAAGTGCCCACCGTGGCCGAGACCTTCCCGGGCTTCGAGGGCGACTCCTGGCATGGCGTGTTTGCGCTCAAAGGCACGCCGCAGGCCGTGATCGACCAGGTCTCGGCGATCTCCCAGAAGATCGTGGCCTCTGACGAATACCGCAAATACCTGGCCAGCATGGGCCTGGTGCCCATCGGGGGCACGCCCGAGACCTTTGCCACCGTGTTGCAGGCCGACAGCAAGCGCTGGATGGCCGTGGTCAAGAACAACAACATCAGCCTCGACTGAGGCCCGGGTTCGGCGTCGGGCCCGGCGTCAGTCCCGGGCCTTGGAACCCCGTTGGGCAGGGCCCGTCTCCAGCGCACAGCTCACCGCGTCGCGGAACGACTCCACCACCATCACGCCCGGCGGGGCCGGGCTGTGGGTGGCCTGGCCTGTCACCCAGGCAGGCAGCTGCACCTGGATCAGGCTGGCCTGCGGCAGGTCTTGCTGCAGTTGCAGCACCA
Organism: Curvibacter sp.; assembly: GCA_003987795.1. Classification (GTDB taxonomy): domain Bacteria; phylum Pseudomonadota; class Gammaproteobacteria; order Burkholderiales; family Burkholderiaceae_C; genus Curvibacter. The sequence continues at coordinate 6,676 of RXJO01000325.1, forward strand.
GGGTCTGGGTGGCAGCCTGCGATTCGCCGCTCTGGATGAAGACCCGGGCCACGCTTTCGGTCCGCGCTTCGGGGGGCACCTCGTCGGCGTCGGTGACCGACATGTGGCGGGCGTCGAGGCCGGCATCACGCAGGGCCCGCGTCAGCAGTTCGGTCATCAGCTCATCGCCGATGCTGCCCTGGCCGATGCACAGGTTCAAAGAGCTGGTGGGCACGCTCAGCGGGCCCTGCCAGCGGCCCATCTCGGCCTCGCGCTGGCGGCGCAGGGCCACGCCGGGGCTGCTCAGGTCCAGCACCGTGTGGGCTTCGTGGCGCTGGCGCCGCCGCCGCGGGGATCCGTCCAGCGCGCTGATGACGTCGACCACCACCTTCTGCATGCGCTGCGACTGCTCGGGCGTGATCAGGCCCAGCTCGTGGTCTCGTGCGGCCAGTTGCAGCGCCGGCAGCAGGATGTTGTCGCAGTAGCTGGCAAAGCTTTTCTTCTTCAGGTAGGTCCGTGCCTGGGCGATCAGGTCGTGCGCATCGCCCGACAGGGTGCGCTGGTAAAAGCGCTGTGGCCGGGTGAGCGAGGGGCCGTCGCCCAGCAGGATGTCGAGAAACTTCAGCGAAGGCACATAGCGTCCGGCCACCAGCAGGCACAGCGTCAGCGGGGTGGCCAGCAGCAGGCCCACCGGCCCCCACAGCGCACTCCAGAAGATGGTGGCAATCACCACCGACAGCGGCGACAGCCCGGTGCTGTGTCCGTACAGCAGCGGCTCCACCACCTGGGCCGCCAGCACCTCGATCACGGCAAAGGTGGCCAGTGTCATCAGCATCAGCGTCCAGCCGGGCTCGACCGCCGCGCCCAGCAGCACGGCGGGCACTGTCGCGATCATGGCCCCGATGTAAGGCACGAAACGCATCAGCGCGGTCAGCACGCCCCACAGCATGGCGTGCGGCAGATCGATGGTCCAGAGCCCCAGCCACACCACGGCGCCCACGCCGAAGTTGACGGCGAATTGCGACACGAAATAACGCGACAGGCGCTCGCCCACATCGTTGAGCACCTCGGTGCTCGCCCGCAGATCGTGTCCGCCGATCAGCCGCAGCAGGCGGTCGCGCAAGGACTCGTGCTCCAGCAAGGTGAACATCATCACGATCAGCACGATGCCGGCGGTGGCCAGCGGCTCCCACAGCGAGGCGGCCAGATGGGTCAGCACGCTCAAGGAGGTCGGCGGCGGTTGATAGACCTCCACCTGCACCCGCTCGCCGCTGGGGTTGGTCTTCAGGCGGCTGGTGGCCCCCCGGCCGGGGGCCGGCCGTTCGGGCTCGCTCAAGTGCTTGAACAGCCGACCGGCCGTGCCTTGCAGCGAATCCAGGCGGTCGACCGTCAGCTCCTTCACGGTGGCCACCTTGGCGCGAATCGACGATTCGTACTGCGGCAGGCTGGCCGTCATGTCCACCAGTTGCACGGCCAGCATCACCGTCAGCGCAGCAACGCCGGCACACAGGCTGCCCACCGCCGTCAGCACGGCCGGGGTGGCGGGCAAGCCGAGGCGGCGCAGCCGCCTCACCAGCGGGGCGATCAGCAGGCTCAACATCGCGGCCAGGGCCACCGGCACCAGCACCTCGCGGGCCAGGTACAGCAAGGCCAGCACGATGGCGCAGGCCACCAGCGGGCTGGTGCTCAGGCCGTTGCGTCCGCGTTCGGCCTCATGACGGGGGGGAAGGGGGTCGACGGGTGGGCTCACGAGGGTGTGATCGGCTGGTTGGGATGGATGGTCGGCCTTGAAAGGCTCACGGATCATACCGAGCCGCTGCTGGGCCTGGCGGGCCTGACTCGCCCAGCCCGGCAGCCATGCTCGCAGTGAATACCAGCTAGTGCAAGGGTGTACTGGGCCGGCCCAGGGGGTGGGCGGACAATCGCCACCATGACCGCCGGCGGGCAGACCTGCGTCTGCCCGTTCCGACCCCATTTCGTCCACCTGAGAGCTTTGAAGCATGAGCCCATCCATCACCGGTATTTCTTCCATGGCCACCCGCCTGCTGCTGGCCGATCTGGCGGCCGCCTACCAGCAACAGTTCCAGGTGCCGGTGCAGTTCGAGTCGTTGGGTGGTGTCGAGGCCGCCAAGAAGGTGCAGCAGGGCGAAGCGGTCGATCTGGTGGTGCTGGCCAGCGATGCCATCGACAAGCTGGAGGCCGGCGGCTTTCTGCAGCCCGCGAGCCGGCGTGACCTGGTGCAGTCCTCCGTGGCGATCGCGGTGCAGGCTGGGGCGCCCCTGCCCGATGTGAGCAGCGAAGCCGCGCTGCGCGAGAGCGTGCTGGCGGCACGCAGCATCGGCTACTCCACCGGTCCCAGCGGCACGGCCTTGCTCAAGCTGTTCGAGCGCTGGGGCCTGGGCGACACGCTCAAAGACCGCCTGGTACAGGCCCGCCCCGGCGTGCCGGTGGGCAGCCTGGTGGCCCAGGGCGAGGTGGCGCTGGGCTTCCAGCAGCTCAGCGAGCTCAAGGACCTGCCCGGCATCACCCTGCTGGGCGGCATGCCCCCAGGGCTGGAGATCGTCACCACCTTCACAGGCGCGGTGCGCGTCGGCTCGACCCAGCCCGAAGCAGCCCAGGCCGTGCTCGATTTCATGGGCGCTCCGGCACAGACCGCGCTCAAGCAGCGCCATGGCATGGAGCCGGCAGGCGCTTGAGTCCCTCCCACCAGGGGCACCGGATCAGGTCTGGATGGCGGCCTCGAACAGGGCGTAGAACTCTTTGAGCCAAGGGCCTTCGTGGGAAGCCGCCGTCTGGATCATGACCGTCCGGCTGGCCCGATCGATGATCACGCGCTGGCCCAGGTGGCCGTTCATGACCATCCACTGAGCATCGCGGCGCGGGTGCCAGAAGAAGTTCTTGTACCCCGTATCGGCCCTGGCCCGGCCCCAGGCCACCTGCTCATCTTGCGGCCCCCAACTGGCGCAATCCTGGATCCAGCGGGCACTCACCACCTGGCGTTCCCCCATGCGGCCCTCTTGGGCCACCAGCTGACCCAGCCGGGCCCAGTCGCGGGTTGTCGCTGCGAACCCGACGCAGTTGTATTCCTTGCCCCGGGCGTCTGTGAGCCAGGTCGCATCGGCTTGCGCCCCCATGGGCTGCCAGAGATGCCGCTCGGCAAACTCGGCCAATGACAGGCCGCTGGCACCACGAATCACCATGCCCAGGGTCAGCGGACACAGCTCGTTGTAGTTGAAGCGGGTGCCTGCGGCCTCCAGTCGGTGGTTCCACAGTCGCACCACGCGCTCCAGGTCGGTGCCTACCGTGCGCGAGCGGGGATCCCCCAGAATGGCCGGCACATCGATGCGCGCCGGGTCTCGCTCATGCAGCACATCGGCCCCACTGGACATGTTGAGCAGGTGCCGGATCGCGACCTCGCCATGCAGGCTGCCCTGCAATGAAGGCACATGGGCCTGGGGCAGCACATCGACACCGGCCACCAGCCCCTGGTCAATCGCAATGCCCATCAGCAACGAGGTCACGCTCTTGGCCATCGACCAACTGGTCATGCGCATGGCGGGGCTGCGCTGCATGCGGTAGCCCTCATGCAGGATGCGCCCGTCGCGTGCGATCAGCAGGCTGGTCACCGGCCACTGGTCCATGTAATCGTCAGCGCTGCGACGGCTCAGGCCCCAGCGGTAGCGCACCTGGGTGGGGGACTCCACCAGGGGCGAGGTCACCGGCCCGGCTCTGACGGTACGGTGCTGGAACATCTTCTCGAAGCCGCCCGAGAAGTTGCCGGCTCGGTACTCGGGGTAGGCCTCCCAGCGGGGCAGTTGGCCAACAGGCCCCCAGCCCGCGGGGTAGCCCTGACTGGCGCCCCAGGGGTCGGCAGCCCATGCCAGTTGGTGTGCAGCAGGGGCCATCGCACAGGCCAGACCCGATTGCAGAAACAGGCGCTTGTTCATGCACAGGCTCCAGAAGGTGGGTGAGGGCAGGGCGCCATGCCCCCCCGAGGCCGGGCCCCGCGGGGCGTTCAGTCCAGCACCTGCCCGTCGTGCTCGACATAGGGATGATAGGGGCCGGTGCCGCTGTGCGAGGCTTCCGAGGCGGGGATGAAGGCCCCCCGCTTCACATCGAACACATTGACCTGCCCTTGCTCGATCACATAGTGCCAGCCGTTCAGGGTCAGCCGCCCGGCTTCGACCTCGCGGCGCACCATGGGGTAGTCCATCAGGCGCTCCAATTGCAGCACCACCGATCGCTCCTCGGTGCGACGCAGCGCCTCGGCGCAGGCCTGCACCGGCAACTGGGCCTCCTGCAGCAGCTCGAGCCAGCTGCGCAAGGCCCGGGCCTCCTCGGGCACGCCCTCGTAGGCGGCCCGGATCGCGCCGCAATGGCTGTGGCCACAGACGATGATGCGCTCCACCTGCAGCCCCAGCACCGCGTATTCCACCGCGGCCATGGTGCCGTGCAGGCCTTTGGAGCCGTCGTACGGCGGCACCAGCGCCCCCACATTGCGCACCAGAAACAGCTCGCCCGGGCCGGCACCGGTCAGCAGGTGAGGCACCAGGCGTGAGTCCGAGCAGCCGATGAACAGGGTCTTGGGGTGCTGCCCCTGGGCCACCAGATCCTGGAAGCGCTGCTGGTGCAGGGGGAAATAGTCCGACTGGAAGTGCCGCAGGCGCTGCAGCAGCTCGTCGGAGGGCGAGTCATCTGTCGGGGGCATCGTGAGGTCCTGGTGGTCAGTTGCCGCTGATTCTGGCGTCCCTCCATCCGATTCCGATGGCCCCCCGGTGTCGGTTTCTTGCCCTGGATCAAGGCCTGGTGGTGTCACCAGCCACGCAGGCCCGATCTCATTGCGCCTTGATGCCGGCCTCGCGGATCACCTTGGCCCATTTGGCGATCTCGGAGCGCTGGTGCGCTGCCAACTGGGCCGGCCCGGCCACGATGGGCTCCAGGCCCAGGGCGCGCATGCGGGCCTGCACCTCGGGCAGAGCGAACACGCGCATCGCCTCGGTGGCCAGCCGCACCTGGACGTCGGCCGGCATCCCGCCGGGGCCGAAGATGGCCAGCCACGAGTCGGCCTCGAAGCCCTTCAGCCCTTGTTCGGCCAAGGTCGGGATGTCGGGCGCCGAGGCACTGCGGCGAAGGCTGGTGATGCCCAGGGCGCGCACCTTGCCTTCACGGATGGCCGGCAGGGCGGAGGGCAGGTTGTCGAACATCAGGTTGATGTGCCCAGCCAGCAGATCGGGCACGGCCATGGCCCGGCCCCGGTAGGGCACGTGGTTCAGCTTCACCCCCGCCATCGCGTTGAACATCTCGCCTGCCACATGGGGCGAGGTGCCGATGCCGGGCGTGCCATAGCTCAACTCGCCGGGGCGGGCCTTGGCCAGCGCCACCAGTTCGGTCACGTTCTGGGCCGGCACCGAGGGGTGGGCCACCAGCACGTTCGGGGTCGAGGCCACCAGCACGATCGGCGTGAAATCCTTGACCATGTCGAAGGGCAGATGGGGGTAGAGGGTGCCGTTGATCGAGTGGGTGGCAATGCCCCCCATCATCACGGTGTAGCCATCGGGTTTGGCCTTGGCCACCGTCTCGCCACCCAGGTTGCCACCGGCCCCGGTCTTGTTGTCCACCACCAGGGGCTGGCCCAGCGAGAAATGTTCGGCCAGCAGGCGGGCCAGTGTGTCGGGCGCGCCGCCGGGCGGAAAGCCCACCACGATGTGCACCGGCCGCTCGGGGTACGGTGCGCTCTGGGCCTGGGCCGGGTTGAAAGAACTCCCCAGGGCTGCTGCCATGAGGGCCAGCCCGATTTTCTTGAATTTCATGTGTCGATGTCCGGATTGAAAAAGCCAGCGGCCTTCCCGCGCGTCGAAGCGCGGCGGCCGCGGCGCAGCGATTATCCCGGGGTGACGGGCGGCATTGACACGATCTCGCAGGCTTTTCTTCGAGGCCGCTCTCACAGCGCCTGCATCAGCCCGGACAAGCGCTGGACCAGTGGCGCAAACAGCTCGGATGGGGTGTTGCCATAGCCCAGTACCAGCCCATTGTCGGCGGGGCCAGGTGGCAGGGCAAAGCCCGACAGTGCCGAGGGCGCCATGCCGTGCCGGTGCGCCTGTTCGGCCAGGGCCTGATCGGGCCAGGCCGACCCGAAGCGCACGCACAGGTGAAGTCCGCACTGCCCGCCCTCGATCTGGTGGGGCACGGCCAGGTGCTGTTGCAAGGCCTGGCGCAGCGCGCTCTGGCGGCTGCGGTACAGGCGGCGCATGCGCCCCAGGTGGCGGGCGAATTCGCCGTTTTCCATGAACTGCGCCAGCGCCAACTGGCTGTGGCGCTGGCCGCCGCGCAGCAGTTCACCCAGCGGCCCCTGCAGCCTCGGCAGCAAGGCCTCGGGCAGCACCAGAAAACCCAGGCGCAGCGACGGAAACAGGGTTTTGCTGAAGGTGCCCACATACAACACCGGGGCCTGGGGCAACAGGCCCTGCATGGCGCCGATCGACTCGCCGGTGTGGCGGAACTCGCTGTCGTAGTCGTCTTCGATCAGCCAGCAGCCGTGGCGGCGGGCGTCCTCCATCAGCTGCAGACGCCTGGATGCGCTCAGCACGGCGCCGGTCGGGTATTGGTGCGAGGGCGTCACATAGACCAGGCGGGGCGGGTGCAAGGCCCAGTCTTGCGCCGTGGCGCACAGGCCCTCGCGGTCCACGGGCAGCGGGTGCAGCGTCAGGTCAGCGGCGCGCAAGGCCGCCTTGGCACCCCGGTAACCCGGGTTTTCCACCCAGGCCCGGTCGCCGGGGTTGCTCAGCAGGCGCGCGCACAACGACAGGGCCTCCTGGGCGCCTTCGGTGATCACCACCTGCTCGGGGCTGCAGCGCACGCCCCGCGCCACGCTGAGGTGGCGCGCCACGGCGGCGCGCAACGCAGGCTCACCCAGGGGCTCGCCATACGCCAGGGCGCCTGGGCCGGCCTCGGTGATGGCCCGGTCCAGTGCGCGGCGCCAGGCCGCCAGCGGAAAGTGCGACAAGGCCGGCACCCCCGGCCGCAGCGGCAGGCCGAACCGGGTGCCGGCCCCGGTGGGCTGGATCTGCGCCAGGCGTTGTGCGAGACCTTGCGCCAGGGCCGGCTGACCTGGGGAGAGGGCCTCTTCGTCGCCGGTCCTGGCGCGGGCCGTGGCGGCCGCCGGCCGGGCCAGGGCGGCCACCCGGGTGCCCTGCCGGTCGGGCCGCAGGTAGCCTTCGGCGCTGAGCTGCTCGTAGGCTGCGATGACGGTGTTGCGCGACACACCCAGGCCCTCGGCCAAGGCGCGTGAGCCTGGCAGGCGGCTGCCCGGGGCCAGGCGGCCCGCCAGGATGGCCTCCTGCAGGCGCCGGTGCAACTGACGTTGCAGCGGCTCGGCATCGGCGCCGCGTTGCAGGGTGGCTTCCAGCAGCACCTGGGGCATCAGCAGGGCGGGGGAGGGCGACGATGAGGGCATGGATCTCCGCAGGGCTGAAAGTCAGGCACGGATGGGCTTGCCGTGGCTCTGTAAAAACTGAGTGGCGTGGTACTTTTTAAGGTGCCACATCGGGGCTACTGTAGCGTACCCGCTGGCGGTCTTCTGCTGCCGGCCGGGTTTTTCAACACGGCAATCTGCCCCTCAAAAGGAATCCCGTCATGGCCCTCTGGCCCGCCCCGATCACGCTCCAAGGCAGCGCCTGCTCGCTGGAACCCCTGCACCCCGACCACCACGACGAACAGGTGGCCGCCACCCTCGACGGCGAGCTCTGGAAGCTCTGGTACACCGCGGTGCCCAGCCCCGAAGGCATGGCCGCCGAGATCCAGCGCCGGCTCGACCTGCAAGCCAAGGGTTCGATGCTGCCCTTCACCACGCGCGACGCCAGCGGCCGGGTCGCGGGCATGACCAGTTTCATGAACATCGATGCGCTCAACCGCCGTGTCGAGATCGGCTCGACCTGGACCCGGTCCTCGGCCCAGCGCGGGCCGTTCAACACCGAGTGCAAGCTGTTGTTGCTGGGCCATGCCTTCGAGGCACTGGACTGCATCGCGGTCGAGTTCCGCACGCACTTCTTCAACCAGCAAAGCCGCCGCGCCATCGAGCGCCTGGGCGCCAAGCTGGATGGCGTGTTGCGCAGCCACCA
>RXJO01000325.1:14821-26887 GCA_003987795.1 Curvibacter sp.
GCGCGACACCTGCGTCTACAGCATCACCCAGGCCGAGTGGCCCACGGTCAAGGCCCATCTGCGATGGCAACTCGACAAGCCCCGGCCCTGAAACCTCTGGGCTGTTGACCGCATCAGCCGCCGACGTACCGACCGGGGCGGTGGCTGATCCACAGAAACACGCCCATCACCACCGCCGCCAGCACCGAGTAGGCCACGCGCTCCGGCGGCACCACCCACAGCGCGGCCAGCAGCACGCTGCAATCGATCAGCAACTGCACCTTGCCGGCCCGCAGGCCGTAGCGCTGCTGGGCATGCAGCGCCACGATGGTGGCCCCACCCAGGCTGGACTTGTGCCGCGCCAGGAACAGGCAGCCCGTGCCCAGCAGCAGGCCGCCCAGCACGGCGGCGAACAGAGGGTGCAGGTAGTCCACATGCATCACATGCGGAAACAGCTCCGTCAGCAGCGACAGCAGCGCCACCGAGCAGAAGGTCTTGAGCGTGAACTCATGGCCCATGCGGGTCCAGGCAAACCAGTAAAAGGGCAGGTTCACCACAAAGAACAGCTTGCCGAAGGACAGGCCGGTGGCGTAGTGCAGCAAAAAGCTGATGCCCGCCGTGCCACCGATCAGCAGCCCGGCCTGGTTGAACAGCATCAGCGCCATGGCCACGAACAAGGTGGCCGCAAACAAGGCCTGGGCATCTTCGAAGGCACCGTGGCGCAAAGGCGTGGGCAGGGCGCCGGGCAGCGGGTGGGACAAGGCGTCGTGCGCCAGGCTCGGGGAGGACGATGAAGGTCTCATGGCAAGGTCGGTTCAGCAGCTATCGGGTGGACAGTGCACGCAGGGAGGCGCCAGGCCCCTTGTGGGGGTCACGGCTTCAAGCCGCCGATTGTCGCCTGAATGCGTGTAAAAATAAGTAGAAACCCTAGCATTTGCCATGCCTGATTCTGATCCCCGTTCTGGGGCATCATGGCCGGCCCGCCCTCCTAGCTGATCCATGACCTGCCCCACGACCTGTCCGCCGGATCCGGCCCCACCGCTCAGCCCCGCCCGTCTGCTGGCGCTGGCCCTGGGCAACCCGGTCAATGCCGAGCTGATGCTGCGCCTGCCCGCCCTGGGCCTGCCCCAGGGGCACCTCACGGCCGGCTGCCTGTTCCAGGCGGTCTGGAACGCGCGCAGCGGCCGCGCACCGGGCTGGGGCGTCAAAGACTATGACGTGTTCTATTTCGACGACAGCGACCTGTCCTGGGAGGCCGAAGACGCCGTGATCCGGCGCGTGCAGGCTGCGGTGGTCGACCTGGGCGTGACGGTGGAGGTGCGCAACCAAGCCCGGGTGCACCTGTGGTACCCGCAGCGCTTCGGCCTGGCCTACCCGCGCCTGCGCGACTGCCGCGAGGGCATCGATCGCTACCTGATCGCCTGCACCTGCGTGGGCCTGAGCCTGGCCGATGGCGAGCTCTACGCCCCCGACGGCCTGCACGATCTGGCGGCAGGTTGCCTGCGCCTCAACCCCCGCTGGGCCCAGCCGGCGCTGTTTGCCGCCAAGGCGGCCAGCTACCAGGCCCGCTGGCCGTGGCTCACGGTGCTGTCGCCAGACTGAGATCGGCTGGTGCAAACGCGCCATTTGCGGGGGGCTGGCAAACCAGGCGCGGGCGGCTAGTATTCGGACTGCGCCAGGGTGCTGGCGCCCGCCGACCGAAACCCAACATGACCCTGAGCCTCCCTCGACTTCCGCGTGCCTGCTGGGCCTTTCTGATTGCGCTGCCCTGGCTGCTGTTGGCCGGCTGCTCCAGCGCGCCGCCGCGCCAGGCCACGGAGGCGCCCCCAGCGCAGTCCGTGCCGGCCACCCTGTCTGAAGAGCAGAGCCAGGCCGTCACCGTCTATGCCCTGGGCCTGGTGGGCACGCCGTACCGCTATGGCGGCAACACGCCGGATTCAGGCTTTGACTGCAGCGGTCTGATCCGCCATGTCTATGGGCTGCAGGCCGGCCTGCCGGCGCCACGCACCGTGGCGCAGTTGCAGGGCTGGGGCCACTCCGTGCCCATCGAGGCCCTGCGCACCGGCGATCTGGTGTTGTTCTCGAAGGGCGGGCCGCCTTCGCATGCCGGCATCTATGTGGGCGAGGGGCGCTTCGTGCATGCCCCCTCCACCGGCGGGCAGGTGCGGCTCGACCGCCTCAAGTCGGGCTACTGGGCGCAGCAGCAGGTGGCGATCCGCCGGCCCTGAGGCGCATCCGGCCCCGGATCGTCAATACCTTCTCAGATCGACGCCGACCAGCGCTCGTTCCAGTCGCGGTTGGCCTCGATCTGGCGCCGGTCGCGCTTGGTGGGGCGGCCTTCTTGCAGGCTGGCGGCGGGCTCGGGGGCCAGGCGGCGCTGCTCCTGGGCCAGTTCACGTGCGGCGATGCTCTCTGGGGTTTCCTGGTACAGCTGTTGGGCCACCGGGGCGGGCCCGCGTTGGGCGCTCAGGCCCAGCACCACCACCGTGCGCTGGATCGGGCCTTGCCGCAGTGCCACCGTGTCGCCACAGCGCAGCTCGCGCGAGGGCTTGGCACTGGCGCCGTTCACCGAGACCCGGCCTTTGCCGATCTCTTCCACCGCCAGGCTGCGGGTTTTGTAGAAGCGGGCAGACCAAAGCCATTTGTCCAGCCGCAGGGAGGCAAGTTCGCTCATGCCGTGATTTTGCCCTGATCCGGCCCCTCGCTGCCGGCCTCGGGCCGGGCCAGCGGCAGCCACACGCAGGCGTCCAGGCCACCGCCCTGGCGGTTGTGCAGCGCAATGCGCCCACCCAGGGTCCGCACGATCTCGTGGCAGATCGTCAGCCCCAGGCCCGAGCTGCCGGGCACGTCGCCCGTCCAGAAAGGCTGGAACAGGCGCTCGCGCTGGGCGGCGCTGATGCCCGGGCCCTGATCGCTCACCGTCAGGGCGGCCTGCTCGTCCTCCACTTGCAGGGTGATCTGAAGGCGTGCGCCCGAGGGGCTGTGACGGATGGCGTTGTGCAGCAGGTTGCGCACCAGTTCGCGCAGCATCCAGTCGTGGGCCAGCACACGCAAAGGCTGGTCCTGCAGCTCGAAATCCAGGTTGCGCTCGGCCACCAGGGGCGACACATCCAGGGCCACCTCGCGCACCACCTGGGCCAGGTCCAGCGCCAGGGTGTCGGTCTGCTGGCGCAGTTGCTCGACCTTGGCCAGGGCCAGCATCTGGTTGGCAAGCTGGGTGGCCCGCTCGACCGTGGCGTTGATCTCGAGCAGCGCGGTGTGCGGGTCGACATCGCCACGCAGGGCCGACTGCACCTGCACCTTGAGCACCGCCAGCGGGGTGCGCAACTGGTGTGAGGTGTCGCGCACAAAGCGCTTTTGCAGGTCCAGCAGGTTCTGCAGGCGGCCCATGAGCAGGTTGGTGGCGTCGATCAGGGGCAGCAGCTCGCGCGGGGCATCGGGGGCGCTGATGTGGGTCAGCTCGCCTTCGGGGCGCTGCTGCAATTCGGCACTGATGCGGCGCACCGGTCGGGTGGCGCGTTGCACCACCGCGATCACGATCACGATGACCCCGGCCACCAGCACGCCCTGGCGCAGCAGCGAGGCAATCAGGATGTCGCTCACCAGGGTCTGGCGCAGCCCGAGGGTCTCGGCCACCTGCACCATCGCCATGCCCCGGCCGTGCTCGCTCACCACCGGCTGCAGCAGCACCGCCACGCGCACCGGGTCACCCCGGTAGAAGTCGTCATAAAAGTGCACCAGGGCCGAGTAGGGGCTGGGCGGCAGCCCTTTGCCCGGCCAAGGGGGCAGGGCCTCGAAGCCGCCGACCCACTCGCCATTCATGTCTGACACCCGGTAGTACATGCGGCTGCGCAGGTCGGTCTCGAAGGCTTCCAGCGCGGCATGCGGCACACTCACCTGGAGCTTGGCCTGGGCATCGTAGCCCTCGACTGTGAGCAGTTCGCCGATGGATTTGGCCGAGGCCAGCAGCGTGCGGTCGTAAGCCGTCTGCACCGCGTGTCGGGTGTCGAAATAAAGCGTCAGGCTGTTGATCAGCACGTACACCCCGATGGGCAGCAGCAGGCCCAGCAGCAGGTAGCGACGCAGGGACAGACGCCGCCCGGCGCCCGCTGCCGTGCGTGCCGGGCTCATGGCGCCGCCTTCAGCAGGTAGCCCAGGCCGCGCAGGGTCATCAGGCTCACCTGGGCCTGGCTCAGCTTCTTGCGCAGCCGGTACACCACCACCTCGACAGCCTCGAGCTGCACCGAATCGTCACCCGGAAACACCAGTGCGAACAGCCGCTCTTTGCTCACCGCATGGCCCGGTCGGCTCATCAGGGCCTGCAGCAGGGTGAGCTCGCGCGGGGTCAGGTCCAGCACCTCGTCGCCCAGGTAGAAGGCGCCGTTTTCCTTGTCGTACTCGAGGTCACCCACGCGCTGGCGGCTGGGCGGGGCGCTGCTGTCCACCGGCTGCACGCGGCGGTACAGGGCGCGCAGCCGGGCCTCGAGCTCGTCGAGGTCGAAGGGCTTGGCCAGGTAGTCGTCCGCCCCGCTGTTGAGACCGATCACCCGGTCGCCCACGGTGCCGCGGGCGGTCAGGATCAGCACGGGGGTGCGCAGCCCGGCACTGCGTGCACGCTCGAGCACATGCAAGCCGTCCAGCCCTGGCAGGCTCAGGTCGAGCACCACCACATCGGGCTGGCGCTGCTGCCACACCCCCAGCGCCGCAGCACCGTCGGCACAGATGATGACCTCGATGCCATGCCTCGACAAGGCGCGCTGCAGCGCGGTTTGCATGGAGCGGTCGTCTTCGATCAGCAGGAGTTGCATGCGGGCACCGGTTGGGGCTGGCCAGGTCGTTCTAGGCCGGGTGAAGATCATAAACAGAGGCCAGCCTGCGCTTCGACAGCCGATTGACAGCTGCGCTTTTTACGATCGCGCGGCAGTCCTCCAAGACGCATCGCCCCATAGGAGACATTTCAAATGAACAAAGCTTCCCTGGCCCTGGCGGCCGCCGGCCTGTTGGCCACCACTGGCGCCAGCGCCCAATCGGTCGAGATCTTCGGCCTGCTCGACTCCGGCTACCTGCGCGTGAGCAGCGACGGCAACGGGTCCATCAGCAAGGCCAACACCGACGGCAACCTGTCGAGCCGCCTCGGCTTCCGTGGTACCGAAGACCTCGGCGGCGGCCTGAAGGCCAGCTTCTGGCTCGAAGCCGCTCTGAACCCCACCGACGGCTCGGCCGGCACCACCAGCACCACCAACCAGCCCGGCGGCTCGGCCGGCAGCGGTGGCCTGGTGTTCGGCCGCCGTTCCACCATCAGCCTGAGCAACCAGCTCGGCGAACTGCGTCTGGGCCGCGACTACACCCCCGGCTTCTGGAACCTGTCGGTCTTCAGCCCCTTCGGCACCAACGGCATCGGCTCCACCGGCTTCCTGTTCTACCCCGTGCCCAGCGCAGCCCGCATCACCCATGTGCGTGCCTCCAACTCGGTGGGCTACTTCCTGCCCAAGCTGGGCGGCTTCTACGGCCAGGCCATGGTGGCTTCTGGCAACAACCCGTCCACCGCCGGCGCCAAGAGCGACGACGGCAACGTGACCGGCCTGCGTCTGGGCTACGAGCAGGGCCCGTTCAACATTGCCGTGGCCACCACCCGTACCCAGAACCTGTCGATCGGCAACTACAAGCAGAACAACCTGGGCGCCAGCTACGACTTCGGCCCGGTCAAGGCCATGGCGCTGTGGGGTGAGAACGTCACCGCCACCACCAAGACCAGCACCAAGCTGATCGGCGCGCATGTGCCGGTGGGCGCTGGCCAGATCCGCGTGGCCTACTCGACCCTGAGCGCCCGCGGCGTGGCCAACGACGCCAACCACCTGGCGCTGGGCTACGTGCACAACCTGTCCAAGCGCACGGCGCTGTACGGCCACTATGCCCGCATCAGCAACAAGAACAATGGCACCGCCTTTGATCTGGGCCAGGGCGTGACCCGCGCCGGCGGCAGCAGCACCGGCTACGAGTTCGGCATCCGCCACACCTTCTGATCGACCTGCCTTCCCCCGGGCGCGCCGGGGGAGGCCGTTTCCCGTTCTGCTCAAGGCACAATGCTGGGCGGCAAGCTGCCGCCACCAGCGGCCCTGCCACGACAGAACGGGAAACCTCATGATGCGTCGAAGCCATTTCATCCGATCGTTGCCGGGCCTGGCCCTGGGCGGCAGCATGGGTGGGGGTGCGCATGCGGCCTCGCCGGCCGGCAGTCTGCGCATCCTGGTGCCCGCCAACCCTGGCGGCGGCTGGGACACCACCGCCCGTGCCTTCGGCCGCGCCCTGGTGGACAGCGGTGCGGCCTCTGCCGTGCAATTCGACAACAAGGGCGGTGCGGCCGGTGCCATCGGCCTGGCCCAATTCATCCACACCCGGCAGGCCGACCCCAGAGCGCTGCTGATGATGGGCTCGGTCATGCTGGGTGGCATCATCACCACCCAACCGCCGGTGTCGCTTTCGCAGGCCACGCCGTTGGCACGCCTGGCGACCGAATTCAATGTGTTCGTGCTGCCGGCCAACTCGCCGTTCAAGTCGATGACCGAGCTGCTGGCCCAGTTGCAGAAAGACCCGGCCAGCGTGAAGTGGGGCGGTGGCTCGCGCGGCTCGACTGAGCACATCGCCGCAGCCCTGCTGGCCCGCGCCGTGGGCGTCGACCCGAACCGCCTGCAGTTTCTGCCCTTCCGCGGCGGTGGCGAGGCCACGGCCGCGCTGCTGGGCGGCAATGTCACGGTGGGGGGCAGCGGCTACAGCGAGTTTGCCGAATCGATCCAGAACGGCCGCATGCGCGCCATCGCCGTCACCGCCCCCCAGCGCCTGCCCGGTCTGGACGTGCCCACCCTCAAAGAGCTCGGCCTGCCGGTGGAGCTTGGCAATTGGCGCGGCCTCTACGGGGCCCCCGGCATCACCCCCGCCCAGCGCCAAGACCTGATCGAACGCATCGTGGCGGCCACCCGGCACCGCAGCTGGCAAGACCTGCTCGACAAGCATGGCTGGACACCGGCCCTGCTCACCGGCGATGCCTTCGGCCAGTTCGTTGACGAAGAATTCAGCAGCCTGCGCCTCACCCTGATCAAGGCCGGCCTGCTGTGAGCCGCCGGGCAGGCCTTGCCGCGCTACCATCGCGCCATGCCAGCGCCGTCCCATCCTGATCTTGCCGAGGCCGCTCCCGACCTTGCCCCCGCTGCTTCGCCGCCGGATGCCTTGCCGCTCGACGGCGACAGCATCCTGGCCCTGGCGGCGCAGTCGATGTTCCACCTGTTCTCGAGCATCAGCCAGGGCATGTTCCTGGTCGACCGCAGCGGCTGCATCGTGTGGGTCAATGAGGGTTACCGGCGCTTTCTGCCGGCGCTGGGGTTTTCGTCGATCGACCAGTTTCTGGGCCACCGCGTCGAAGACGTGATCCACAACACCCAGATGCGGCGCGTGCTCGAAACCGGCGAGCCGATCCTGATCGACCTGCTCACCAACAAAGCAGGCACCTTCGTGGTCAGCCGCCTGCCGCTGCGCGACGAGGCCGGCGGTGTGATCGGGGCTATCGGCATCGTGCTGTTCGACCACCCCGAGACCACGCTCAAGCCCTTGATCAGCAAGTTTGCCCGCCTGCAGCAAGACCTGGACGACGCCCGCCGCGAACTGGCCGTGCAACGCAAGCGCCAGCTCAGCGCCCCCGACGGTGAACGCCGGGCCAAATACACCTTTGCCAGCTTTGTGGGCACCAGCCCGGCGGCGGTCGAGGTCAAGCGCCAGGCGCGGCGCGCGGCGCAGTCGGCCAGCCCGGTGCTGCTGCTGGGTGAGACCGGCACCGGCAAAGAGCTGCTGGCGCACGCCGTGCATGCGGCCTCGTCACGTGCCAGCGGGCCGTTCGTGAGCGTCAACATCGCCGCCGTGCCCGACACCCTGCTGGAGGCCGAGTTCTTTGGCGTGGCCCCCGGGGCCTACACCGGCGCCGACCGCAAGGGGCGCGACGGCAAGTTCAGGCTGGCCGACGGCGGCACCCTGTTCCTCGACGAGATTGGCGACATGCCCCTGAACCTGCAGGCCAAGCTCTTGCGCGCCCTGCAAGAGGGCGAGATCGAACCCCTGGGCTCGAACCGCCTGCTGCCCTTCGATGCCCGCGTGATCGCCGCCACCTCGCGCGACCTGCTGGCCCTGGTGCGCGAAGGCCGCTTCCGCGAAGACCTCTACTACCGCATCGGCGTGTTGCCGATCCGCGTACCCCCGCTGCGCGAGCGCGCCAGCGACATCGTGGCCCTGGTCGAGGTGCTGGGCGAAGACATGGCCCTGCGCAACGGCAGCCCACCGCCCGAGCTCACGCCCCAGGCCCTGGCCCTGCTGCAGGCCCAGCCCTGGCGCGGCAACATCCGCGAGCTGCGCAACGTGCTCGAGCAGGCCGCCCTGCGCAACGAGGGCGGGCCGCTGGAGCTGGAGCTGCTTAACCGCGTGCTGCAGGATTCCGGCCTCACCCCGGTGCGCCCGGCCCCGGCCGGCGCCCACCCGCTTCAGCCGGGCCTGCCAGCCCTGGCCAGCACGCCAGCCATGCCCCGCCCAGACCAGCCCAGCGCTTTGCGCCCCCTCGCCGAGCAAGTGGCCGAGCTGGAGCAACAGGCCATCGCCCAGGCCCTGCAACACACGCGCGGCAACAAGGTGGCGGCCGCGCGAATGCTGGGCATCTCGCGCGCCAAGCTCTACGAACGCCTGGGCGATCCGCGCTGAGCGCAGCAGGAGGCCCCTCGGCCCGGCGCAGGCCTCAGCGCCGTCCCTTCTGGCCGGCGCGGCCCTGCTGCTGCCAGTAGGTGAACTCGTCTTCGTGCACCTCCAGGTCCAGCTCCATCACCCGGGCCTGCAGACGCTCCTGGGCATCGGCCACGCCCTGGTTGTAGATCGTCGGCCCGACCTCGGCCAGGAAGAAGCCCAGCAGGGCCCCAGCGGCGACATTGCCGATGGGCTCGTCCATGTTCTCCCTGAAATAGCGCTCAATCGAGGCGATGGCCAGGGTGCGGGCTTCTTTGCTGATTTCGATGGGCATGGGGGGTGTGTCGGGTGGGCTTCCGGCCAGGCAGCGATGGCACGGTTGTGTGCGGTGTCAGTGCTCCAGCACAAAGCGGGCCTCTGTGCGGCTGAGCAACTCGAAGGTGTCGATGCAGGTCACGCCGAAGGTTTGAGCCACGTTAGGAATGCTGAACTTGCGGCGCCTTTGCGGATGGAACTGCTCATGTGTCACGACCACCGCCTTCGCCATCGTCATGGCCTTGGCAATCAGCCAGGGGTCGGCACCGTCAAGAAAGTCTTCAAGAGCGCCAGCGTTCATCGTGGCCGCTTGCGACGCCACATGCTCGGCGACCCTGGCAAAAGCGTTCTGTGTGGCTTCGTCAGAGACAGGCAGAAAAAGCCCGTGCTGCTGCTTGGCCCATTGTGCAAGTTCGTCATGGCCTCGTTGAAGCTCGGCATCAACCGGCTCGATGCTGGCCAAGACCCCTGAGCCTTGGCAGCGTTGTATCCAGGCCCAGTAAGCCGGGCAGACCGCCATTCGGTAGTAGCGGTTTTTCGCTTCAATCAGCGTGTTGGTGTCCAGCAGGTAGGTCATGCGTCGAGTTGTTCAGCCAAGTCACGGATCTTGGCGGGCTGAACCCCCAGCAACTTGCCCGCCTCACGAAGCAACAGTCGACCGCTGAGCGTCTCGGCGATCACCGCGCGGGCAAACAGGGGGCTGATCTTGGCCACGGCATTTCGGTAGAAATTGCCACCCCCTTTTTCTGCTTCGCGAAAGGCCTCGAGCTCGGCATGGTAGAAGGCCCCATAGCGCTCAGGAGCGATCAGCCCCAGATCCATGGCACGCCGAAGGATGACCAGGCGGCTGACATGAAAGCGACGTGCCAACTCAGCGACACGGGTGCTCAGGTCTTCTGAGGCCAAGGGCCAAAGCTTGGCAAACAGCTCGGAGGGAGCCAGAAACTCGCCGGCCACTGCGTTGCAGAACACTTCTTCGCGACGGGTGTTGCCGGGTGCGGTGTCAGAGACTCCGCTGCTGCCCAGCCAGATATGGGTCAATTCGTGCAGCAGGGTGAACAAGCGCGCCGAGGGGGCATCGCTGCTGTTGATGAAGACCACAGGGGCCAGCGGATGGCTGATGGCAAAGCCCCGGAACTCGGCGACATCCAGCTTGCGGCGGGTGTTGTTGCCAACGATGCCACTGCGCATGACCAGGATGCCGGCATCTTCTGCCGCTTTGATCAGAAGGCGGTGATAGGGCTCCCAGTGTCCGGCCTGGGGTTCTGATGCCAGTTTGAGGGTCGAGCGGATGTCTTGCGCAACCTGCACCACGTTCGACTGGGGGCTGAAACGCCCTACAAACGGCAGCGGCGCCGCCCCTTGCTCTTGCAGGAACTCCACGTACCAGGCTTGCCGCTGCAAGGCTCGGCGAACCGTCTCCATGAGGTTGACGCTGGGCTTGCCAATCAGCGTGCCACCCAGGGTGCGCAGATCGGGCAGCAGCGGCTCATCGATTGGGGCCTGCCTCAGGAACAGGTAACCGAAGGGGGCATGCAAGCTGCTGGCAACCTGCTGCGCCTGTTTGAAGGTCGGTTGCCACTCTCCATCTTCCCAGCGCTGAAACTGTTCGGGCGCGACGCCGGCGGTCTGGGCCGCCGCGCTGACATCCAGGCCGACGCGATCACGCGCCCAGCGCAGCATCGCCGGGTTGATCAGAGCGTATGGATGGGCCATCCAAAGATTCTAAGCAGCTGACATTGGGGCCGCGGCCCTTGCAAAGCCCTGCGGCCTGCCGGCCATCGGAGGCTGCCGCCAGCATGCCCTCATTCTGGCAGGTGGCACACGGCTTCGATGTGGAGCAGGCCAAAGACCTCAGGTCGCGGTGGCCCAGTTGTCCAGTTGCAGACCGGGCACTTTGGAGAACTCGCGGGTGTTGTTGGTGATCAACTGGGCCTGCTGACTGAGCGCGTGGGCGGCAATCAGGGTGTCGAGCGCGCCAATCGGCGTGCCGCGGCGCTCCAGATCGGCGCGCAAGTTGCCATAGGCCCAGACGGCGGCATCATCAAACGGCAGTATGGTGAGTGGGGCCAGAAACATCTCCAGGGCCTGGCGATTGCGGGCTGATCCACTTTTGGCCACACCAAATGCCAGCTCCGCGGCCACGATGCTGCAAAGCCCCACATCGCCCATGCGGTACTGCTGAAATCGCGCCAATACGGCGAGTGGTCTGGCGTTGATGATGTAGATGCAGATGTTGGTATCGAGCAGGATCATGGCCCGATCTCATCCCGCTGCTGGGTGTCGGGTTGCTCACGCTCGAGCACGAAGCCGGGCTCAAAGGCGTCCAGCCCCGCTTGCAGCGTTTGCCAAGGGTTGTCTGCGGGCAGCAGTAAAACGCCGTTGCCAAAGTGCTTCACCACGACCTCCGTGCCCGTGAACCGGTATTCCTTGGGCAGCCGCACCGCTTGACTGCGGCCAGATTGAAAAAGGCGTGCGATGTCCATGAGGTAACCTTTGGCTTGATAGATATCGATGGTAGCTACCATCAATGGTTTTGTCTAACGTGAACGTGCGCGCCACTGCGCCTGCAAGTCCCTGCCGCCTTCAAGCCCTCATTCGGGCAGGTGGCACACGGCTTCGATGTTGTTGCCCTCGGGGTCGATCACAAAGGCGCCGTAGTAGTGGGGGTGGTAGTCGGGGCGCAGGCCTGGTGCGCCGTTGTCGCGCCCGCCGGCGGCCAGTGCGGCCTGGTAGAAGGCATCGACCTGGGCGCGGTTGGCTGCGAGCCAGGCCAGGTGGCAGCCCGTGGTGGCCGGCGCGCCACCATAGGGCGAGGGGCCATCGATGAACCACACATCGGCCTTCTTGTCCTCGGGCTCGGTGGCATCGGGGTAGGCAAAGCCCACGATGTTCGAGCCGTACTGACCCTCAAAACTCAGGCTGTAGCCCAAGGGGGCGAGGGCGGCGCTGTAAAACGCTTTGGCACGTGCGATATCGGTCACGCGGAAGGTCATGTGGTCGATCATGGGGGGCTCCTTGACTGTTGTTTGTTCATGTTGAACTGTATAAATGTAC
>RXJO01000325.1:26937-28395 GCA_003987795.1 Curvibacter sp.
AGTGGCGGCTCCAGGAGACCGCCAGCACCGCCTTAGCGCGCAGGCACTGGCGCGCGGGGTACCTCCAGTCAGGCGGGAGTGCCGGCCTCCTGTGCACTCAAGCAACCGATGGTGGTCACAGTGCCCATGAAGCCTTGCGTCACAACTAGGCAGGCCCCGGGGACATGCGAGGCTGCCGCGCTCTGCATTGACCTTTTCAGTTCCTGTTCAGGCCGTGCGTTCGAGAGCCCAATGCGATCTTCCAGTAGTTTTCCCGAGCGATCACTGCATCAGGTGCTGTTGAGGCTGGCAGGGGCTCGAGCAGCGTGAAGCGGAACTCGTTGACCCGCCCGGGGGCCTGCTTCAAGACATGAATCAACTCAATGTTGTCTCCATGGCCGGTGCGCGCGTAGTCGCCCCACCGCTGCCACAGGCCCAGGCCGCTGTAGGCTGAGCCGACATACTGGCGGCCGCTGTGTTCGTCGGTGATCAGGTAGATGGCTGAGATGGCCGACAACTCGCGCTGCCACACCGGGTCGGTCAGCACCATGCGCAATTCACTCATCACCAGGCTCACGTTGTTCAGCCCTCTGAACGGAATGGGGCAATCCGGCAGCAGTCGCACAGGGTAGGTGTTCTGGGGGGTGAGCACGCGGCGCCAAACGATCGCGGGAGGGCCGAAGCAGATCTCGAGTTTGAGTCTCACGTCTTGCAGAAGATCGACCTCCTCCAGCGTGTGGAAGTAGCTCGGCTCATCACCCAGGTCTTCGATGGTTCCTTGCAGAAGGCCTGCTCTTTCAGCGTCGCGCGTCGGCATCACGCCAGTGACCTTCCATGCACCGAGCAACAGTCCGTAGTCGTCTCGGTGCCCAAAGAAACCGAGGATCAGCGTGCCTGGCTCTTCTGCTCTCGTCTGGTTGGCTTGGTAAAGCGCAAGCTCGCGCGTTCCGATGTACTTGACCAGCGGGTACTTCTGGTCTTTGTGGCGATACAGCACGACGCGCTGGCTTGGCAGTTGCACGCCTCGGTCAAGCAGCAGTTGGTAGAGCTGCTGGTTGTCGACGATGGGGGGCGGTACGGGGGTGGCGGTGGAGGCGCCTGGGTTGGTCGGCATGACGGGTTGAAGTTCGCTTGGATTGATTGAATGGATTGAACATGGATCTTGGCGGGCTGTCCCTCCAAAACCCCGGCTTCAACCCCGCTGCAGACGCAAGACCGCGTTCTCGACGCACACCTGCCAGACATCGTCCGTCACGCAGGCCATCGAGCTGATCGGCCCGAGGCGGGCGGGCAGGGCACCGAGCTGGACCCCGGTCGTCGACCCGGCCACGCCGGCCACCACCGTCTCGATCCCTTCGGCGCTCAACACGCTGATCACGTTGCCACGGGCCAGGCAGAGATCACCGGCAGAGCCGGGCAGCAAGCTCATGGACGTGACGGTGGTGAAATGCTCTTTCACCAGCCACACCGCCGTGTTGC
>RXJO01000495.1:0-2654 GCA_003987795.1 Curvibacter sp.
CAGGGCGTGCACGTCGGGTCGCCTTTCTTTGCTTACTTTCTTTGGCGAGACAAAGAAAGTGAGGCGCCCGCCGGGGCGCAATCCCGGCCTCCGACCTTCAACCGAAAGCAGAAGGAACAGAGCGAAGCGGCAACACAAACCCCAGAAAGAATGGACCAGGCATGCCGCTAAATCAGGCACTTCACCAAGCCGCAATCCGGGCCTCCGACCTACAACAAGCAACACAAGCATGAACAGTTCCAAGAACAAAACTCAGAACGACCGGGGCAACCCCAGCAAATGCTCCGCCACATACGAATAAATCAAATTCGTCGAAATCGGCGCCACCTGATACAGCCGAGTCTCCCGGAACTTGCGCTCCACGTCGTACTCATGGGCAAAGCCAAAGCCCCCATGGAACTGGATGCAGGCATTGGCAGCCTCCCAACTGGCCTTGGCCGCCAGGTACTTGGCCATGTTGGCCTGGGCCCCACAAGGCTGGTTGGCATCGAACAGTTCGCAGGCCTTGTAGCGCATCAGATTGGCCGCCTCCACCTCGATGTAGGCGTCGGCAATCGGGAACTGCACCCCTTGGTTCTGGCCGATGGGCCGGCCGAACACCACGCGCTCGCTGACGTACTTCGTCACGCGGTCAAGGAACCAGTAGCCGTCGCCAATGCACTCGGCCGCGATCAGCGTGCGCTCGGCGTTCAGGCCGTCAAGGATGTACTTGAAACCCTGCCCCTCCTGGCCGATCAGGTTCTCGGCCGGGATCTCGAGGTTGTCGAAGAACAGCTCATTGGTCTCATGGTTGACCATGTTCTGGATCGGCCGCACGGTCAGGCCCTTCTTCTCGGCCTCGCGCAGGTCGACCATGAAGATCGACATGCCTTCGCTCTTCTTGCTCACCTCGGCCAGCGGTGTGGTGCGCGCCAGCAGAATCATCCACTCGCTGTGCTGCACCCGGCTGATCCAGACCTTCTGGCCATTGATCACATAGCGGTCGCCCTTGCGCACCGCCGTGGTCTTGATCTTGGTGGTGTCGGTGCCGGTGGTGGGTTCGGTCACGCCCATCGACTGAAGACGCCACTCACCGCTCGCGATCTTGGGCAGGTAGAGCTCTTTCTGGGCCTTGGAGCCATGGCGCAGCAAGGTGCCCATGTTGTACATCTGGCCATGGCAGGCACCCGAGTTGCCACCGCTGCGGTTGATCTCTTCCATGATCACCGAGGCCTCGGCCAGCCCCAGGCCCGAGCCGCCGTACTCGGCCGGAATCAGCGCGGCCAGCCAGCCGGCTTTGGTGAGGGCATCGACAAAGGCTTCGGGGTAGGCGCGGTCGTGGTCGATCTGGCGGTGGTATTCGTCGGGAAACTCGGCGCACAGGGCGCGTACCGCGTCGCGGATCTCCTGGTACTGGTCGGGGGCTTGCTTGATCATGGAAGGTGTCTCTGTTGTTGGGTGGGATCGGATCGGGATGGGCGACTCAGAAGAGCTCGGCCGTGGCCTGCATGGTCAGCCAGCCTTCGTGGTCGTTGGCCCACAGGCGCACGGTCTTGCCATCGGCCTGCGGCTGGCCGTTGACGGCAAAGGGGTGCAGATCGAAGGTGGGGCGCACGGCCTTGAAGTCGAAGCGCTTGAAGCGGGCCCCGGGCTGCTGGCGCCGCACCAGATCGACCAGCAAGGTGGCGATCAGCGGGCCGTGCACGATCAGGCCTGGGTAGCCTTCCACACCGGTCACATAGCGGCGGTCGTAGTGGATGCGGTGCCCATTGAAGGTGAGCGCCGAGTAGCGGAACAGCAGCACATCGTCGGGCACGATCTCACGCTGCCAGGGGGCGCCGGTGTCGGCTGCCACGGGCGGCGGCACCGGGTCGCCGGGCTGGGCGGCAGCGCGGTAGACGATGTCGTGCTCTTCGGTCAGGGCCAGTCCGGCTTCGTTGTGCACCTCGTGCTTCACCAGCACAAACACCAGATCACCGGTGCGGCCCGACTTGTGGGTGACCGAC
This sequence comes from Curvibacter sp., assembly GCA_003987795.1. Taxonomy (GTDB): domain Bacteria; phylum Pseudomonadota; class Gammaproteobacteria; order Burkholderiales; family Burkholderiaceae_C; genus Curvibacter. Next base: position 1,986 of record RXJO01000495.1, read on the forward strand.
TCGATGCGCGAGATCCTCCGCACCGCCTGACCCACCTGCAAGGGATTGCCCTCTTCCCAGCGCAGTCGGCCACCGGCCCACATGCGACGCGGCAGGGGCACCGGCGGCAGAAAGCCTCCCCGATGGGGATGCCCGTCGGGCCCCAGGCCGCTTTGCCTTACCTGGGGCAGAAAGTACAGCCAGTGCCACAGCGGCGGCAAGGCCGTGCCGGGCTGTGGCGCCGGGTCGTCGCGGTCCAGCGTGGCCGACAGGCCACTGACCGGCGCGGCTGTCAGGGTGTCGTGCAGGGTTTCGCTGCGACCCTGCCAGGTCTGCAGATGGGCCAGCAGGCTGGCGTCGACGTTGCGCAGTGGGGTTTCGCTCATGGATCAGGGCAGGAAGAATGGAACAGACAGCCCGCATCGTCGGCCCAGCCGAACACCCGCGCAATCATTGATTTCAAGACCGAGCCTTCGGTTTTGACTAAGGCTTGACGCATCAGGCGCTCTTTGGGCTAGCATCGCCCCATGCAGTTCGACCTGACCGACCTGCGCCTGTACGTGCAGACGGCCGAGGCGCTCAACCTGACCCGCGCCGCCGCCGCGCAACATCTCTCGCTGGCGGCGGCCAGCGCCCGCATCAAGGCCCTGGAGGCGCACGCTGGCCTGCCGCTTTTCTACCGCGAGGCCC
>RXJO01000495.1:2780-2896 GCA_003987795.1 Curvibacter sp.
TGTTTGCCAACACCACGGCGGTGACCGACTTCATGCCCGAGATCCTGCCGCCGTTTCTGGCCGCCAACCCGCGCATCAATGTCGACCTTCAGGAAAAACCGAATGCTGAGATCGCC
>RXJO01000478.1 GCA_003987795.1 Curvibacter sp.
GGCACATTCCAGCCGGTGAAGACCGAGAACCTGGCCGAGCACAAGATGCACCGCGAGTGGTACCAGGTCCCCCTCGAGAACCTGGCCGCCCTGGAGCGCTGCCGCCAGCGCGGCGGCAGCGTGGTGGCCGTGGGTACCACCACCGTGCGCACCCTCGAATCCTGGGCCCAGTCGGGCCAGACCTCGGGCGACACCCAGATCTTCATCACGCCCGGTTTCGAGTTCAAGGTGGTCGATGTGCTGATCACCAACTTCCACCTGCCCAAGAGCACACTGATGATGCTGGTCAGCGCCCTGGCCGGCTACGAACGCATCATGGCGCTTTACCACCACGCCATCGCCCAACGTTACCGCTTCTTCAGCTATGGGGATGCGATGCTGCTGGAGCGCCAGCCCGGCTGATCACAGGGCACAGGCCGGGAAGCGCCGGGCCTGCTCCTCCTTGGGCAGCAGGGCGGCCAGATCCGCATCGCGCAGCACGGCGATGTACTCGCCCTGGGGTTTGAAGCGCAGCAGCGTACTCACCCGCAGGCTGCGCGATGCGCCCACAGGCTGGCATCCCTCAAAGGCCAGGCCCAAGCCGAGCCGACGCTTGCCCTCACTGCCTTTCCAGGCCAGCGCCCGGCCACGAAGGGCCTGCAAGCGCTCCAGGCTGGCCGGTGCGATGCGCCAGACACGCAGCTGCAGCCCCGGGCTGAGCTCCCCCACCAAGGGGCTGAGTTCAAGCGAGCCGCGCAGCTCTTCCAGGGGCAGCTTTTCCTCCAGCGTTTCCCAGACCGGTTGCCCATTCACTGGGGGCAGCTCACGTGTCACGGTCACGTCCAGGGTCAGCGAGGTCGGGTTCAGACGCAACGAAGCGGGGGCTACCAGGGCCGCACGCAAAGCCGCTGGATCCAGTTCCTCCAACCGCAGCGATCTCAGTTGCCACAGCGACGACAGAGGCACGCTGCCACAACCCGCCAGCAAAGCCGACAGGATCCACACAGCCCCTATGCACCTCAACCGAGCAGACAGATGATCCATTGACATGCTGACACCTTTCCTTGATTGACTTAATTTCTGCAATTCAACAAAATATTATTGTTTTACAGAAATTTATTCCTGTCCACCACCATGAGCTACCCACATCAAACACCCACCTTCCAACGCCTGTCACGGCTGCTCAACAGCTTGACCTGGGCCTGCGGTCTGCTGGGCCTTGGCTTTTCAGTGGCCCGCTGGATCGCCCTGGGCCAAGGGGGTGACGGTTACTGGCACAAACTCCTGCTGCCGCTGCAGGCGCAGTTGGCTGGGCTGCAGCCACCGCCCCAGCTGAGTTGGCCGTGGCAATGGGTCGGACTGGGCCTGGAGTGCCTGCCGCTGGCCGCCCTGGCCCTCAGCCTGCTGAGCCTGCGCAGCATCTGCGCCGCCTTCATCGCCGGCGAGGTGTTCTCGGGCCAGGCCGTGCGAGGCTTCAGACGCCTGGGTCAGGGCCTGATGGCCATGGCCCTGCTCAGTGTGCTGTATGGCGCGGGAGTGACCGCTTTGCTGTCCTGGCTGGCGTCGGGGCAGCACGGCGGCCTGGTGGCGGTCTCGCTGGGGTCGTTCGAGATCAGCCTCCTGATCCTGGGGCTGTTGATGCGCCTGCTGTCGCAGGTCATGGCCGAGGGCCAGCGGCTGAAGGCCGAAACCGAAGCCTTTGTCTGAGACCCGAGCTACCCATGCCCATCCTGGTCAAACTGGACGAAATGCTGGTGCGCCGCAAGGTGAAATCACGCGATCTGGCCGCCCACATCGGCATCACCGAAGCCAATCTGTCCTTGCTCAAAAGCGGCAAGGTCAAGGGCGTGCGCTTCGACACCCTGGCCGCCATCTGCGAATACCTGACCTGCCAGCCGGGCGATCTGCTGGCCTGGTCACCCGGCGCTCACGAGCGCACCGAGCCTGAGGGTGCGGGCGACTGAGCCCAGGCGGTCACGTGAGACCGCCTGGGCCGTCGGCTTCGCCGTCGTGCTGCATGGGCTGCTGCTCATGGCATGGCAGGCCCCCTCGAACCCCATACCCTCGCAGCCCCAGGCCGTCCCCATCATGATGCAGGCGCGATGGCTTGCCGAAGCACCCGTGGCATCACCACCAGCCCTCTTGAACAGATCAAGCCGGACGCCCACCATGACGGCGCATCGGCCGCCAGCCGAGGCAACGATCCCGTCCGCGCCGCAGGGCGCAGAACGGACCGAAGCGATGTCCATGCCGGCTGTGCCACCAGCCCGCGCCGAGCCCCCACAGCCGGCGCCCGAATCGGCCCGCCAAACCCGACCCCAGGCCCTGCAGCTCAGTCCGGAGGCCCTGGCCAACAGCCTGCAACGCGAGCGCCACTGGCAAAAGCAGCACGGCGACGGGCACCACTTTCCGGATCGCTTGGCAGCGGCAAGCTTCAGCCAAACCCCAGGCACGACAAGCCTGCAGGAAAACGATCATGTCAACGGTGGCCGTCTGGCACGGGTGCAGGGCCCGCTGGGCACTTATTGCGTGCGACTGCCCCCACCCGACCGCCCCCTGCCCGACGGCCCGGCGCCACGCCTGGCCCTGCCTGGCAATTGCCCCTGACGCAAGAGGCCGGACGCGCCCTGACGCCCCGCCCCTCCTACAATCCCCGCCATGCTGAATTTCGACCTCCTCGCCACCGACCCCGACAGCCACGCGCGCCGGGGCACGCTCACGCTGAACCACGGTGTGGTGCAAACGCCCATCTTCATGCCTGTGGGCACCTATGGCACGGTCAAGGGCGTGATGCCGCGCAGCCTCGAAGACATGGGCGCGCAGATTATCCTGGGCAACACCTTTCACCTGTGGATGCGACCGGGCCTGGACGTGATGGAGAGCTTTGGCGGACTGCACCAGTTCTAGAAGTGGAACAAGCCCATCCTCACCGACTCGGGCGGATTCCAGGTCTGGAGCCTGGG
>RXJO01000370.1:0-18848 GCA_003987795.1 Curvibacter sp.
CCGTGACACCGGGCGCGTCAAGGCCGTGGCCGGCACGGCCCTGTGCGTGGCCCTGCTGCTGGGGCTGGCTGTGGCGTTGCTGGGGGGCAGCTTCACCCCGGCGCTGATGCGGGCCCTGGGCACGCCGGCCAACATCCTGGACGAGGCCACGGCCTATGCGCGCATCGTGCTGCTCAACATGCCGCTGATGTTCCTGTTCCTGTTGTCCACCGCCATGTTGCGCGGCGTCAGCGACACCGTCACCCCGCTCAAGGCCCTGGTGCTGTCCACCGTGCTGGGCCTGGTGTTCACGCCGGCCTTCATCCTGGGTTGGGCCGGGCTGCCGCGCATGGGCGTGGCCAGCGGGGCCCTGGCCTCGGTGCTGTCCACCGCCTGTGCCCTGCTCTGGCTGGGCTGGCACCTGCGTCGGCGCCTGCATCCCCTGGCACCCGATGCCACCTTGCTGCGCCACCTGCGCATCGACCCACGCCTGCTGGCCACTGTGCTGCGCATCGGCGTGCCCACGGGGCTGCAGATGATCGTCATCTCGCTGGCCGAACTGGCCCTGTTGTCCCTGGTCAATGGCTTCGGCTCGGATGCCACGGCGGCCTACGGCGCGGTGAACCAGATCGTGGCCTATGTGCAGTTTCCCGCCATCTCGATCGCCATCACGGCCTCCATCCTCGGGGCCCAGGCCATCGGGGCCGGGCGCAGCGAGCGCCTGGGCGACATCGCACGCACCGGCCTGCTGATGAACCTGGTGCTCACCGGCGCCCTGGTCACCGTGGCCTATCTGTTCTCGCGCGCCGTGATCGGCTTCTTCATCACCAGTGCCCCGGTGCTGGAGTTGGCCCAGAACCTGTTGCACATCATGTTGTGGAGCAGCGTGATCTTCGGCATGGCCAGCGTGCTCTCGGGCGTGATGCGTGCCAGTGGCTCGGTGCTGGTGCCCACCGCGATCTCGATCTTCTGCATCCTCGGGGTGGAGGTGCCGGTGGCTGTGCTGATGAGTCGCCAGATCGGCGTCCAGGGCGTGTGGGTCGCCTATCCGGTGGCCTTCATCGCCATGCTGCTGTTGCAGAGCCTGTACTACCGGCTGGTATGGCGGCGCCGACCGATCCGCAAGCTGGTGTGACGGTCCGGGCGGCGCTCACAGCGTTGCCACGTAGCGCACCGCCGCCATCGAAAACGCAAACACCAGCCCTTGCATGAAGCGGTTGCGCACCGGCACGGGTGAGCCGCGTCGGGCCCGCCACTGGCCGATCCATGCCAGCACCGCGCCCGACAGCAAGGGCGACAGCACCAGGTTGGCCAGGCGCAGGCCCTTGCCCGCCAGCAGCGAGTGCGGCAGCAACAGCAGGCTCAAGGCGCCGACCAACAGCCCCAGCAAGGCATAGCCCAACAGGCTCACCAAAGGATGGGTCGGTTTGCGGTGCTCGGCCGGGCGCGTCAGGTGCACGCCCCACTCGGCCAGCAGCTCACCCAGCACCTGCAGCAAGACTTCACCGAACAGTTCCAGCAACAATTCGATCAGGAATTCCATGGCGGCATTCTCGCCGGAGCGCGCTGGCCGTCGGCGGCTGTCATCGGCCGCCCCGGTCCAGCCAGCGCCGGGCCAGGGCCGCGATGTCGGTCGCGCCCAGGGGTTCGGTGGTGTCCACCGTCAGCACCCAGGGCAGTTCGTCGGCCTCGGGGCCGCCAGGGCCCATGAGCTGGCTTTGCAGCACCTCAGGCGTGGCCTCCGAGGCATCGTCGCCCCGGGCCTGGCGGGCCTCGATGCGCGAACGCATCAGCTCAGGGCTGCAATGGCAGTGCAGCACGCTGAAGGGCAAGCCCAGCGAGCGGGCCAGGGCCTGGAAACGGTCACGTTCGCCGCGCCGCAGAAAGGCGGCATCGACGATCACGGGCCAGCCGGCCCGCAGAACGACGGCCGCCAGCGCATGCAGGCGGTCAAAGGTCTGGCGCGTGACCTCGCGGGTGTACAGCGACAGGCCCAGGTCCTTCGAGGCTTGCAGCGCCTGCAACCCGAACAGGCGCTTTCGCTCGACGTCCGAGCGCAGGCGGACGGCTCCGGTGGCCTCGACAAGGCGTGCTGCCAGGCTCGATTTGCCGGAGCCCGACAGTCCCATGGTGATCATCAGGCGGACTTCGCTGGCAGGGCGTGAGATCAGCCGCAGAGCACAGTCCAGGTAGTCGGGCCGGCCCGAGGTCTTCGGGCCCAGGCCTGCCACCATGGCCCGGATCAAGGCCCGGTAGACCTCGTAGAAGCGCAGCACCTGCAGACCCTCGTAATCGCCAGTCTGTTGCAAGTAGCGGTCCAGCACTCGGGCGGCCAGGTCGGCGCGCCCGTGAGCTTGCAGATCCATGCTCAAAAACGCCAAGTCGGCCATCACATCGATCCAGCGCAGGGCGGGGTCGAATTCGATGGCGTCGAAGGCGGTGATGCCCTCTGGGCCCAACACGACATTGTTCAGGTGCAGGTCGCCGTGGCCTTCTCGCACCCAGCCCTGTTGCAGGCGCCGGGCCCACACCGGCGCCAGCGCCTGGGCCTGGGTCTCCAACCAGTCACGCAGATCTTGCAGCGAGGCGAGTGCCTGCGGGGCCTGAAGGGTGGACGCCAGCGTGTGCAGCACCTCGCGCACCGCCTGCAGGACCTGCTCTGGGCGGCCCCAGTCTTCGGCAGCACCGGCGCGTCGGGCCTGTTGATGGAAATGCCCCAGGCGATCGGCCAGCGCATCGAGTTCCTGCGGTTGCAGCAGGCCGGCTTGCAGGCGTTCGCTGAGCAAGGCATCCGGCGCGAATCGCCTCAAGTGAACGGCGTACTCGATCGGCGTGCCAGCACCACCCAGTTCGGGGGCCTCGGCCGAACCCGTGATGGCGAGCACCCCCAGGTACAGCGAGCCGGCCAGCACCTGGTTGACCCGGCATTCCTCGCTGCAGAAATGCTGTCGTGCCTGCAGCGTGCGGAAGTCGGCAAAGGGCAATTGCAACGGCTTCTTGAGTTTGTAGGCGTCTTCTCCCGCCAGCAAGACCCAGGACAGATGGGTTTCGATCAGTTGCACCGCTTGGCCTGTGCGGGTCTGCAGGCGGGACATCAGGCCCCGGATCAACAAAGGCAGACTGGGTTCGGCGGCATCGATCGTCATGGACCTGAGTGTGCCGCACTTCGACAATCTGGCTGAAGCGGGGCACATCATCACCACGAGCAAGACTGGTCACACATGGGTCATTACTGTTACTTCGATCCAGGGGCTGAACGCTGGCCTGGCCTTGGCCGCCTTCTAGACTGAAGCCTCTGTTTGACTCAAGGTGTCTTCATCATGCTTGCTGTGCTGTCGATCAGCCTGGGGGCCGCTTTCGGTGCCCTGGCTCGCTGGCAATTGGGCCTGCTTCTCAACCCGGGGGGACTGATGCCCTGGGGTACCGTGGCCGCCAACCTGCTGGGCGGCTACCTGATCGGCTTGCTGATGTCGGTTCTGCAGGCCCTGCCAGAGCTGAATCCGCTCTGGAAGCTGGGTCTGATCACAGGCTTTCTCGGGGCCTTGACGACGTTTTCGACCTTCTCTGACGAAGTCGTGACTGAATTCTTGGCCCAGCGCCATGGTCTGGCCATGGTGATGGCCCTGGTCCATGTGCTGGGCTCGTTCTTCATGACCTATCTGGGGATGCGCAGTGCTGCCGCGGTGATGTGGATGCTGCCCACTGGGCGCTGACCTCCGTCTCCAGCGACGGCCTATGGCGAGCGAGGGCCCTGCATGAGCGGCGCGCCGGGGCGACTCACCAACTGGCCGGTAAGACCCCCAGCCATGAGAGCGCGGCATACAGACCGCTGAACACAAAGGTCGCCATGATCAAGGCTTGCACGCTCCGGTGGGCATACCAGCCGCATACGAAAGCTGGGCTGTCGTCGCCTTGTCTGCGAGCCGCGTTCAGCAGCAGGACCGGGATGATGCCCATCAGCACGCCGCCAAAGGTACCCGCGAAATACAGGGCATCAACGAAACTGCCGACGCCTGAGTAGGCCAGCCCGAAGGGTGGTAGGCTCACCGCGCACAGCACTCCCACGCGGCGCAGCCTCTGCTGCTCGCTGCCCAGTCGGAAGTGGTCAAAGATGTTGGTGAACAGGCAGCCGCCCAAGCCCCAATAAGAGGTGAGCATGGCCAGCAGTGCGAAGATGTTGGCGACGTAGTAGGCCCATGGGCCCAGGGCCCTGCCCCAGCTCAAGGTGGCGACCTGACTAAGTTCCTCGTCACCGACCAGCGCAATCACCGACGCCGGAATTGCGGCCACCATCACGAAGGTGAGCCCCATGCCGATGGCGATCAGGCGTGGCAATCGCCGCGGTGTTGCGAGGTTGCCGCGCACCAGCTCAGGCACCAGGAACTGGGCACCGAAGACGAACACGGCCAGGTTGAAAACCGGCACCACGTACTGCCAATGGCCCACCCACAGCCTGCGCAGATCGGTACCCTGGCTCAGCCCGGTGGCTGCGATCAGGGCCAGGATGATCACCACCATGCACAGGCTGATCAGTTTGTTGCCGGCGCCCATTACTTTCAGGCCCAGGTACAGCACGGTCACCGAGGGGACGATGAACAGCACGCTGCCCAGTCCCTTGGTCATGCCTAGGCCCCCCAGCAGGTCGAGCAGGATGCTGCCGCTGCCCGCCATGTAGGCCGTGAGGGCGCCGAAGCTGTTGGCCGCCACCCCCAGAAAGATCAGCCATGCCACCAGGCCTCCCAGGTAGCGCTGCGCCAGCCCGCTGAGCTGATGGTTGCCTCGCGTGCGATAGGCTACCTCGGTCAGGTAGAGCATTGTGATGGTGCAGATCACGCAGGTCAGCGCCAGGCACAACAGCAGTGGCAGGTAGCCGGTCTTGCGGGCGGCGTAGGCCATGCCCAGTACCCCCGCACCGATGTTGGTGCCAAAGACGATGCCGATGGTCTCCAGGCGGGTGATCGGTGATGCCAGAAGGCCTGATTCTGAGCGGGCCGGCTTGGCTTGGGGGGTTGGGTCCATAGGGCTTCCAAATGCGTGCAAGGATTCAGTTCGGCGTGCGGGGGGCGGGCCGTGCAGGAGCTTTGGGGGCGGGTGCCGACGACACGGTGGGTGACAGACCGGCCGGGGCCAGGCGACTCAGTTGGCGCGCCAGCCAAGGGGCTGGCTGGTCCAGATCAGCTGCCCGGTCGATCTGGCCCACGGCCTGGCGCACCAGACGACCGCCCCAATAGCGCAGGGGCTCGGGCGGGAAATCACGCCGCAGGGGCTTGACCAGGCCGCAACGGGCCCACTCGTTGTCCAGGCCCAGTGCCAGTGCGGCCAGGATCTTGCCACCCAGCATCGAAGGCCCCACTCCGTTGCCTGAGTAGCCGATGGCGTAGAACACGTGCGGTGTCCCGGGCAGCGCCCCGAAGTGTGGCAGTCCATTGCGGGTGCGGTCGATGGGGCCTGTCCAGTGGGTGGCGATATCACTGTCTTGCAGGGCCGGGTAGATGCGGTGCAGGTGGGTACGGACGGTGCCTGCGATCCGCGACGGTCCATCGAGTTGCTGGTCCAGCTGTCCACCGTAGATCAGATCCTCGCTGCCCCCACCTTTGCCGAAGACGATGCGGCCATCGGGCGTGGTTCGGTAGTAGTGGACCAGCATGCGGCTGTCCGAGATGCTCATACCGTTATGCCAGCCGATGTCGTGCAAGAGGTCTGGCACAGGGTGGGTCATCACGACATCGCTGGAGACCAGCACGAAAGCCTTGCGAAGCTCGACAAACCGAGCCGACCAGGCGTTCATCGCCAGGATCACCCGATGGGCTTGCACGCTGCCTTGTGCGCAATGCACGGTCGCGGGCCGGTCGCGCTGCAGGCGCACCATGGGCGAGTGCTCGAAGATCTTGACCCCCAGGCGCAAGGCATGGCGCATCAAGCCGCGGGCCAGCCGGGCGGGTTGCAAGGTGGCCGAAGCCGCTTCGAACACCCCGGCCAGATGCTGTGCCGACCCGCTGCGCCGGGCGACTTCGTCTGGTGTCAGACTCTCAAATGGGCGTTGACCCAGGGCCGCCAGTGTGTCCACAGTGCTGTCCCAGGCGCCTATCTGGCGCCTTGAGGTGGCGGCCCACAGCCAGCCGTCGAGCCGCATCTCGGCATCAATGCCGTGGCGCAGGCAAAAGGCCTGCAGTTCTGCGATGACCTGCGAGGACTGCTGGCACAAGCGCAGTGCCTCGTCCGGGCCGCACATCTTGGCCAGGGATTCGAACTTGGCCCAAAAGCTCAGCACGAAGCCGCCGTTGCGACCACTGGCACCGCTGCCGCACAGCAGGCGCTCGATCAGCACGACTTCGGCATCAGGGCGGGCAGTCTTGATCTCGATGGCGCTCCAGAGACCGGTGAAGCCGCCACCGACGATGCACACATCGGCCTGCAGGTCGTGTTTCAGAATCCGAGGTGGCCCGGGGTTTTCCTCGTCCAGGGCTTCGGCAAGCCAGCCACTGAGCCGTTGGCTGTCGATGGTCTCAGAAGACATGGGGCAACTCCTGATGAAAGAGGCCGTGTATCCGTTTTCCCGGGGTGTTCGGTGAGGGCTTCGGCCTTCACGTCGGGGCGCCGGATCCGATCGGTATCGACCACGTTACAGGGAGCCCGTGCCTTCGTGAGCTCGGGTCAGGATGTCTTTTGTAATTGTTGTGACGGTCCGCAGGCGCACGATCAGGAAGCTGTATCGGCGAGGCTGAACGCGAGATGTGCGGGCTTGCGTGTTCAGTCCTCCAGTCCCCACCACGCGGGCAGCAAGCGGCGCACTTCGGGCCGGGCGAAGCGGTCGTCCAGCAGGTGGATCACGCCCTCGTCGTCGGGGCCACGGATCACCCGCCCGGCGGCCTGCACCACTTTCTGCAGGCCGGGGTAGAGGTAGGTGTAGTCGTAGCCGGCACCGAACTGGGTTTGCAGGCGGCGGCGGATCTCTTCGTTGACCGGGTTCAGCTGGGGCAGGCCCAGGGTGGCCACAAAGGCGCCGATCAGCCGCCGGCCCGGCAGGTCGATGCCCTCGGCAAACGCGCCGCCCAGCACCGCAAAACCGATGCCCTGGCCGTCGTCCCGGAAGCGCGCCAGAAATCCCTGCTGCTCGGCTTCGCTCATGCCGCGCGACTGGCTCCAGCAGGGCAGATCGGGGTGGCGCAGGGCCAGCCGCGCGGCGGCTTGCTGCAGGTAGTCGTGGCTGCTGAAGAAGGCCAGGTAGTTGCCGGGTCGCGCCTGGTACTGCGCGGCCATGCAGTCCACCAGCGGGTCGAGCGAAGCGGCACGGTGCTCGAAGCGGGTGGACAGCTGGGTGGCGATGTGCACCTGCAACTGCCGGGCCTGGAAGGGCGAGTCGACTTCGATGCAGGCGGTGTTGTCGGGCAGGCCCAGCAGGTCGGCGTGGAAGTGCATCGGCTGCAGCGTGGCCGAGAACAGGGTGCAACTGTGCGCGTTGGCGAAGCGCTCGCGCAGGAAGTGCGCCGGCACCAGATTGCGCAGACACAGCACCGACTGCCCGGGCACCGGGGCGGTGGCCGGGCCGGGGCTCACGTCGACCATCGAATGCGGTCCGAACTGCTCCAGCAGGCGGCTCAGTTGCACGGCTTCGAACTGGAAGTCGAGCAGGGCCGGGTCGTTCTCGGCAGGGTGTTCCGTCTGGTGCTCGGACAAGGTGCCAAGGGCCTGCTGCAACGCGGCCAGCAGCTTGGGCGGAAAGCCCTCCTGCACTCGGTAGTGCGGGCCCTGGTCCTTGTCATGCGCCACCCAGGCGCGGCCCACCCGGGCCAGCGCCTGGCGCACTGGCAGCGACTGTTGGGCCGTGGGGCTCTGGCGCGCCCGGGCCAGGTGTTCAGGGCGCAGCGTCACGCTGTACATGCTGCGGGAGCGCTCCAGCAGGTTGTGGGCTTCATCCACCAGCAGGGCCACGCGCCAGTCGTTGGCCTGGCTCAGCGCATGCAACAGGCCGCCACCGTCGAAGTAGTGGTGGTAGTCGCCCACCACCACATCGGCCCAGCGTGCCAGCTCCTGGCCCAGGTAGTAGGGACAGACCTGGTGCTGCAGGGCCACCTCGCGCAAGCGGGCCTGGGTCAGGGGCCATTGCGCGCCCTCCGGCGATAGCGCACCCTGACGGGCCGCAGGCAGCCGATCGTAGAAGCCTCGGGCCAGCGGGCAGGATTCGCCGTGGCAGGCGCGGTCGGGGTGCTCGCAGGCCTTGTCGCGCGCCACCAGCTCAAGCACCCGCAGCGGCCAGCCCGGCGGGCCTGCCAGGCGCTGCAGCGCCGTCAGGGCCAGTGACCGGCCCGAAGTCTTGGCACACAGGAAGAACACCTTGTCGAGCTGCTGGCCCGGCGCGGCCTTGAGCAGCGGGAACAGCGTGCCCACGGTCTTGCCGATGCCGGTGGGCGCCTGCGCCAGCAGGCAGCGACCGCTGCGCGCGGCCTTGTACACCGCCTCGGCCAGGGGGCGTTGGCCGCGGCGGAAATCAGGGTGCGGAAAGGCCAGCCTCAGCAGCGCGGCATCGCGCGTCTGGCGGTGGGCCTGTTCGGCCTGGGCCCAGGCGAGAAAGCGGGCGCACTGGGCCTCGAAATGGGCCTGCAACTCGGTGGCGCTGCACTGCCGGGTGAACACCGTCTCCTGCTCGGTGCCGACCTCCAGGTAGACCAGGGCCAGCGTCAGGCTGTGCCGCCCCTGTTGCTGGCACAGCAGCCAGCCGTAGACCAGGGCCTGGGCCCAGTGCAATTGACGCTGGGCGGGGTTCTGCCGATCGAGCAAGCCCTTGTGGGTCTTGACCTCGTCGAGCCGGCCCTCTTCGGCATCAAAGCCATCGGCGCGGCCTCGCACCCGCAACTGGCCCTGGTACAGGCCGCTGAGGGGGAGCTCGGCCTGGTAGCCCGGGCCGCGGCGGCGTGCCACCAGGGTGTGACCGGCGATGCCTTCCTGAGCCGTGGGCGCGGGGGTGAAGCGCAAGTCGAGGTCGCCTTGCTTGGCGGTGAACTCGCACAGTTCGCGCACCGCCACGGCGTAGACCACGGCCGCCTCTGCGGGGGGCGCTGCCGGAGCCGATGCGCTCACGCCAGCTCCTGGTTCGGGTCTTCGCCCAGTCGCGTCTGCAGTTCGTCGCCTTCGCGGCGCAGCGGCGTCGCTTTGGACAGGGCCAGCCAGACCGGGAAGGGCAGTGTGCAGCGCGTGTGGCGGGCCGCGCGCAGCATCTCGAACTGGCCATCGGCCAGGTTGCCGTGCAGCACCCAGATGCCCAGATGCTCGGGGATTTCATTGGGCTTGGCCACCCCGGCCGGGAACACGTAATAGCAGGCCTCGCTCAGCCACTGGTAAGCCTGGCGCTTGGCGCTGTGGCGCAGGTCGGACAGCAGATCGGCGCGGCTGAACTTGATCTCGTGCACCATGGGTTGCAGGTAGGCCTCGACCGAGGTGTTGCGCACCGAGAACAGGTCGGGGCGGGCCATGCGCCACACATGGGGCACCGGGGCCGGCTCGGGGGGGGCTTCGTCTGGCCAGAGCGAGGCCGGGGTGTCGGCGCCGGCCACGGGCAGCGGGTGATCGGTGGCCGAAGGCGGGTCGATGGCCGCCCGCAGCGACAGTTCGCGCCACACGATGCGGCCGGTGCCCATCAGGTGCTCGGCAAAGCGCTCGGCCAGACGGTCGTGCGCACTCAGGGCCCGCAGGCTGCGCTGGCGCGCCAGCGCCAGGGTCTGGATGCCCGCCTCGGTCAGGCGCAGGCACTCATGGCCTTCGGGGCTGGTCTGCATCGCCACCAGGCCGGCGGCCAGCAGATCGATCTCCAGCCCATCCTTGCTCGGCCAGCCGGCCGAGCGCCAGATCTGCATCAGGCGGGTGCGGTGAAAGCGGGTCAGGGTCAATTCCGTCATGGGGCGGCGTCGGGCGATCAGCTGTCGATGACTGATTTTATATACAGTGTGACGATCAGACCATGGGCGCTTGCGACATCCCCGACGGTGGGTGAACCCGATCAGGGCGCCATGACACCTTGATGGCAGGATTGTTGTTGAAATTGAAATTCTTATTTGAAGTAATGGCTGTTTTGTTGTCGTGTCCGCATGTCTAAAGTCGTGTCATCCGAGGTCGAGCCCGAAGGCAGGCCCGGTCCGATCTTTCAACGCCACTGACCGCGAGACCTGACACCATGAAGACCATCCCACTCAACGCCCTCTTGTTTGCAGCCCTGGCCGCCGTGGCCAGCGTGTCGGCCCAGGCCGATGTGCGCAGCCGTGCTGAAGTCGAAGCCGAGGCGGTCAAGGCCGCGCGTGACTCGGCCGTGTCTGTGGACTCCAAGTCCAAGGTGGCGCCCGCGATGAACAGCACCCGCACCCGCGCGGAGGTCGAGGCCGAGGCGATCAAGGCCGCGCGCGATTCGGCGGTGTCGGTGGATTCCAAGTCCAAGGTCCATCCGGCTCTGAGCAACAGCCGTGACCGGGCCGAGGTGGACGCCGAGGCCGTCAAGGCGGCCAAGGATTCGGCCGTGTCGGTCGACTCCAAGTCGAAGGTGTTCCCGGTGCTGCGCTGAGACCGGTCGCTGCGCGGCCCGCGCCGAGCAAAGGCTGGTCCGAGGGCCAGCCTTTTTGTCGTCTGCGCCGGTTCAGCCCAGGGCGGCGCGGCGGGCCAGGGCTTGCGGGCGGGCGTGGCAGCCTTCCAGGTGGTCGTTGACCAGGCCCATGGCCTGCATGAAGGCATACATCGTGGTTGGGCCGACAAAACTCCAGCCCCGCTTCTTGAGGTCTTTGGACAGCGCCACCGATTCGGCGGAGGTGGTCAGGCCTTGCAGGCTCAGTGAGGTGATGGTGTCGGGGCGGCTGCCGGCGGGGGGCTCGAAGCGCCAGAAGTAGGTGGCCAGGCTGCCGAATTCGTCACGCAGGGCCTGGGCCCGGCGGGCATTGTTGAGGGTGGAGGCGATCTTGCCGCGGTGCCTCACGATGCCCGGGTTGAGCAGCAGACGGGCGATGTCGGCCTCGCCCAGGGCGGCCACGCGGTCGATGTCAAAGCCTTCGAAAGCCTGCCGGAAGCCCTCACGCTTGTTCAGGATGGTCAACCAACTCAGGCCGGCCTGAAACCCCTCCAGGCAGATCTTCTCGAACAGCCGGGTGTCGTCATGCACTGGAAAGCCCCACTCCGTGTCGTGGTAGCGCTGGTACTCGGGGGTGGCGCGGCACCACACGCAGCGCAGGGTCTGATGCTCGTCCTTGAACAGGCCGGCAGGGGTGGGGCTGAGGTCGGGCATGGTGATGCGGGATGGCTGTGAATAATCACAGTATATCGCTGCAGCCCAGCCAGGGCCTCGCGTGCTCTCAGGTCTCGGCCGTCTTGCAGAAGATGCAGTCGCGTTGGGTGTCGGCGCTGGCGGGCTCGGGGTGGCTGCAGCAGTGTTCGAGCCAGGCACTGACCAGCTTGTAGGCCGACAGGTTGGCGCGTGCGCTGGGGGCGCACAGGTAGTAGCCCAGGGGGCTTTGGTAACGGTTGCCCAGGGGCTCGACCAGGCTGCCGGCCTGCAGTTCGTCCTCCACCAGGCAGGTGGGCACGATGGCCACGCCAAAGCCTGACACGGCGGCGCGAATGATCAGCGAATACAGGTTGAAGCCGGGGCCGAAGCGACTGCCGGAGGTGTCGCACTGGTGGGCCTGCAGCCAGTCGTGCCAGGCCAGTGGCACCTCGATGTGTTGCAGCAAGGTGGCGCGCTGCAGGTCTTGCGGGCAGCTCAGGGCCAGGCTGTCGCGCAATTGGGGGCTGCACACCAGGCTGGTCTCCTGGCCGATCAGGTAGCGTGCGTTGGCGCTGGGCCAGTTGCCGTAGCCGAACTGGATGGCGGCATCGAATTCATGGGGCACGGCAAAGTCGTGGGCGTGCTGGTAGCGCACGAAGTTCAGTGTGACCTGGGGCAGGGTCCGCTTGAAATGGCCCAGGCGCGGGAACAGCCATTGCGCTGCGAAGGTCGGGGGGACCGACAGGTTCAGGGCCCCGCCGTTCCCACCGTAAGACATCAGCTGCGCCGTGGCCGACTCCAGCGCCGCCATCGCCGGGCGGGTGGCGTTGAGGTAGGTGGCACCGGCCTCGGTCAGCTCCAGCCCGGCGCTTTTGCGGATGAACAGCTTCTGGCCCAGGTAGTCCTCCAGCGAGGCGATGTGGCGGCTGATGGCGCTTTGCGTCACGCACAGGTCTTTGGCCGCCATGGTGAAGGCCTGGTGCTTGGCGGCGGCATGGAACGCGTTCAGTTCCGAGATGGTGGGGCACAGTCGTCGCATGGCAGCCTATGAGTAAAGGTCATGGAGTGGTGAGATTTTAGGCATTGCAGAGCAGCTCGATTGGCCCGATAAATGCAGCATGTTTTCATCCGAAAAGCGATTTCACCCAGGGAAAACCCCAGAAACGCTTTCAGGTAGCCCCACTCCAGGGCCCAGGCTGCGAGCCTGAGGTCATGAGTAATTTGTAGTGTCCAACGGATTTTCTGAACGCCCATGACCCACTTGCTGATCGTCAACAGCCATGTTCTGGATGTGCATGCCCTCACGCTGCGCAGCGGCCTCTCGGTGCTGGTCTCGGACGGGCGCATCGCCGCCGTGGGCACTGATCTGAGTGTGCCTGCAGGCTGCACCACGCTCGATGCCCGGGGCATGACGCTGATGCCCGGCCTGATCGACTGCCATGTGCACACGGTGGCCTCGTCGTTCAACCTGGGCGGGGTCGCCCGGCAGCCCAATGTGTTCGTGATGCTGCGGGCCTTGCCCATCATGAAGGCCATGCTCGAGCGTGGGTTCACCTCGGTGCGCGATGCAGGCGGGGCCGACTGGTCCCTGGCCGAAGCGGTGCGTACCGGCCTGGTGCCGGGCCCGCGCCTGTTCACCTCGGGCAAGGCCTTGTCGCAGACCGGGGGGCATGCCGACTTCAGGCCGCGCAACGACGATCTGGATGCCTGCTCGTGTGCTTACAAGCTGGGCAACATCGGTCGCGTGGTGGATGGCGTTGACGCCTGCCGGCTGGCGGTGCGTGAAGAGATTCTCAAGGGGGCCAGCCAGATCAAGGTGATGGCCTCAGGCGGGGTGGCCTCGCCCAACGACCCGATCGGCAATCTGGGCTACTCCGAGGCCGAGCTGCGTGCCATCGTCGAGGAGGCCGGCAACGCCAACACCTATGTGATGGCGCATGCCTACACCCCGCGCGCCATCGCACGCGCGGTTCGCTGTGGTGTCCGCACCATCGAGCATGGCAACCTGGTGGACCAACCCACCGCCGAGTTGATGGCTGAACAAGGCGCCTACATGGTGCCCACCCTCATCACCTACGAAGGGCTGGCCAATGAGGGCGAGCGCTACGGGCTGCCAGCAGCCTCGATCGCCAAGATCGAATCGGTGCGCGGCCAGGGCCGCCAGGCCATCGAGATCCTGGCGCGGGCCGGCGTGAAGATGGGCCTGGGCAGCGATCTCTTGGGTGAGACCCACCCGCTGCAATCGGAAGAGTTGCGCCTGCGCGCCGAGATCCTGGGCAATGGCCCGGTGCTGCAGCAGGCCACCTTGATCGGGGCCGAGATCCTGGGCCAGACCGGCCAGTTGGGCGAGGTCACGGCCGGGGCCATCGCCGACCTGCTGCTGGTGGACGGCAACCCCCTGACCGACATCAGCTGCCTGCTGAACCAGGGCGAACGCATCCGCGTCATCGTCAAGGATGGGCAACTGCACAAGAACAGCCTCTGACCCCATCCAGGCCTTCCCACCGTTTCTGCATTTCCTGCCCCCTCACCCCCCCCTCTTGGAGAACCCCCATGCAACGTCGTCAACTTGTCCAGCTCTCCGGCCTGGCCGCCGCGCTCTCGTGCCTGCCCCGTCTTGGCCTTGCCCAGCAAGGCGAGGTGTTCCGCATCGGCTCGCTCACCCCCATCACCGGTGCGGGCAGCCCTTATGGCCCGGGCATGCAGCAGGCCATCCGTCTGGCCGTGGATGAGGTCAACGCGGCCGGCGGTGCCGGCGGGCGCAAGCTGGAGCTTTTTACCGAAGACACCCAGACCAAGCCCGATGCGGCCGTGCTGGCTGCCAAGAAGCTGATCGAGGTGAACAAGGTGCAGGCCGTGCTCGGCACATGGGCCTCGGGGGTGACCTTGGCGGTGATGCCCCTGACCGAGGCGGCCGGCCTGATCGAGATGAATGTCTCGGGTGCCCCGGCCATCTCCACGCTCGACACCAAGGACCTGGTGTGGCGCTTCCAGGCCACCAACGACCGCTTCGGCGCTGCCTTTGCCGAGATCTGCGCGAAGCGCGGCTTCAAGCGCCCCGCCACCATGGCCTTCAACAACGCCTCGGGCCTGGGCAACACCGAAGGTTTCACCAAGGTCTGGAAACAGCGCGGCGGTCAGGTGGTCGGCCATGTCACCTACGAACCCAACCGCCCCAGCTACCGCAGCGAACTGCAGAAGATCCTGGCGGCCAAGCCTGATGTGATCGTGACGGGCTCGTACCTGCCCGACACCACCATCCTGCTGCGCGAATGGTTCCAGGCTGGTGCCGACAACAAATGGGTCATCCCCGGCTGGGCGGCCAACCCCGACCTGATCAAGGCCCTGGGCGCCGAGGTCTGCGAAGGCATCATTTCGGTGGACACCGTGTCCAACGAAAAGAGTGCGGCCTATGCCCACTTCGATGCCCTGTTCCAGAAGGCCAGCGGCAAGCCCGCCTCCACCAACATCTATGCGGCCATGGCCTACGACATGGTGATCAGCCTGGCCCTGGCCATGGAAGCTGCAGGCCCCGGCGCCAGCATCGAACAGATCAATGCCCGCATCCGTGATGTGAGCAACGCCCCCGGCACCGCCGTGGGCACCTTTGCCGACGGCAAGGCCTTGCTCGCCAAGAAGGGCAAGGTGAATTACGAAGGGGCATCCAGCAAGCTCGACTTCGACAAGTTCGGTGACGCCACCCCTGACTTCGGGGTGTACGTGATCGAAAAGGGCCAACTGGTGCGCCGCGACGTGGTGTCGATCAGCGCGACATGACGGGCCTGCGGGCCGGCCGGGCAACCGAACCGGAACCGGCTCGCAGCGCATGTGGCCCACCCCGGTGTGGGACCCAACGGGCGTGACCCATGAGATGACTTGATGACCTGGATCGAATTCGCAAACCTCTTGATCAATGGCTTGATCGAAGGCCTGGTGGTGGCCCTGCCCGCCCTGGCCATGACCCTGGTGATGGGGGTCAACCGCTTTCCCAATGCGGCCAGCGGCGACCTGCTCACCACCGGTGCCTATGCCGCCGTGGCCGTGCAGTGGCTGCTGGGCTGGCCGCTGTGGGCGGCGGCCCTGCTGGGGGCGGTGATCACCGCCGCCGTGTCGGCCACGGCCTACCGGCTGATCTTCCGTCAATTGGCCGGGCGGCCCATGGTGGCCTCGATGCTTGCGGCCATCGGGCTGGGCTTTCTGTTGCGCAGCCTGATCTCCTTCTTTGCCGGCCATGATCAGCGCACCTTCGACCTGCCGCTGGTGCGGGCCTGGAACTTCGGCGGTGTGCGTCTGCTGCCCACCGACCTGGTGATTGCCGCACTGGCGGCCAGTTGCCTGGCGATCGTGTTCGTGCTGATCTACCGCACCAGCTTCGGTCGCCAGTTGCGCGCCGTGGCCGACAGTGCCGATCTGGCCCGGGCCAGTGGCATCCGGGCCGGAGGCCTGATGATCAGCCTGTGGTTGCTGGTGGGGGTCTTGTCGGCCGTGGGCGGCGTGCTGCTGGGCATGAAGGCCGTGGTCACCCCGGACATGGGGTGGGAGAGCCTGATCCCCGCGTTTGCCGCCATGGTGTTGGGCGGTATCGGCAGCCCGGTGGGCGCCGTGCTGGGCGCTTTGCTGCTGGGGGTGGTGCAGGAGCTGGCGGTGCCCTTGCTGGGCCCGTCTTACAAGCTGGTGCTGGCCTTTGCCGTGCTGGCCGGTGTGTTGTTGCTGCGGCCGGCCGGCTTGATGGGCCGGGTACAACTGGTGAGGTGACCGAGCCATGACCGCTTACCTTCTGGCCATCGGCATCGTGGCCCTGATCTATTGTCTGCTGGCCCTGGGGCTGAACCTGCAGTTCGGCCTGACCGGGCTGGTCAACTTCGGGGTCGTGGCCTTCTTCGCCGTGGGCGCCTACACCTCGGGCCTGCTGTCGTTGCAAGGCTTTCCCCTGCCGCTGAGCTTTGCCGCCGCAGCCTTGCTGGCAGCCCTGCTGGCGCTGCCCATCGGGCTGCTGTCGCTGCGCCTGCGCGACGACTACCTGGCCATCGTGACGCTGGGCTTTTCTGAGGCAGTGCGCATCGCCATCCAGCAGGAAAGCTGGCTGACCCAGGGCGTGCAAGGCCTGCCCGGTCTGCCCAAGCTGTTCGCCAGTTGGGGGCCGGCATCGGACGCCGCGATCTTCGCCGTCCTGCTGGCCGCCGTGGCCGGGGTGGCCTGGGGCACGGTGCGCCTGACCGGCAGCCCCTTCGGGCGCCTGCTCAAGGCCATCGGTGACGACGAGGCCGCTCTGTCGGCCCTGGGCAAGGACCCGGCTCGCTTCAAGGTGCAGGTGTTCATGCTGGGGGCGGCGCTGGCCGGTCTGGCGGGGGCGTTCTATGCGCACTTCATCACCTTCATCACGCCCGAACAGTTCATTCCGCTGATCACCTTCTATGTGTGGATGGGGCTCATCATGGGCGGTGCGGGATCGGTGCGGGGGGCTATCTTCGGCTCGCTGTTGCTGATGGTCTTCCTGGAGGGCTCGCGCTTTGCCAAGGACTGGGTGCCCGGCGTGTCCGAAGTGGGCATGGCCAGCCTGCGCCTGGCGGCCGTGGGGCTGGCGCTGATCCTGATCACCTTGTACCGCCCCCATGGTTTGTGGGGCGGAGGAAAGAGCCAATGATGCTGAGCGTTGAAAACGTGACCCGGCAATTCGGGGGCTTCAAGGCCGTCGATGGCGTGTCCCTGCAACTGGCCGAACGCGAGATCCTGGGCATCGCCGGCACCAACGGCGCCGGCAAGAGCACGCTGTTCGCCGCCATCGCGGGCCAGCAGCCGGCGGACGCCGGTCGCATCTGCTTTGACGGCCACGACATCACCCGCCTGCCGCCCTACCGGCGAGCCCGCCTGGGCCTGGTGCGGACCTTCCAGGTGCCGCGCGAGTTCAAGAGCCTGAGCGTGCATCAGAACCTCTTGGCTGCTGCGGCCAACCCGCAGGGCGAACGCCTGTTGAATGCCTTTGTGCGCACCCGCAGCCTGTGCGATCACGAGGCGCAATTGGTGGCCAAGGCCGATGGCATCCTGCAGTTCCTCAACCTGACGCGGGTGCGTGACAAGCTGGCGGGCGGCCTGTCCGGCGGCCAGAAGAAGCTGGTCGAACTGGGCCGCGTGCTGATGCTCGACCCGCGCTGCATCTTGCTCGATGAGCCTTTTGCCGGCGTCAATCCGGTGCTGATCGAGGAGATCTGTGAACGTGTGCGCGAACTCCATGCCCGAGGCATCGCTTTCATCGTCATCGAGCATCATCTGCAGGCCCTCAAGGCCCTGTCGCAACGCATGATCGTGATGGACCGCGGCAGCATCCTCGCCGAAGGCGACCCGCACACCGTGCTGGACGATCCGCGCGTACAGGAAGCCTACATGGGAGGTGTGGTGTGAGCAGCCCTTTGCTTGAGATCCGTCAGCTGCGAGGCGGCTATTCCGAAGTGGACATCATCCAGGGCATCGACCTGCAGGTGGGCTCGGGCCAGATCGTCACCATCGCCGGCACCAACGGCGCCGGCAAGTCGACCCTGGTGAAGGCCTTGCTGGGCCTGTTGCCCCGGGTGCAGGGGGAGATCGTGCTGGACGGGCAGGCCATCACCGGCCTGAGCGCCGAAGACCGTTTTGATGCCGGTCTGGCCTATGTGCCCCAGGTGGCCAATGTGTTCGCCTCGCTCACCGTGCGCGAGAACCTGCAGGTGGTGCGCGGCGTGGCCCACCTCAAACGCCGCATGGAGGAGGTGCTGGCCGACTTTCCGGCCCTGGTCGAGCGCCTAGCCCAGCCTGCCAGCAACCTCTCGGGCGGCGAGCGTCAGCAATTGGCCTTCGCCCGGGCCCTGATGCCCTCGCCGCGCATCATGGTGCTGGACGAACCCACGGCAGCCCTGGCCCCTTCGCTGGTGGGCAAAGTCTTCGACATGGTGCAGCGGCTGCCTGCCGCCGGCGTGGCCGTGCTCATGGTCGAGCAGCGCGCCCGGCAGGCCTTGCAGATCAGCCAGCAGGGCTACATCCTGGACCAGGGCCGTTGCGTGCTGGCCGGTCCGGCCCATGACCTGCTCGGCGACGAACGCATGGCACAGCTCTACCTGGGGAGTCACTGAGTCGCCTGGCATCGATCTGGCGACACGGTGTCGCTTTTGGACGTGGACGCTTGATCCCCGCTGTGCTTGACTGGATAAGCCCTGCCGCTGGTACGGCGAGGTCTGTTTCTGCCCCCCGGGACCCGCACCTTTTTCAGCCGGTGCTTGCCCCCTGGGTCTGCCGGGGCGCTGAACCCGGGTGAAAATCACCCCATGCATGCCACCCTCTTTTTGCCGCGCCTGGCCTTGGCGCGCCCGCTGTTTGCGCTGAGCCTGGGCGCCACTTTGTTGTTGGCCGCCTGTGCCAGCCGAGCGCCCGAGCCGGCGCAGACCTCGGCCATCCCGGCCACCGCGGTCGTGGCCACCCCGGCTGCGGTGAACGCCGTCCCCGCGAGTCCGGCCGGCCCTGAAGCCGGCTTTGCCCGCTGGGTCGAAGGCTTCAAGGCCTCGGCCCGGCGCGCCGGCATCAACGAGGCCACGCTGCAGGCGGCCTTTGGCGAGGTGCGGTTCTTGCCCCAGTTGATCGAGCTGGACCGGGCCCAGCCCGA
>RXJO01000370.1:18898-27723 GCA_003987795.1 Curvibacter sp.
ACCGTGCGATCACCCCGCAACGCGTGGCCAACGGGCAGAAGAAGCTGCAGCAAGTGCGTGTCGAGGCCGATGCGGCGTCGGCCCGTTACGGCGTGCCGGCCTCCATCCTGGTCGGGATCTGGGGCATGGAGAGCGACTTCGGGCGCAACTACGGCAACACCCCGGTGATCGATGCCTTGGCCACGCTGGGCTACGAGGGCCGGCGTGAGGCCTGGGCCCGCGGCGAACTGCTGGCGGCCTTGAAGATCCTGCAGAGTGGCGACATCGACCGCGCCCACATGATCGGCTCCTGGGCCGGGGCCATGGGGCAGACTCAGTTCATGCCCACGGTGTTCCTGGCCCATGCGGTGGACGCCGATGGCGATGGGCGCCGCGACATCTGGTCCAGCATGGCTGACGTGATGGCCTCCACCGCCCAGTTCCTGGCGCGCTCAGGCTGGCAGCCCGGCCAGCCCTGGGGCGGCGAGGTGGTGTTGCCGCCGGGCTTCGATCTGGCGCGGGCCGATGGCGAGTTCAAGCAGAGCAGTGAGCAATGGGCCGCCGAGGGCCTGCGCGGCCCGGGTGGCGCACCCTTGCCCGCTCTGGCCCAGGCGGCGGTCTTCCTGCCCGCAGGTGCCCGGGGCCCGGCCTTTCTGATCGGGCCCAACTTCAAGGTGATCCTGCGCTACAACAATGCCACCAGCTATGCGCTGGGTGTGGCCCTGCTGGCCCAGCAGCTCGACGGCGGCCCGGGTGTGCAGGCCGCCTGGCCCCGCGATCTGCAGCCGCTCAGCCGCAGCCAGACCCGGGCCCTGCAAACCGCCCTCAACGAGCGCGGCTTTGACAGCGGCACCCCCGATGGCCTGATGGGCCCGGCCACGCGCGAAGCCGTGCGCCGCTACCAGCGCAGCACGGGCCTGGTGCCCGACGGCTACCCCACGCTGGAGCTTTTGCAGGGCTTGCAGCCCTGATCAGTCCGCCAGTTTGACGGAAGTTGTCCGCCAGATTTTCTCCGCGTACTCGCCAATCGTGCGATCGGACGAGAACGGCCCCATGCCCGCCACGTTGCGCAGCGCCATGCGGTTCCAGGCTTCGGGCTTCTGGTAGAGGGCGTCGACCTTTTCCTGGGCGGCCACGTAAGAGGCGTAGTCGGCCAGCAGCATGTAGTGGTCGCCCCAGTTCACCAGCACATCGTAGATGGCCTGGTAGCGGTGCGGTTCTTCGGGGCTGAAGCGGCCGTCGCGGATGGCCTCCAGCACGCGCTGCAGCTCCGACTTGCCGGCCAGTACCTGGCGCGGCTGGTAGCCTTGGCTGCGCAGGGCCGCCACTTCGGGCGTGGTGTTGCCGAAGATGAAGATGTTCTCCGGCCCCACCGCCTCGCGGATTTCGACGTTGGCGCCATCGAGCGTGCCGATGGTGAGGGCGCCATTGAGCGACAGTTTCATGTTGCCGGTGCCCGAGGCCTCGGTGCCGGCGGTGGAGATCTGCTCCGACAGGTCGGCCGCCGGGATGATCAGTTCGGCCAGGCTCACGCTGTAGTTGGGCACGAACACCACCTTGAGCAGGTCGCCCACGGCCGGGTCCTTGTTGACGGTGCGGGCCACGTCGTTGATCAGCTGGATGATCAGCTTGGCCATGTGGTAGGCCGAGGCCGCCTTGCCCGCGAACACCACCACCCGGGGTACCTTGACCGAGCCGGGCTGCTCAATGATGCGCAGGTAGCGCGTGACCACGTGCAGCACATTGAGCAACTGGCGCTTGTACTCGTGGATGCGTTTGATCTGCACGTCGTACAGCGCGTCGGCCGGCAGGGCCAGGCCCAGGTGCTGCTGCACCCAGGTGGCAAAGCGCTGCTTGTTGTGCTGTTTCGCGTTGCGGAAGGACTGCAGCAGGATCGGGTCGTCCAGCCGGTCCTTGAGCTGGCCCAGCAGGTTCAGGTCGCGTCGCCAGCCCGGGCCCACCGCGCCGTCGAGCACGCTGGCCAGGGCTGGGTTGGCCTGGGCCAGCCAGCGACGCTGTGTGATGCCATTGGTCTTGTTGTTGAAGCGATCCGGCCAGATGCGGGCGAAGTCGGCAAAGATCGACTGCGTCATCAGCTCGGAATGCAGGGCCGACACCCCATTGATCGAGTGGCTGGCCAGCACTGCGAGGTAGGCCATGCGCACGCGGCGTTCGCCGCCCTCGTCGATCAGCGACACGCGCCGCATCAGGTCGGTGTCCCCGCCGTGGCGCTGAGCCAACTGGCCCAGGAAGTAGGCGTTGATGTCGAAGATGATCTGCAGGTGGCGCGGCAGCACGCGGCCCAGCATCTCCACCGGCCAGGTCTCCAGGGCCTCGTGCATCAGGGTGTGGTTGGTGTACGAGAACACGCCCTGGCAGATGCGCCAGGCATCGGCAAAGGGCACGTGGTGCACATCGAGCAGCAGACGCATCAGCTCGGGCACGGCCAGCACCGGGTGGGTGTCGTTGAGGTGGATGCTGACCTTGTCCTTGAGCTCGTCGAAGGTGTCGTGGCGCGCCAGGTAGCGACGCAGCAGGTCCTGCACGCTGGCGCTGCAGAAGAAGTACTCCTGGTGCAGGCGCAGCTCGCGGCCTGACGGGGTGGAGTCGTCAGGGTAGAGCACGCGCGAAACGTTCTCGGAGTGGTTCTTCTTTTCGACCGCCTCGAAGTAGTTGCCGCGGTTGAAGGCCCCGAGGTCGATCTCTTCGGTGGCCTTGGCCGACCACAGGCGCAGCGTGTTGGTGGCCTGGGTGCCATAGCCCGGGATGATGGTGTCGTAGGCCATGGCGCGCACATCCTGGGTGTCGACCCATTCATAGCGATCGCCATGGCGCAGCACGTGGCCGCCGAACTGCACGCGGTACACCACTTCGGGGCGCGGAAACTCCCAGGGGTTGAGGTTGTTCAGCCAGTAGTCGGGCACCTCGACCTGGCGGCCGTCGACGATGGTCTGACGGAACATGCCGTAGTCGTAGCGGATGCCGTAGCCATAGCCCGGCACCCCCAGCGTGGCCATCGAATCGAGGAAGCAGGCGGCCAGGCGGCCCAGGCCCCCGTTGCCCAATGCGGCGTCGGGTTCGAGCTCGGCCATCGCGTCCAGGTCCAGGCCCAGTTCGGCCAGGGCGGTGCGCAAGGGTTGTTCGATCTCGAGCGCGATCAGGGCGTTGCCGAAGGTGCGCCCGATCAGGAACTCCATCGACAGGTAGTAGACGTTCTTCACGTCCTGTGCGGCCTTGGCGCGTGTGGTGGTCATCCAGCGCTCGACCAGCAGATCACGCACCGTGTAGGCCGCCGCATTGAGCCAGTCCACCGGGCGCGCGGTGGCCGGGTCCTTGCCCACGGTGAACATCAGCTTGTTGGCGATGGCCCGCTTGAGCGAGGCCGCATCGTGCTGCGGGGCGTCGTAGTCGAAGACGGTCGGGGTGTGGGTCATGGCTGTCTTTCGCGATCAGAAAGGGGCGTGGGTGGGTCGGGCCACGGCATGCGACAAAAGGGCGCCCGGTTCAGGGGCGCAGCAGGGACTGGTACAGCGCCACATAGTGCCGGGCCGACTCGTCCCAGCCGCTAGCACGACGCATGCCCGCCTGGCGCACCTTGGCCCAGGCCGAGGGTTGGCGGTACAGCGCAAAGGCGCGGCGCAGGGCGTGGCGGTAGGCGGCCTCGGTGAAATCATGGAACACGAAGCCGTTGGCGCTGTCGTCCTCCAGGGTGGCCAGATCGGCGTCCACCACGGTGTCGGCCAGCCCGCCCACGGCCCGCACCAGGGGCAGGCTGCCGTACTGAAGGCCGTACAGCTGGGTCAGGCCGCAGGGCTCGAAGCGCGAGGGCACCAGGGTCACGTCGGCGCCGGCAAACACGCGGTGGGCCAGGGCTTCGTCGTAGCCCAGGTGCACGGCCACGCGCCCGGGGTGGCGCTGGGCCAGCAAGGCGAAGGCGTGCTGCAGTTCGGGGTCGCCGGTGCCCTGCACCAGCAATTGGCCGCCCTCGGCCACGATGTCGTCGCCATCGGCGAGCACCAGGTGCAGGCCTTTTTGCTCGGTCAGCCGGCTCACCACGCAGAACAAAGGGGCCCCCGGGATGAGGTCGAGCTTCATCTCGCGCTGCAGCGCCGCCTTGCAGATGGCCTTGCCGGTCATGCGGCGGGCCTCGTAGCGGTGGGCGATCAGAGCGTCGGTGGCCGGGTTCCAGACGCTGGTGTCGACGGCATTGAGGATGCCGCTGAGCACATCGCGCCGATGGCGCAGCAGGCCATCGAGGCCGCAGCCCTGCTCGGGCTGCTGGATCTCACGGGCATAACTCGGGCTCACGGTGGTGATGCGGTCGGCAAAGTGCAGGCCGGCTTTCATGAACGAGATCTGGCCGTGGAACTCCAGCCCCTCGAGGCGGAAGAAGCTCGCCGGCAGGCCCAGCTCGTGCAGGTGGTGTGCCGCGAACACGCCCTGGTAGGCCAGGTTGTGCACGGTGTAGACGCTGGGCACCGGTCGGCCGGGCCAGGTGTGCAGACAGGCCGCGGCCAGGCCGGCGTGCCAGTCGTGACCATGCACCAGCTCGGGTCGCCAGGCGGGGTCCAGGCCGTGGGCCAGGTGGGCGGCTGCCCAACCCAGCGCACCGAAGCGGCGGGCGTTGTCGGCGTAGGGCCGGCGCTCGGCGTCTTCATACGGGTTGCCCGGGCGGTCGAACAGGCTGGGGGCGTCGAGCACATAGGCTGTCAGCGGCCCGGCCGGGGTGGGCACGGCGGGCAGCACGCCACGGCGCAGCGACAGCCGCTCTCCCCAAGGCGCGTCGAAGTGGCCCACCACCGTGCCCTCGCTGAGGCCGGCGAGGATGGCCGGGAAGCCCGGCAGCAGGGCGCGGGGTTCGACGCCGGCCGCCACCAGGGCCGCGGGCAAGGCCCCTGCGATGTCGGCCAGGCCCCCGGTCTTGAGCAGGGGAAACAGTTCGGCACTGACTTGCAGGATGCGCATGGTGGGGTCCTTCCAGGCGTTCAGGGGCATGTTCGGTTCTCAGGGCTGGGCCTCGGCCGGGGCCGCTTCGGCCGCCAGGCGCGCCAGCA
The DNA here is from genome assembly GCA_003987795.1 of Curvibacter sp. Taxonomy (GTDB): domain Bacteria; phylum Pseudomonadota; class Gammaproteobacteria; order Burkholderiales; family Burkholderiaceae_C; genus Curvibacter. The sequence goes on from RXJO01000370.1 coordinate 23,932, forward strand.
TGGGGCGGGTCACCAGCACCACGCCATTGTCGGTGCGTTCGAAGCGCTGGGCGTCCAGCACCGGGTCCTCACCGATCACCAGGCCCTCGGGCAGCACACAGCCCCGGTCGATCACCGCCTTGCGGATGCGGCAGCCCCGGCCCACGGTGATGTTGGGCAGCAGCACGGCCTGGTCGATCTCGCAGAACGAATGCACCCGCACGCTGGAGAACAGCACCGAGTTGCTGACATGCGAGCCCGAGACGATGCAGCCGCCCGACACCATGGTGTTGATGGTCTGGCCGTGACGCCCCTGGGCGTCCTGAACGAACTTGGCCGGTGGCAGCTGGCGCTGGCTGGTCCAGATCGGCCAGTCGGTGTCGTAGATGTCGAGTTCGGGGGTGACCGAGGCCAGGTCGAGGTTGGCCTCCCAGAAGGCATCGATCGTGCCCACGTCGCGCCAGTAGGGCCGGGCCTCGGGCGAGGTGGAGACGCAGGACAGCGAGAACGGGTGGGCCTGGGCACGCCCTTCTCGGACCACGCGCGGGATCACGTCCTTGCCGAAATCGTGGCTCGACTCGGGGTTGGCCAGGTCTTCCTCCAGCAGGTCGTACAGGTACTGAGCGTTGAACACGTAGATGCCCATGCTGGCCAGCGAAGCCTGGTCGTTGCCCGGCATGGCGGGCGGGTCCGCCGGCTTTTCGACGAAATCGGTGATGCGACGTTGCGCATCGACGGCCATCACGCCGAAGGCGCTGGCTTCGGCGCGCGGCACCTCGATGCAGCCCACGGTGCAACCGGCGCCGCTGTCCACATGGTCCTTGAGCATCAGCGAATAGTCCATCTTGTAGACGTGATCGCCGGCCAGCACCACCACGTACTCGGGGCGGCTGGACTGGATGATGTCCAGGTTCTGGTAGATAGCGTCGGCCGTGCCGCGGTACCAGTGCTCTTCATCGACACGCTGCTGAGCGGGCAGCAGATCGACCATCTCGTTGAGCTCGGCGCGCAGAAAGCTCCAGCCGCGCTGCAGGTGGCGCAGCAGCGAGTGCGATTTGTACTGCGTGATCACGCCGATGCGCCGGATGCCCGAGTTGACGCAATTGGACAGGGCGAAATCGATGATGCGGAACTTGCCGCCGAAGTACACCGCCGGTTTGGCTCGTCGGTCGGTGAGTTGCTTCAGGCGCGAGCCCCGGCCGCCGGCCAGCACCAGCGCAATCGTGCGGCGCACCAGCATGTGGGGTTGTTGCAGTCGGTCGGCCATCAGGGCGCTCTGCTGGGCTTGGCTGTCGGTCATCTCGGTCTCCTTGCTGCTGGGTCGTTGGTCTCGGTGGGCCGGCTCCGGGGCCGGCCCGGTTCAGGTGGTCACGCTGGGTTGCTCCAGGCCGGTGAAGTGGCGCACCCGGGCCAGCGCTTCGGCCAGGGCGATCAGGGGGGCCAGGGCGATCTGGGCATCGAGGCTGTGGCGGGCTGGGTCGGCCTCATGCCGCTCCAGGTAAAGGCGCAGGGTGGCGCCCTCTGTGCCGGTGCCCGAGAGGCGGAACACCAGCCGTGATCCGTCGCTGAGCACGATGCGCACGCCCTGACGCTGGCTGATGCTGCCGTCGACCGGATCGGTGTAGGCGAAGTCGTCGGCCAAGGCGATGGTCTGGGGGCTGGCCAAGCCGGGCACGGCGCGGCCCGGCAGGGTCGGCAACTGCTCGCGCAGGCCCTGCATCAAGGCCTCTGCCCGGTCGCTGGCGATGCCTTCGTAGTCGTGGCGTGAGTAGAAGCAGCGGCCGTCGGTGCGCCACAGGGCCTGCACCAGTTCGGGCACCGACTGGCCGGTGGCGGCGATCAGGTTGAGCCAGAACAGCACGGCCCACAGGCCGTCTTTCTCGCGCACGTGGTCCGAGCCGGTGCCGTAGCTTTCCTCACCGCACAGGGTGGCTCGACCGGCGTCCAGCAGGTTGCCGAAAAACTTCCAGCCGGTCGGCGTCTCGAAGCACGGGATGCCCAGGCGGCGGGCCACCCGGTCGACCGCGGTCGAGGTGGGCATGGAGCGCGCCACGCCCTGCAGGCCTCGGGCATAGCCCGGCACACGGGCGGCGTGGGCTGCGAGCACGGCCAGGCTGTCCGACGGCGAGACCGCGAAGCCGCGGCCCAGGATCATGTTGCGGTCGGCGTCGCCATCCGAAGCCGCGCCCATGTCTGGCGCGTCGGGCCGGGCCATGTGCTGCACCAGGTCGGTGGCATTGACCGGGTTGGGGTCGGGGTGCAGGCCGCCGAAATCCTCCAGCGGTACCGCGTTGACCACCGTGCCCGCCGGCGCACCCAACTCGCCTTCGAGCAGGGCCTTGGCATAGGGGCCGCCGACGGCGTTCATGGCGTCGTAACGCAGCCGGAAGCCCGAGGCGAACAGCGCCCGGATGGCCTCGAAGTCGAACAGGCCGCGCATCAGCTCGGCGTAGGTGGTCACCGGGTCGATCACTTCGACCAGGGTGTGGTGCAGGGTGTGTTGGCCCAGGGTGTCCAGCGGCAGATCGGGGCTGTCGATGCTGTGCAGGGTGCTCACCTCGAGGCTGCGGCGGTAGATGGCCTCGGTCACGCTCTCGGGGGCCGGGCCGCCGTTGGCGATGTTGTACTTGATGCCGAAGTCGCCCTCGGGGCCGCCCGGGTTGTGGCTGGCCGACAGCACGATGCCGCCGCTGGCTCGGTGGTGGCGGATCAAGGCACTGACCGCCGGGGTGGACAGGATGCCGCCCTGCCCCACCAGCACGCGCGCATAGCCCTTGGCCGCCGCCATGCGCAGGATGGTCTGGATCGCCACCCGGTTGTGGAACCGTCCGTCACCGCCGACGACCAGGGTCTGGCCGCCGGCGTCGGGCAGCACGTCGAACAGGGCCTGCACGAAGTTGTCCAGGTAGCGGGGCTGCTGGAACACGCTGACCTTCTTGCGCAGGCCCGAGGTGCCGGGGCGCTGGCCGGGGTAGGGTTGGGTGGGCTGTGTGGTCTGGGTGGTCAATGGGGGCATGGCAGCGGGGTCTCCTGAAAATCGCCATCCGTCACAAGGGATCGGGCATCGGCAGGGCTGGCGTTTCGCCCTGCAGCACCGCGAGGCAGCCCGCCCCCAGCGGGTAACAGGTCTGCCATCCGGTGCGGTCGACGGTGAGGTGGTCGGGGTCAGTATCGAGCGTCAGCCGCCAAGTCGTGGCGACGGGCAGTCGGAAGTCCAGCGCTTGCGGGCCCGGGTTGAGCAGGATCAAGGCCGCTGTGGCGTGGCCCGCACGGTGCCTCGGGGCGTGCAGCATCAGCATCAGGCCGTCGTGCCCGGCCTGGGCCCAGCGGGTCTCATCGAGGGCTTGGCCGGCAGGGTCGAACCACAGGGCCTGCGGGCCCGGGCCTTGCCCATCGAGCCGCCACCAGCCGGCGGCCTGCAGCAGTGACAGTTCATGACGCAGGGCCAGCAACTGCTGCACGAAGCGGCACAGGCCGGTGTCGGCCTGTGGCCAGTCAATCCAAGAGATCGGGTTGTCCTGGCAGTAGGCGTTGTTGTTGCCCTGCTGGCTGTGGCCCAGTTCGTCACCGGCCAGCAGCATGGGCGTGCCCAGCGAGGTGCACAGCGCGGCCAACAGGCTGCGGCGTTGCAGGGCGCGGCGGCGCAGCACCTCGGGCTGGTCGGTCTCGCCTTCCACCCCGTTGTTCGTGCTGAGGTTGTGGCTGTGGCCGTCGCGGTTGTCTTCGCCATTGGCCTGGTTGTGCTTGTGCTGGTAGCTGACCAGGTCGCGCAGGGTGAAGCCGTCGTGCGCGGTGACGAAGTTGACGCTGCTG
>RXJO01000370.1:27773-28215 GCA_003987795.1 Curvibacter sp.
CCAGCGCGCCGCGCGTGCCGGTGTGCAGCAGCCACTGGGCGCGCATCTCGTCGCGGAAGCGGTCGTTCCATTCGAGCCAGCCCGGTGGGAAGCCCCCCAGCTGGTAGCCGCCGGGGCCGATGTCCCAGGGCTCGGCAATCATCAGGCGCGGGCGCAGCACGGGGTCCTGGGCGATGGCGGTCAGCAGCGGGGCCTGGGGGTTGAAGCGGCCTTGTGTCCGGATCGGTTTGCGCGCCAGCACCGGGGCCAGGTCGAAGCGGAAGCCGTCCACCCCGAACTCGCTCACCCAGCGGCGCAGGCTGTCCATCACCAGGCGCAGGGCCAGGGGCTGGTTCAGGTCCAGGCAGTTGCCGCAGCCGGTCCAGTTCACGTAGCGGGCCGGGTTGTCGGGCTCCAATTGGTAGTACTGCCGGTTGGCAATGCCGCGCAGTGAGAGTGTGGG
>RXJO01000434.1:0-27096 GCA_003987795.1 Curvibacter sp.
CCCCCTGGGCGATGTGCTGGCCGGCCCGCTCAAGCACGAGACCGGCCTGCTGGTGGCCCAGATCGACACCGCCGAGCTGACCCGGGCCCGCTACGACTTCGATGTGGTGGGCCACTATGCGCGGCCCGATGTGTTCTCGCTGACGGTGGACGAGCGGCCGCGGCAGAGCGTGGTGTTCAAGGCATGACCGAACGGCTCACGACCCGCCCCCTCAACGCGCGCTGGCGCCCCCATCAATCGGGATGACCGCACCGGTCATGTAGCTCGACGCTGGCGACGCCAGCAGCAGGGCCAGCCCTTTGATCTCCTGTGGATCGGCCATCCGGCCCATGGGAATGTGCGTGCGCATGCGCTCGACGCTTTCCGGCAGCCGCAGGCGGCCGCCATTGAGCTCGGTGGCGAACGGGCCCGGGGCAATCGCGTTGACCAGCACATTGTGCGGCGCCAGCTCCACCGCGGCCTGGCGCACCAGGTTGTTGACGGCGGCCTTGGACGCGATGTACGCGTAACCCGAGAGCGACTCCGAACGCAGGCCTGCGATCGATGAGGTGACGATGATGCGCCCGCTTTTACGAGGCTTCATGTGCCGCGCGGCGGCGCGCAGGGTGCTCATGACGCCTTGCAGGTTGACTTGAAGAACACGGTCCCACGCGGCCAGATCGATGTTCTCCAACTGGCCGGCGCTCACGATGAACCCCCGGCCGGCGCTGATGCCGGCATTGGCAAAGACGCAGTCGATGGGCCCCTCGGCCGCCATGTCGTCGACGACCCGATCCACCGCAGCAGCATCGCCGACGTCCAGGCCGACACAGCTGAGGTCTGGATGGCTGGTCTTCAGACGCTGAGCATGGGCCTGCAGCAAATCCAGGTTCAGGTCCGACATGAGCACCTGGGCGCCGGCTTCGAGCATCGCCTCTGACATGGCCAGGCCGAGGCCACTGGCGGCCCCGGTGACCAGGACACGCTTGCCGCTGAGATCAAAAAGAGAAGGTACACGCATGATGGCAGGCTCCGGTTCAGCTTTTCTTGAGAGGAATGAGGCTTTCCCAGTGCTCGGCCGCCTCGATCATGTAATGCACGTGCAAGGTGACGCTCTGGAAGAACCACTGCCCCTGCAAGCGCACGTACTCGTCGTCGAAACGACCCACGACATAAAAGCTCTTGCCGTCACGCACGGGGCGGCCATCGAGGTAGCTGTAGCCGGTACCGCGGTCGCCATCGACCTCGACCATGTGGTTGTGGATGAACTGGCGAGCCGTCTGCACCGGAAAGGACGCAAAGAAGGCCCGGATGTTGTCCCGCCCCTGGACGGCCGGTCGACCGCCATAGGCAACGGTGGCGTCGGGGGCGAACAGCTCATGGAGCCTGGGCCCCTGGTCTTCGTTGACGAGTTCGTGGTAGCGGGCGCGCAGGGCCTGGATGGCCTGGATGCTTTCAAGCTTCTCCAGTCGGGCCAGGAGCACTTCATAGCGATCGGCGGGTTCAGGCGGGGCGGCGTTGGTCGGGTGGGTCAAGGCTGGTTCTCCTGGTGGATATGTCGATGGTCAGCAAGAATTCGTTCGACGCGCTGCGCCACGGAGGTGGCGGTGTGCGCATGAGGCAGCACATAGAAGCGTCGGCTTCGAATGGCTTCGAGCGTGAGGCGGGCCACATCAGACGCGCCGATGGGCGAGGCCGCCATGCCGGCGCGCACGCGTTCCTCGAGGACGGCCAGTGTGGGACCGGTCAGGCCCAGATCGGGCGGACGATTGCGGGCCGACGCCTGGATGCCGGTCGGCAGCAGCGAAGGGCACAGCACCGAGACCCCGATGGGTGCGCCGATACCTTCAAGGTCCTTGGCCAGGCATTCCGAGAAGCCGACCACCGCATGCTTGCTGGCGGCATACACGGACGAGCCAGCGACCGACGCGAGACCGGCCGCCGAGGCGGTGTTGACCACATGGGCAGCGCGGCCGGCGCCCAGCATCCGTGGAACAAAGCTGCGCACGCCGTGGACCACGCCCAACAGATTGACGCCCAGAGTCCAATGCCAGTCGGCCTCAGTGGCCTCCCAAGCGCGGCCCAGCACGGCAACCCCGGCATTGTTGAAAAGCCAATCCACCCGACCCCACCGATCCCAGGTGGCGGTCGCCAGGGCCTCCACCTCCTGGGCCTTCGAGACATCGCACAGGCGGGCCAGGCAAGGCGCGCCCAGTTCGTCGAGCAGCGCCTGGGTCTGGGCCAGCGGGGCCGGCTCGACATCGGCGATGACGACAGCCATGCCTTCTTGCGCGCAGGCCAAAGCCAGTTCGCGCCCAATGCCACTTCCTGCGCCGGTGACCACGGCGACGGGAGGGTGGCTCATTCGATCTTCGCCCCGAACCGGCGGATGATCTCGGTCCATTTGCTGGCTTCGCTGATCACGAAAGCCTGAAAGGCTTCGTGGGCCATGTCGAGGCGGACGCTGGAGACAGCATCAAAGGCAGCCTGGACCTCGGGCATGCCCATGACCCTGCCGACCTCGTCAGAGAGACGCCGAACAACGGCAGCAGGTGTGTTGGCCGGAGCGAACACCCCGCCCCAACTCAGGGCCTCCACAGCCGCGTAGCCCGATTCGATCATGGTGGGAACCTCTGGCAGGGCTCGGACCCGGCTGGGGCTTGTCACGGCGATCGCACTGATCTTCTGCTCCCGGATGTGCGCTCGCGAGGTCTGGACAAAGTCGAACATGGCATCGACGTTGCCTGCGATGAGGTCGACGATGGCCGCCGAGGTGGTTTTGTAGGGCACATGCGTGAATCGGGCCCCGGTCATGGTCTGAAGCAGCTCCAGACACAGATGACCCGAAGTTCCATTGCCCCCGGAGCCGAAATTGAGCTTGCCCGGGTTCTTCCTGCCATATTCGATCAGGTCGGACACGCTGCGGAACTTGCGCGCCGGGTTGACCACCAGCACGTTGGGATTGCCGGCCAAGGCATGGATGGCGACAAAGTCTTTGACGGGGTCGTAGCGAATGGTCTTGTACAAGGCACTGTTGGTTCCCTGAGTGCCCTGTGTGCCGATCAGCAAGGTGTAGCCGTCCGGCGCTGCCCGAGCCACATACTCCGCACCGATTGAGCCGCTGACACCGACGCGGTTGTCGATGATGATGGACTGTCCCAATCGGACGCTCAGTTCACGCGCGACCAGGCGTGATTGCACATCGACCACGCTGCCCGCTGAAAACGGCACGACCAGGGTGATGGGTCGCTGCGGGTAGTCGGCCTGCGCCCGCAGCCCGGGCGAAAGGGCCATCGCGCCCAACGAAAGAAACGTGGCACGGCGATTCATCATGGGGTTGTCTCCTTTTTTCGAGCGCGCCCTCTGCGGTGCGCGCGCCTGATACAGGGGCTCGCCAGCGACCCCAAGGGGGAACGGGTCAGACCATGGCAAATCCGCCAGAGGCGCCGAGGGTCTGTCCCGTGATGAAAAGAGCCCGCTCGGAAGCCAGGAAGGCGACCACGCCCGAGACATCGTCGGGACGCGAGAGCCGGCCCACCCCCTTTGAGATGGGGTAGGCGTTGAGCATCTTGCCCAGCAGTTCGTTGTTCTCAACGGTGGCGTGGATGCTCAACGGGCCATCCTTGATGCCCTCGTGCGACACTGCGCCCAACGCCACCGAGTTGACCGTGATGGCGTGGCGACCATGCTCACGCGCCAGGGCTTTCGCGAAGCCGGCGATGGCCGCCTTGGCACCCGAGTAGACCGCCATGTTGGCCTCGCCGATGCGGCCGGCCTCGGAGATGATGTTGATGATGCGGCCGTGTCGGGACTGAACCATGCCCGGCAGGACGGCATGACAGCAATGCAGGGTGCCATAGACGTTGAGGTTGACAATCTTGGCCCAGTCGGCCACCGGCATGTCGACGAACGCGGGGGTTCGCCCACCCTTCTCGCGGCGCTCGGGGATGATGCCGGCGTTGTTCACCAGCACCGTGACAGGCCCACCGAAGTGCTGAGCAGCCTGCTCCACCATCGCCGCGACCTCTTCCTGCCGGGTGATGTCGGCTGGGGCTGCCCAGGCTTGCCCCCCTGCCGCTGCGATCTCAGCGACCACGGCGTGGGCCCGTTCTGCAAAGAGATCGTTCACCACGACCCGCGCGCCCTCCGCAGCGAGTTCGAGGCAGATCTGTCGTCCGACACCTTGGCCTCCGCCTGTGACGAGGGCGATCTGTCCGTTCAGTCCGAGTTTCATGTTCGATTTCCTGTGATGTGTTGGATGGATGGGCTCAACGCCCCTTGAATTGAGGCTCGCGCTTTTCAACGAAGGCACGCATGCCTTCAATGCGGTCCTCGCTGTCGACGACCATGGCGGAGGCATAGCGCTCGTATTCGAGGCCTGAGTCGAGATCGGTCTGCAGGCCTCGATTGATCGCTCGCTTGGCAAACATGACTGCCAGCGGTGGATGACGGGCGATGTGCTGCGCCCAGGCCAGGGCGGTCGGCATCAGATCGGCGGCCTCGACCACGCGGCTGACCAGGCCATAGCGTTCTGCGGTCTGCGCGTCGATCAGATCGGCCATGAACATCATCTCTTTGGCTCGCGCCTCGCCAATCAGGCGGGGCAGCCGCTGCGTCCCGCCCGCGGCGGGAATGACGCCCAACTTGATTTCAGGGAGCCCGAAGCGGGCATGGGCTGCCGCGATCCGGATGTCGCAGCACATCGCGATCTCGAGGCCGCCGCCCAACGCCACGCCGTTGATGGCCGCGATGACCGGCTTTTCGAATTCCTCGATGTTGCGCAAGAGCTCGTGCGTGGCTTTTTGCCGCACGAAGTGATCCGTTCCGGACACCACCTCGTTGGCGCGCTCCTTGATGTCGGCTCCGGCGCAGAAGGCCTTGTCACCTTGCCCCGTGATGAGCACGGCGCGGACCCGCTCATCGTTGCGGGCCAGCTCAAAGAACGCACGGGCGAGGTCCGGCTTCATGGTGCTGCCCAGCGTGTTCATGCGCTCTGGCCGATTGAGCGTGATGACGGCCACCCGATCTCTCACTTCGTAGAGCAGGGTTCCCAGGTCTTGGATGTTGTCGCTGGTCATGGCTTGGTTCTCCTAAGAATGGACACAGGGACGGATCAGTCTGCGGAGAGCACGTGTGCGATCGACACCGAACCCAGTCCGATCATGTGGGCCATGCCCCAGCGAGCATGAGGTTGCTGGCGCCCTTCGGCTTCGCCGCGCAATTGCCGGGTGATCTCCGCCAATTGGCCGATGCCGGTCGGCCCCAGAGGGTGGCCCATGCCGATCAGCCCCCCCGAGGCATTGATGGCGCATCGGCCGCCGATCTGCGAATGCCCCTGGGCCAGGAAGCGGGCACCCTCTCCGGGATCGCAGACGCCGATGGCTTCGCTGTAGAGCAGTTCCTCAACCGAGAAGGCGTCATGCAACTCCAGCAGGTCCAGTTGCTTGGCCGAGATGCCGGCCTGCTCGCATGCCGCCCGGGCCGAGAGCTGCACAAGGTCGACCGCCGATTCGCCATACCGGGTCTCCGGGCGCTCGCTGGCCGCCGTGGAGGCCCGCACCCGGATGCAGCGACGCACATCCAGACCCAGCCTTCGGATGGCCTGCCCGGACACCAGGATCAGCGCTGCCCCGCCTTCGCCGCGAGGGCAGCATTGCTGCACGGTGAGATCGCCCACCACCCGGGGCGAGGCCAGGACCTGCTCCAGCGTGCGGGGCTTGCGAAATTGCGCAAATGGATTGCGCGCGGCATTGGCGTGGTTCTTGACCGCGACGTTCGCCATCTCGGCCACACTGGCCCCCCGTTCGCGCAGGTATTGGCGAGCCATCATGCCGAACTTGACCGCCGGGATCGTGGCGGTTTCGCTCAGCCGATCCAGGCCGTCCTTGTTGGCGGCGCGGCGTCCGTCGCCATGCTTGTCGACCCCGACGGCCAACACCACATCGCTGATACCGGTGGCGATTTCCATGCAGGCCTGACGAAACGCGAACGAACCGGAGGCCGAAGCGTTCTCGACCTGGGTCACGCTGAGCCCCGTGGAGCCGAGGTGCCGCAACATCACCCGGCCCGCGGCCATGCCGATCGAGGTGGTGCCCACATACGCACTCTGCACGGCAGGCCAGCTCAGGCCTGCATCTGCCAGGGCCGCCCTGACCGCCGTGAGACCCAGCGCGGTGTAGGGGGTCTCGGAAGGAAACTGATAGGGGTGCAGCCCGATGCCGGCGATGAAGACGCCACCGTTGGCATCAAGCCAGTTGCCCGTCTGGTTCGACGTCGTGTTCATTGCGACACCTCCTCTTGCATGGGCACGAAGCGGCAGGCATAGACCCCCTCGCCAGGCTCCATTTCGGCCACGGCCTTCAAGCGCATGCCCGGCTTCAGGACGCTCTCATCCGAAACTGCGATGACGCCCTCTTCGACCACGCCTTCGGCCAGGAGGATGTCGCCCGCAATGCTGGGGGTCGGCATGCCTGGTACCAGCGCAACATGCAAGGTGACGCATTCGAGCAAAGTGCCCTCGCCAGGAAGCAGCAGCTTGTCGGCTTCTTCGATCACGGCACCGCAATGCATGCAGCCTGGCGCATTGGCCGGAAAGCTGAGACCACCGCAATGGCTACAACGGGCGAAATGAAAGTTCAACGAGCGTCCGTCGTCGGCCAGGGTGTACAGCGACGGATGCAATGACTTGTAGAGGATTTGGGGTTCTGTCATGGGTTCAGGTTGCTTTGGAAAAGGATGAGCGGACGGGCCCGTCAATCGAGCTTGGCGCCGGATTGCTGGACGACGGCGCGCCAGCGCGCCAGCTCCGACCTCACGAAGGCGGCCAACTTGGCATCACGCAGACCGGTCAGCGGCACGGTGCCGAACTTCTCGCCGCTCTGCAGCATTTCTGGATGGACGATGACCTTGGCGAATTCATCGCTCAGTCTTTTGACGATGGCCGGGGGGGTCTTGGCCGCCACAAACACAGCCGACCAGACACTGGCCTCTGCATCGGCCAGCCCCAGTTCTCCTACGGTGGGAATGTCAGGCGAACCGGGCAAGCGCGCCTTGGAGGTCACGGCCAGCGGTTTCAGCTTTTGCGCCTGTACGAATGGGAGCACCACCGCCGGATAGTCAAACATCAAGTCGAGATTGCCCGCCATCAGGTCGCTCAAGGCGGGGGCGCTCCCTTTGTAAGGGACGTGCGTCATCTTGATTCCCGCGGCGGTCTGGAAGAGCTCGGCCGTCAAGTGAGTCCCGGTGCCCGGCCCGGCTGAACCGAAGTTGAGCTTGCCTGGATTGGCCTTGGCGTAGGCGATCAGCTCGGGCACCGTTTTGAATGGACGCGCCGGGTTGATCACCAGCATCAGCGGAGCCTCCGACAAGCCGTGCACCGGAACGAAGTCGTTCACCGGGTCATAGCGCACGTTCTTGTACAGCGCGAGATTGGCGGCATGGGTCCCTTGGGTTCCATAGATCAAGGTGTAGCCATCGGCTGGTTGTCGAAGCGCCGACTCCACCCCGATCGAGCCCCCTGCGCCCGGCCGGTTGTCGACGACCACCGACTGCCCCAGTTGAGCCGACAACAACTTGGCCATCAGGCGCGACGTGTTGTCGGTGATGCCTCCGGCTGGAAAGGGAACCACGAAGGTGATGGGCCGGCTGGGCCATGCATCGCCGGCGGCGTGCACCCCGCCAGCCGCCAACGCAGCGAGCGCCAGAGTGAAGAGATGTCGTTTGGATAGGGCCATGGTTGTCTCCGTTTTCTTGCCATCTTTATTCGATGGGTCGTAGAATACACCGACATCTCGTAGGCTAACAATAACAATCTTCAGAAACTTGAACCCCAGCAAGTCACATAAATGACTGTGATTCCGCCATTTCGAGGACATCCCCACAGATATCATTCGTTGGTCACTACGAAATTTCGGAGAATTCAATGCCCACCATCGTTCCAGCTGCTGCCAGAACCATGTCCCTGCTCGAGGTCTTTGCACGTGAGCGCCGCGAGTTGTCCAACTCGGACCTCGCACGCCTGATGGACCTGCCCGAAAGCAGTTGCTCGGACCTGCTGCACACCCTGCATGAACTGGGCTACCTGATGCGCACTGCCAGAACCCGGCGCTTCTATCCCACTGCCCGCCTGCTCACGGTGGCCAAAGGCATCTCTGCCGGCGACTCACTGTTTGCGGTGGCCACCGAAGCCTGTGAACTGCTGCGCGACAAGACGGGCGAGACCGGCCTTTGCGGTCGCATCGAGGGCGGCGTCGTGAAGGTGCTGGCCCATGCAGAAGGCACCCACCCGCTCAGGTACGTGGACAACGTCGGCAACAAGATCGCCCTGCACGTCTCGGCGCTCGGCAAGGCCGAGCTGGCACTGGGCACGCCTGAAGAAGCAGCCCGTCAACTGCGGCTCAAGCCGCTCAAGCAGATCGCCCGGGGCACGATCACCGATCTGAAGCGCCTTGAAGAGCAGGTGGCCGAAGCAAAAGCCCTGGGCTGGAGCTGGGTCGAGAACGAAGGCTTCGACGGCCTGGCCGCCCTGGCCGTCGCGGGCTATGTGGGCGACGAGCCTCTGGCGCTTTCCATCGCCGGCCCCACGGAGCGCCTGCGTCAAACCCGCGAGGCCTGTCTGCAGGCCCTCAAGGAGGTACAGGCCCTGGTCCTGCACCCCGCCAGCCCCGCACCGGCGCTGCGGGCTTCGACAGCCCGGCGCACTGCGGGCGCCAAAGACAGCAGTCCAACCTAGAACCCATTGATTTCCCTTTCAACTACAGGAGACACATCCCATGTATTCAGTTCTGACTTCCGAGCAGGAAATGTTGCGAGACAGCGTTCGCCGCTTCATGAAATCCGAGGTGGCCCCCCATGTCGCGCAGCACGACAGGGACAAGACATTCCCGTTCGAACTGCTCGGAGCGCTTGCTCAGTTCGGATACATCGGCGGTCGACTGTCCGAGGAAGAAGGGGGCTTGGGACTGGATCAGATGACCTGGGCCATGCTGATGGAAGAAGCGGGCTACACCTGGCTGTCGTTGCGGACGATGGTGAACATCACCAATGCGGCCATCAACAAATTGGCCGCAGAAGCCACTGAAGAGCAGAAGGAGCGTTTCCTGAAGCCGCTGCTGGCCTCGGAGCGTCGGGTCTTCAACGCCATCAGCGAACCTGGCACGGGCTCCAACATTGCCCAGGTGCAGACCCGGGCGGATCTGGTGGGCGACCACTATGTGCTCAATGGTCGCAAGCTGTGGATCACCAATGGCGTCGGCGCCGATTTCGGGATCGTGGTGGCCCGAACCTTCAGCCCTGACTGCCAGGGTCAGCTGTCCACCTTTCTGGTGGAGCGCGAGGTGTCTCCGTACGAGGTCCGCCAGGTCGACACCATGGTGCTGCGCAGCACCGGCACGGCAGAGCTCGGCTTCGACAACGTCAAAGTGCCGCGGGAAAACCTGCTCGGGCAAGAAGGCAACGCCCTGAAGAAGATGCTCATGGGCCTCGACGGAGCCCGCGTCAACATCGCCATGGGGGCGGTGGGTGCCGCCCAGGCGGCGCTGGATCTGTCAATCGACTACGCCCGCACCCGCACCCAGTTCGGCAAGCCCATCGGCAGCTTCCAGTTGGTGCAGAAACTCATTGTCGACATGACCATCCGCGTCGAGGCGGCACGCGCACTGAGCCTGCGCGCCGCGGCCGCCCTCGACGCCGATGCCGACGCGCGCACAGCCTGCTCCATCGCCAAGCTGTACGCCACCGAAGCCGCCCATGAGGTGGCCAACATGGCCATGCAGGTGCATGGTGGCCTGGGCTATGCCTGCGACTACCCCATCGAGCGCATCTTCCGCGACACCCGGGGCGGCACGATTCCCGAAGGCACGACTGAGGTCCAGACCTTGATAGCAGGCCGCGAGATCCTCGGGATCTCCGCCATCGTCTGAGGTGCAGACGCGCACCACGGCAACAACGAAGCCCCAGAAAAAGAATCGGAGACCCTTTTGACTGATCTTTCCAGACTCATCCGCCCGCACTCGATCGCCTTGATCGGCGCCTCAGATCGCCCGAACAGCATCGGCGAGCGCACCTTGACCAACCTGCTCGACCACTCGGAGTTCGAAGGCACGCTCTACCTGGTCAACCCGGGCAAGACCGAGCTACGTGGCCGCCCCTGCTGGCCCAGTGTGTCGGCCTTGCCCACCACCCCCGACGTGGCAGTGATCGTGGTCCCGGCCGCCGGCGTGCTGAGCGTGGCCGAGGAATGCACCGCACGCGGCGTTCCGTTTGCCATCGTGCTCACCTCCGGATTCGGCGAGGCCGGTGATGAAGGAGAACGGGCACAGGCCCGCCTCAAGGAGATCGCCGACGCGGGCGGGATGCGGCTGTACGGCCCCAACTGCCCGGGCCTCACCAATGTGAACCACCGCCTGGGCCTGACCTTCTCGCCCTCCTTCCCGCATGATCTGGTCAAGGGCCCGATCGGGCTGGCGACCCAGGGCGGTGGGCTGGGCCGCAATGTGATGCAGGCCATGGAACGGGGCATCGGTATCGGGCTTTGGGCCTCGACCGGCAATGAGGTCGACCTGCAGGTGGCCGACTTCATCCACTACATGGCCGATGCGCCCGACATCAAGGTGATCATCACCCTGCTGGAGGGCATCAAGGACGGTGCCAAATTCGTCGCTGCGGTGCAGCGGGCGGCCGCCAACGGCAAGCCCGTCATCGCCCTGAAGGTCGGCAAGTCCGCCTATGGGCAGAAGGCCGCCCAGTCGCACACGGCCTCCTTGACCGGCTCGGCCGAGGTGAACAGCGCGGTGTTCCGCCAATGCGGGGTCATCGAGGTTGACGACATTGACGAACTGGTCGACACCGCCTGGCTGTTTGCCCGCGCCACGCCTGCGGCGAGCGAGGGGGTGGCCATCTACACCTCGTCCGGCGGCACGGCGGCGCTCACCGCGGATGCCGTGGGCACGGCGGGTCTGACCCTGGCCCAGTTCAGCCCGGCGACGCTTGAGGTGCTGAGAACTGAGCTGCCGGACTATGCGGCCGTCGACAACCCGGTGGACACCACAGCAGCGGTCTTGAGCGACGCGGCACTGATCGAGAAGACGCTGAGCGCGGTGGCGATCGACCCGAACCTGGGATGTGTCATCGTGCCCATCGCACTGGACTACGGCAACACGACCATCCAGCTCGCCAGGACCATCATCGCGGCGCAAAAGGGTTGCGCCACCCCGATCATCCCGATCTGGATGAGCGATCGTCTCGGCGAAGGCTATCGCATGCTGGTCGAGGCCGGCTTTGCGCCTCCGCGCTCTGTGGGCAAAGGCATCAAGGCCATCCAGCGCTGGGTGGAACATGGCCGCTGGAGGCGGGAACACGGCGCAGACGAGCCGATGACGATCACGGCCGTGCCAGCGCCGGTCAGCACCACGCGCTCGCTGTCTGAGGCCGAGGCCAAGCAACAGCTTGAAGCGGCGGGCATCCGCCTGCTGCCCCGCACCGTGGCGGCATCGGTGGACGAAGCGACATCCGTGGCCGCCACCATGGGCTATCCGGTGGTGGCCAAGATCGCCAGCGAAGACATCGTGCACAAATCCGACATCGGGGGTGTGAAAGTGGGGCTGGACAATGCGGATCAGCTCCGCAGGGCCTGGCAAGACATCACGGAGTCGGTCCGCCGGCACCGCCCTGACGCCCGAATCGATGGCCTGCTGATCGAGAAGATGGCACCGCAGGGTGGCTCAGAGCTGATGATCGGCGTCACACGCGATCCGGTGTTCGGACATGTCCTGACCTTTGGCATGGGCGGCATTTATGTCGAGATCCTGCGCGATGTGACTCGGCGCACCCTGCCACTGCAGCCCGGTGCAGCAGCGGCCATGATCCGCGAGATGCGCTGCTTTGCCCTGCTCGATGGTGCGCGGGGCAGAGCGAAAGCCGATGTGCCGGCACTGGAGGCGCTGCTGAACCGGGTGTCGGACTTCGTCGTGCGCCATGCCGACCGCATTGAAGAAATGGATCTGAACCCGGTCTGGATCGGCGCAGCCGGTCAAGGTGTGATCCCTCTGGACGCGGTCATCGTCGAACGGGTGGATCCGGGAGTCTCGGCATGAAGGCGCAGGCGGGCGGCGCGCCCCTGAAGGACATCACGGTGATCGACTTCAGCGAGTTGCTGCCGGGCCCGTTCCTCACGCAGAACCTGGCCGAACTGGGCGCGCGCGTCATCAAGATCGAGCGGCCTCCACATGGCGACAACGCCCGCCTGCTGGGCAAAGGGGGCTTTGAAGCCGTGAACCGAGGCAAGCAAAGCCTGCTGGCAGACCTGAAGGACGAGACCCAGCGGGATCAGGTCCGGGCCTTGATCGCCGAGGCCGACGTGGTGGTCGAATCGTACCGCCCCGGCGTCATGGCCCGCCTGGGCCTGGACGCCGAGACGCTGCGCAAGAGCCACCCCCGCTTGATCTATGTGTCGCTTAGTGGCTACGGCCAGACAGGGCCCTGGGCCGATCTGCCGGGACACGACATCAATTACCTGGCGGCCTCGGGGGCCTTGGCCGTGTCGGGCCCCCCTGAGGGTGAGCCGTCACAGCACTTCGGCTTGCCGGTGGCCGACCTCTGTGGCGCGATGTATGCCTTGAGCGCCACGCTGGCCGCCCTGGTCCAGCGCAGCAACACCGGTCAGGGGCAGCACCTGGATGTCGCCCTGGCCGACTGCATGACGCACTGGATGAACCCCCGGCTCGGGGCCTACCGCAGCGGCGGCATCCACACCGTGGCAGAACAGCGCCACACCACCCTGGTGAAGGCCGCCTACGGCGCGTTCCGTTGCGGGGATGGCCAGTACCTGTCCATCGCCGCACTGGAAGACCATTTCTGGCAACGCCTGGTCCAGGTGCTCGACCTGGCACCGTTCGATGCTGAGGACTATCGCCGCCACGACGCCCGAAAGGCCCATGCCGAAGCCATCAACCAAGGGATTGCGCGCGCCGTTGCCAACCTGGACTCCAGGGAATTGTTCGAACGGCTGCAAGCGCATGACATTCCCGCGGCCCCGGTGATCGCCCCCTCGGCGCTGGCCACCTTGCCCCAGTTCGTGAGCCGGGACCGGTTCGTGGCAGGCGAGGTGTTACCGCTGGCCAGATTTCCGGTGCCCATGAGCGGCCTGCACGCAGTCGCATTGAACGAGGCGCCCAGCCTGGGCAGCCTGGCCCACTGAACCGTGCCCGGGATGTCGGGCGCATGGATCGATCTCAAAGAGGCCGGCGGACCGATCCGTCGGCCTCACGCCACGGAACCCCTATGAAATCACGACTGCCCTTCATGGACCGCCTCTCCATTCCTGCGATCGCTGCACCCATGCTGCGCATCTCAGGCATCGAGCTCGTGTCAGCGGCCTGTGCCTCTGGCGTGATCGGCGCCTTCCCGACCGCCAATTGCCAATCGCTGGACGAGTTCGACAGCTGGCTGCAGCGCCTCAGTGCGGAGGCCCTGGCCTCGCCGCAGCGGGCGCCTCACTGCCCCAATCTGATCATGCGGCGCGACCCCTCCAAACTGAAGGCGGAGGTCGAGCTGATCGTGAAGCACCGGACCGAACTGGTGATCACCAGCGTCGGCTCGCCCGAGGCCGTGATTCCGACCCTGCACGAGGGCGGCTGCCTGGTGTTCGCAGACGTCGCCTCGCTGCACCATGCCGAACGAGCGATCGAGGCGGGCGTCGATGGCCTGGTGCTGCTTTCCGCAGGAGCGGGCGGGCACACCGGATGGGCCAATCCCTTTGCTTTTGTGCGGGCCGTGCGCAAACGGTTTGATGGTCCCATCGTGCTGTCGGGGGGCCTGTCCGATGGGGTTGCGCTGCGCGCCGCGACGGTGCTCGGTTGTGATCTGGGGTGCATCGGCACTCGCTTCATCGCCACCCAGGAAAGCCTGGCCTCGCCGGCCTACCAGCAAATGCTGGTGCAAAGCTCCATCGACGACATCCTGGCGACGCGGGCCTTCACGGGTCTGCCCGCCAACTTTCTCAGGCCTTCGATCAGAGGTGTCGGGCTCGACCCCGACCACCTCGATGAATCCATCTCGGTACAGGACGCCCGGCGCAAGTTCGGCGGCGGCTCGGAAGGCGCGGTGATCCAGCGATGGGCCGACCTCTGGAGCGCGGGGCACACAGTGTCAGGCGTGGAGTCCGTGCGCCCGGTGGCCGAATTGATCCAAACCCTGCAAGCCGAATTCGAGCAGCCCATCTGAAACGAGAAGCCGCCGCACCCATCACTCAGGCCATTGCGCCTTCACCTTCAGCACCTCGGGCAGCAGCTCGATGAACAAGCGCACCAGCGCCGGGTCGAAATGCCGACCCGCCTCTTTCTGCAGCAGCTCGATGGCCTGCTCGACCGGCCAGGCCTGCTTGTAGGGACGCTCGTTGGTCAGGGCATCGAAGACGTCGGCAATGGCCACGATGCGCCCCTCCAGGGCGATGTCCTCGCCCTTCAGCCCGTGGGGGTAGCCGCTGCCGTCCCATTTCTCATGGTGGCTCAGGGCCACCCGGCGGGCCATCTGCAGCAAGGTGGAGGCATGCTCGCCGATGATGGCCGCCCCCATCTCGGGGTGCTGGCGCATGATCTGCCACTGCTCGGCATCGAGCGGCCCGTTTTTCAGCAGCACCGCGTCCGGGATGCCGATCTTGCCCACATCGTGCATGGCGGCGGCGTGCAGCAGTTCGTCGGCGTCTTCGGGTGTGAACCCCAGCGCCAGGGCCATGAGGCGGGCGTAGTGACTCATCCGGATCACGTGGCGGCCTGTCTCGTTGTCTTTGTATTCAGCCGCGCGGCCCAGGCGCTGCACGATCTCGAGGCGGCTCTGCTTGAGGTCCTCCACCCGCACCAGCGACAGATGGGTGCGCACCCGGGCCCGCACGATCGGGGGGCTGACGGGCTTGGTCACATAGTCGACCGCACCGGCGTCGAAGCCCTCGGCCTCGTGGCTCTCATCGGCGAGTGCGGTGACGAAGATCACCGGGATGGCCGCGGTGCCCGGCTCGGCCTTGAGCCGGCGGCACACCTCCAGGCCGGTCAGGCCCGGCATCATCACATCGAGCAGGATGAGCTGAGGCTGCTCCTGGGTGGCCAGTTGCAAGGCCTTCTCGCCATCACGGGCGAACAGCAGGCGGTAGTCGGCCTGCAGAATCTGTTTCAGCACCTGCAGATTGGTGGGCTCGTCGTCCACCAGCAGCAAACGCGGTCGGCGGTCGGGCAAGGCAGTGCCGGCGGTCGTGTCGGGGGTCATGTGGGGGCTCCGGTGGGCGAGGATTGCAGCAGGGCCTCGATCTGGCTCAGGGCCTGATCAAAGTCGAAATTGTCCAGCGCGGCCTGCAAGGCCTCTCGGGTGTCGGCGTCCACGGCGGCACACACGCGCTGCAGCGCCTCTTCGGCCAGTTCGCCGCGTTGCAGGTGTTGCCGCAGGGTGTGCAGGTCGGCGGCTTGCAGGACAGGGGCCGGCCGGTCGGACACGGCCGCGGTGTCGGAGGCGGGGTCGTGGTCGTGGTCGGGGGCGGGCAGGCGATCGAGCAGCGCCTGCATCTCGGCGCGCAGGGCGTCCCACTGGGCCTGCACCTGGATGTCGTTGTCGATGTCGGTGTCAGGCAGGGCCTGGTGCGGTCGGCCCTGCTCCAGTTCGGCAGCCAAGGCCTGCACCCTGGGCAAGGCCAGGTTGGCGGCGGCACCGTTCAGACGGTGGGCAACCGCCCGCCGGGCTGCTTCGTCGGCCGACGGAGGCAGGTCTCTCAGGGCGTCGGTCAGAAACTGCCGGATGCGGGTCTGCAGGGTCTGCACATCGCCCCAGATCATGGCGCCACGCGCCCAGTCGACGCCTTCGGGTGGCGCCATGGCGCCCCGACCGGCCCCGTCGGCAACGCCCTGCGAGGCTGCGCCAGCCAGGCCGGCCGAGCCGGTCACGCGGGCGATTTCGGCCAACAAGCGCGGCAGCTCGACCGGCTTGACGGCGAAGCCGTCCATGCCCGCCTCCTCGGTGGCGCGTCGGTCTTCCTCCAGCACGCTGGCCGTGAGTGCCACCACGGGCACGCGCGCACGCCCGGTCTGGCGCTCCCACTGGCGCAGGCGCCGGGTGGCGGCCAGGCCATCGAGCAAGGGCATCTGCACATCCATGAGGATCACGTCCAAGGCCCGCTCTTGCGCCAGCGCCAGGGCCTGCTCGCCATCGGAGGCCGTGAGCACCTCATGACCGAGCCGGCCCAGGCGCAGCGTGAGCAGCTCCAGGTTCTGGGCCACATCGTCGGCCACCAGGATGCGCAGGGGCGGCAGATCCAGGCCGCCTGCGGTGTCAGCAGCCGCAGCCGGCCTCTGGCCCTGGGGCAGCGGAATCTGCACAGTGAAGGTACTGCCCAAGCCCAGCGTGCTGCTGACGCTGATGTCCCCCCCCATGAGCTGTACCAGTTGACGGGCGATGGTGGTGCCCAGACCGGTGCCGCCGAAGCGCCGCGTCATGGACGCATCGGCCTGGGAGAACGGGTCGAAAATGCGCTCCAGGCGGTCGGCCGGGATGCCGATGCCGGTGTCGATGACCTGCAGTCGCAGCTGCTTGTCCTGGTGGCGAACCACCAGACAGACCTGCCCCTGCGGGGTGAACTTGATGGCATTGCCCAGCAGGTTGAGCAGGACCTGCTGCAGGCGCAAGGCATCGCCCAGGAAGAACTCGGGCAGTTGCTCGGGGTAGTCCAGCCTCAACTCCAGCCCCTTGGCCGCCGCGCCCAGGCGCAGCGTGGCCAGCAGGTCGCGGCAGAGTTCGCGCAGCGAGAAATCACGCAGCTCCAGCACCACGGCACCGTGCTCCATCTTGGCGGTGTCGAGGATGTCGTTGAGCAGGCCCAGCAGAGAGCGGGCTGATCGGTTGATGGTGTTGAGGTGCTGGCGTTGCGCCTCGCTGAGCTGGCTTTCGAGCACCACCTCGGTGAAGCCGATGATGGCGTTCATGGGGGTGCGGATCTCGTGACTCATGTTGGCCAGGAAAGTGCTTTTGCTGGCGGCAGCCTGCTCGGCCTTGTCCTTGGCCAGGCGCAGGTCCAGCTCCATGGCGTGGCGTTCGCTGAGGTCGTTGACGAACTTGATGATGCGTCGGGGCGCGCCCTCGGCATCGAGGATGGGGTTGTAGGTGGCGTGGATCCAGATGTCTTTGCCGTGCTTGCCCACGCGGTGGTATTCACCACTGCGGAACTCGCCCTGGCGCAAAGCCTGCCAGTGGGCGTGGTAATCGTCGTTGGCCACTTCCTCGGGCAGGCACAGCAAGCGGTGATGTTGGCCGATGAGCTCGTGCGACTCGTAACCCACCAGATGGAGGAACTTGTCATTGGCATTCAGAATCCGGCCGTCAAGATCAAACTCGATCACCACCAGCGCGCGATTGATGGCCTGGACCACGCTCTCGAAATCGGCGTGGCGAAGCTTGGCCTCGGTGATGTCCATCAGGATGCCGTCCACCCAGCGTTGGCGCTGCTGCGCATCGCGCACCGCAGCCGAGGTCTCTGACACCCAGTGCTCGACGCCGCCGCGGCTCAGCAGCCGGTATTCCAGAGTGCAGGCCCCGGTCTCGGCCAGGGCCTGCTGGCGCAGGCGCTGCACGCGATCGCGATCGCCGGGGTGGATCAGTGACTCCAGCTTCACCTCACCGCTGGTGAAAGCAGGCACCGGCCAGCCGCAGAGCGCTTCGGCCGCATCGCTGATGAACACCAGTTCACCCCAGCCACGGTCACGCCGGTAGACACAGCGGAACGTGACGCCCGGGATGTTGGCGATCAGGCTGCGGTGCTGAAGCTCGCTCTCGGCCAGTGCGTTCTCGATGTGTTGGCGTTCGCTGAGGTCGGTTACGAAGGCCACCCAAAGCGACTCTTGGGCATCGGCAGCCTGGCCCAAGGCCAGCCGCACAGGCAGCCGCCGGCCATCCAGGCCCTGGGCCGTCAATTCGCGCACGCCCGGCACGAGGCCGGGGTGAACCTGGCCTTCGATCAGTTCACCTTCACCGCGCAGATCGGGCAACAGCAGGTTGATCGATCGTCCCGTCAGTCGGGCGGCGGGCGCACCGAAAATCTGTTCGGCTGCCGGGTTGAGCGCCAGGATCACCCCTTGCGCATTCATGCTGATCACCCCATCGGCGGCGGTGCTCAGTATCGCCTGCAGCCTTGCCTCGCTGCGGGCCAGATGACGATACACCTGCCGATAACGCAGCGCGGCGTTGACTGCCGCCGTCATGGCGCAGATCAGCAGGGTGATGAGGGCGATGGTCAGGGCCAGGGTGCTGTTGCGGCCCAGGTCGGCCACAAAGCCCGGCTCGTCCTGCCCCACGAAGCGGGCAGCGGCCATGGCCGTGTAGTGCATGCCTGAGATGGCCAGCCCCATGACCATGCCCCCGAGCGCGATGGCCTGCCCCGCCGTCAACCAGTGGCGCCGGGCCAGCTCGAAACGGATCCAGAGGGCCAGCACAGCCAAAGCGATGGCCACCCCCAGAGAGGCAACGAACCACAGTGGGTCGTAGCGCAGCACCGGCGCCATTTCGAGGGCGGCCATGCCGCCATAGTGCATCAGACCGATGCCCGCCCCGACCAGGACACCGCCGAGCAGCAACTGCCCCCGCCGGACCTGCCGCCGCGACAACACCCAGAGCGCCACATAGGAAGCGCCCAGGCTGGGCAGCATCGAGCCGATGGTGATGGCCGGTGCATAGCGCACCGTGGTGCACAGCTGAAAGGCCAGCATGCCGATGAAGTGCATGGCCCAGACGCCCGCGCCCAGCGACAGTGCCCCGGTGCCCAGCGCGATGCGCGCCAGCCCCAGCTGGCTGCTGCGCCTCGCAATGCCCGCCAACTGCAGGGCCATGGCCGAAGACAGCATGGCCACCACCACAGACAGCAGCACCAGCCAGGGCTCGTGCAGGCCTTGCAAGGTGCCCGCATCGGCAGGGCCGAAGTAGAAAAAAGAGGAGAGCAAAGCAGGCCCTTGGCTGATAAGGACCAACCATTGTGTCAAATTGAAACGGTGTTGAGGGCCGTGGGGACACTGCAAGCCTCAGACCGGACAGGCTGGGGGCCCCGGGCCGCTTGCGCAAAGACCGCCACCGGGCGGGTCAGCCCCGTGGGGACACCGGGTCAGGATGCTCGGCTGCCTGCTTCGACCTGTTCTGGCTCACAGGTACCCCGATGGAGGCGAGGACCCGCCCGCATGGGGGTGCCCCACTCATTCCGGCTTGAAGCCTGAGGCCTTGAGCAGCTCGGTGCCCTGGGCCACTTCCGCGACGATGAAGCGCTGGAACTGCTCTGAGGTCTCGGCCACCGGCTCGACACCCAGGGCACTGAAGCCGCCTGCGCGGCCGATCTCGGTGACGGCCGCATTGATCGCCTTGTTCAGCGCCGCCACCCGGTCAGCAGGTGTGCCCCGGGGTGCCCAGACGCCGTACCAGGAGGCATAGGTGTAACGCGCCAGCCCGCTCTCGGCCAGGGTGGGCACCTCGGGGGCGAGGGCGCTGCGCTTGGTCGAGGTGACCGCGATCGGCCGCACCTTGCCCGACTTGGCCAGCGGCAGCAAGGAGATCATCGAATCCAGCAACAGGTTGATGTGCCCCCCGGCGACATCGACCAGCGCGGGCTGGGTTCCCTTGTAGGCGACGTAGGAGAAGCTGACCTGTGCCATGCGCGCCAGCAGCAAGGTCGCCAGGTGGCTGGGCGCCCCGGCGGCGGGGATACCAGCCGTCCAGGCCTCGGGTTTGGCCCGTGCCGCGGCCAGCACGTCGGACAGCTTTCTGGCTTCCAGGTCTGGGGCGATCACGAGCATCAGCGGGGCTTCGCCCACCCGGGCGATCGGCGCGAAATCGTTCAAGGGATCGTAGGGCGGGTTCTTCAGCACCTGGCGGGCGTAGATGTGGGTGGCCGCCGAAAACAGCAAGGTGTAACCATCGGCGGCCGAGGTCTGGACGTACTTGCCGCCCAGGGTGCCGCTGGCGCCAGCCCGGTTTTCGACGATGACCGGCAGGCCCAGCTGCTTGCCGAGCTGATGTCCCAACAATCGGGCCGCCGAATCAACACCGCCGCCGGCCGCAAACGGCACGACGATACGCAGCAGGCGGTCAGGCTCCGGAAAGCCGGCCGCACGCGCCAGGATCGGGCTGGCGAGCCCAGCCAGGGCACCCAACATCTGTCTTCTAGAGTTCCTCATCTGTGTCTCCATTCTTGTCATGTTGCCTGTTCAGACAGACCGGTGCCGCGAACGGCGTCGGGCCATCACGTCGAGAGTGCTTTCAAGCGCCTCGCGACTCACGCCCCGCGTGATGAACACGAGGCGGGTGCGGTGATCTGCGTTGGGCCAGGCCGGCAGCGTCTCGGGGGGGTGGAACAGGTGCTGCACGGCATGCACCACCATCGGCCTGTCAGGCGACTGGGTGGTCTGTACCAGGCCCTTGAAGCGCAACAGCTTCTCGCCTTGCGAGGCGACCACCAGGTCAAGCCACTGCGCAAAGCCTTCCAGGTCGAGCGGCTCATCGCGCATCAGCACAAAGCTCTGCACATCCGCCAGATGCACCGGCGCCTCGATGGCCGACCCGACCGGGTGGTAGAAATACGAGTGCGCCGTCGAGGCCGGATCGGGCCCCTCAGCCAGCAGTTGCCGGCGCAGCAGATCGAGCAGCGGAGCCAGGTCAGACCGCCCCGCCTGACGCACCCGTGCCGCCGGATTGAGCTGGGCCAGGCAGTGCAGCAGAGGCGCCGTGGCCCCAGGGTCAGACAGCAGGTCCAGCTTGGTCAGCCACACCTCGTCGGCGGCTGCCAGCTGGGCCAGCGCCTCGGGATGCTGCTGCAGGCTTTGCAGGCCCAGCACCGCGTCCACGGTGCACAGCACCAGGCCCAGGCGGTAGCGATGCGAGAGCACCGGGTCCATCATCAGGGTGCGCAGGATGGGCCCCGGTTCGGCCAGGCCGCTGGTCTCGATCACCACACGCTCGATGGCCTGGCCTGTGCGCTCCCACAGACCGGAGAGCGCCTTCACCAGATCACCGCGCACCGCGCAGCACAGGCAGCCGTTGGGCAGCAGCACCACATCGTCAGGCGACGCGGCCGTGAGCAAGTCCTGATCCAGACCGGCTTCGCCGAACTCGTTGACGATGATGGCCGTGCCCGCCAGATCGGGACTGCTGAGCAGCCGGTTCAGCAGCGTGGTCTTGCCACTGCCCAGAAAGCCGGTGAGCACGCTGACCGGTACCCGAGAACCCGCCGCCTCAGAACGGGCATCCGCCTGCAGCAAGGCCGAAAAATGACCGCCCATGCTCAGCTCCCCCCGCCATGCAGCGCCTTGAACGAGACGAGGGTCTTCTCGACGCGGGGCAGCACCCAGTCGGACACCGCCTCGGACAACTCACCCTCGCTGGCCTGCTGCAACAGCACCCGCAGCGGTGAGGGCGGCCAGCCCGCGGCCTGACGGCTGCGGAAATAGGCCACCACCGCTGGCAGATCGCTGCGCAAGGCGGCGTCCTCGAGGTAGTCGACGATGTCGAGCTCAAAGTCCTCCAGGCGCAGGCTGATGCCGCCCGCCCCGCAGCCGCAAGACAGGCCCAGCGCCACGTGACGGATCGACAGTTCGCTCCACAGGCTCACGAGCCGGGCCGCCTGAGTGAGCTGATCTTCGGCCATGGCGTGGCTCATTGGCCGGCCCAGGCCACGGGGTCGGTGTTGGCGGACGCGCCGACAGGCCGCTCACGCAAGGCCCGGGTGGCCTCGGCATCGACCTGTCCGCGGGCATCGAGAGCCACTCGGTAGACCTCGCGGGCCACCTCGGCGCTCACATAGCCTTCGCGCACGTCCTCGGCCACGCGCTCCAGATCGCGCTCCAAGGGATTGCCGAAGCCACCGCCGCCACCCGACAGCATCTTGTAGGCGTCACCGCGCTCCAGGCGCACATTGAAGATCTTGGCATTGGGGTGGTCGGTCTTCCACTCGCCCTTGTGGCGCACGGCCAGGCCGTTGCCCATGGCGTCGCCGCCGCCGTCCAGGCCCCAGGGCTTGCAATGCACCCGGTCGATGCGGGTGGTGACGGTGAAGGGCGACAGCGCCTGCACCACCATCTCGGCCCCCAGACCGCCACGGTACTGGCCAGCGCCGCCCGAGTCGCGACGGATCTCGTATTTCTCGACCAGCACCGGGTACTTGGCCTCGAGCTGCTCGGTCGGGCTGTTGTGGGTGTCGCCATCGTTGATGCAGACGGTGACCGAGACGCCGTCCTCCCGGCTCTTGGCACCCCATCCGCCACCCAGCGGGCCGATGCCGACAATGAACAGGCGGCCGTCCTCGGGGCTGATGCCGTGGATGTTGGGGAACACCAGATCGGCGTGATGGCCTGCGATCGAGCGGTCCGGGATGGCCGGGGCCAGGGCCTTGAAGATGGTGTCGATCACCGTCATCGGGAAGGTCATCCAGACCCGCATCGGGTAGGGACGCTCCGCGCTGATGACCGTGCCCATGGGCATGATGACCTTGAGCGGGCGGAACGAACCATCGTTGACCGGGTAGTCGGTGGGCGTGGTCAGGCATTTGTAGGCCACCTGGGCGCAGGCGATGCCGGTGGTGAAGCCCGAGTTGTAGAAGCCGCGCACCTGCTTGCTCACATCCGACAGGTCCACCGTCATCTCGTCGCCCGAGACGGTGACCTTGACGCGGATCGGGATGCGCTTGCCGATCTCCAGGCCGTCGTCGTCCATGAACGATTCGGCCTCGTAGACGCCGTCCGGGATGGACAGCGTGTTCTGGCGCGCCACCGCCTCGCTCGAATCCATGATCTGCGCGATCGCGCCATTGACCGCATCGGCACCGTAGCGCTGCAAGAGCTCGACATAGCGGCGCTCACCGGTCGTGATGGCGGTGATCTGGGCCCGCAGATCGCCCAAGGCCCGCTCGGCCAGGCGCACGTTCATGGCGATGATGTCCACCAGATCCTGGTTGACGACGCCTTCGCGCTGGTACTTCATGATGGGGATCTGGATGCCCTCGCTGAAGATGTCGGTGGTGACATTGCCCAGCGTGCCGCCCACATCGAGCCAGTGCGCCATGCAGCAGGTGAAGCCCTCGAGCCGACCTTCGTGGAACACCGGCATGGTGAAGGTGAAGTGGTTCAGGTGGCTGCCCGTGGTGTAGGCATCGTTGGTGACGAGGATGTCGCCAGGGCGGATGTTCTCGTAGCCGAAGTGGCGGATCTTCGCCTTCACGGTCTCCGACATCCCGCGGATGAACATCGGCAGGCCGAGGCCGATGGACACGGTGTCACCTTCCTTGGTGAAGAGCCCGACGGTGAAGTCGAGCGCCTCGTAGATGATCAGGTTGTACGCGGTGCGGGTGAGGTTGGTCTTCATCTCTTCCGTCACGGCATAGAGGCCGTTGCGGATGATTTCGACGGTGACCGGGTCCACGGTCTTGAGCTCAGTGGTGGTGTTCATGTCCGATCGCTCCCGATCTCGATTTGCAGGTTGCCTAATTCGTCGACGCGCAGCGAGTCGCCTGGCTGCACCACGGTGGTCGAGGCGTGCTCCTCGATCAGGGCGGGGCCCGAGATCTTGTTGCCCGCAAGCAGCCGATCGCGCAGGTACACCGGTGTGTCGGCCCACCCCGAGGATCTGAAATAGACCGGCTTGGTGGCCCGCACCGCCTCGGGTTCAGGCCTCGCAGTGCCTTGTGCCACGCTGTGCTTGGGCGGCTTCTTCATGGTGCCCAGCACGGTCACGCGCAAGCTCACGAGGTCGGCGGGTTCCTGGGGTGCCGAGGTGCCGTAGCGCACCTGGTGCAGTTGGTCGAACTGCTGCTTGATGGCCGCCCGGTCCTTGCCCTCGAAGAAGGCCAGTGGCAGGTCGACGGTGACAGCGTGCTCCTGACCCACATAGCGCATGTCGGCCGCGCGCTCGATCACCACACCATCGGCCTGCACACCGGACTGGGCCAGCGCGGCACGGCCCTCGTCCTCCATCGTCTGATAGGCCGCCTCGATCTCGTCGAAAGAGACCTCGTTGAGCTTGCGGAACACCGAGCGCACATAGTCGTAGCGCAGGTCGGAGAACAGCATGCCGTAGGCCGAGAAATACCCCGGCGCATACGGGATGAGCACCTTGCGGATGCCGATCTCGCGGGCGATGGCCGAGGCGTGCAGCGGGCCAGCACCACCGTAGACCACCATGGTGAAGCTGCCGGCGTCCAGTCCGCGCTCGGTGGTGACGGCCTTCACCGCATGCGACATCTGGGTCACGGCGATCTGCAGGATGCCGTCGGCCGCCTTGGTCGCATCCAGCCCCAGCGGGGTGGCGATGCGTTCACGCATCTGGCGCTGGCAGCCCTCAAGATCGAGCTTGAGCTCGCCGCCGAGGAAGTTGTCGGCATCGAGGCGACCCAGCACGAGGTTGGCGTCGGTCACGGTGGGCTCGGTGCCGCCGCGTCCGTAGGCCACCGGGCCGGGGATGGAGCCGGCACTTTGCGGGCCCACGCGCAGCGCGTTGCCGGTCTCGACGCGGGCGATCGAGCCGCCGCCCGTGCCGACCTCGTGGATGTCCATCATCGGGATCTGGATCGGCAGCGCGCGCTCGTAGCCGCCGATCAGGGCAGAGCCGGTCGTCAGGGGGCGACCTTCGCTGATGACGCCGGCCTTGGCGGTGGTGCCGCCCATGTCGAAGGCGATGGCGTCACCCATGCCCAACTGGGCACAGATGGCCTGGGCGCCGATGACCCCGGCGGCGGGGCCCGATTCGAGCA
The DNA here is from genome assembly GCA_003987795.1 of Curvibacter sp. Classification (GTDB taxonomy): domain Bacteria; phylum Pseudomonadota; class Gammaproteobacteria; order Burkholderiales; family Burkholderiaceae_C; genus Curvibacter. The sequence goes on from RXJO01000434.1 coordinate 24,728, forward strand.
TGCGCACGCAGCCGACCTTGGCGTGCTCGACCGGGAACAGACCGCCGGTGGATTGCACGATATAGAAGTCGCCGTCGAAGCCTTGCTGGCCCAGGTGGTCTTCAAGCTGGCCCAGGTACTCAGACACCCGAGGGCCGACATAGGCATTGGCCACGGCGGTGGAGACGCGTTCGAACTCGCGGTACTCCTGGCTGAGCTCGTGCGAGGCGCAGACGAAGGCCCCTGGCAGTTCCTCTTGCAGGATCTGCTTGACCCGCTGCTCGTGGGCCGGGTTGCGGTAGCTGTGCAGCAGCAGCACGGCAACGGCCTCGATGCCCTCGCCCTTGAGATCACGGGCGAGCTCGCGCACAGCGGCCTCGTCCAGCGGCTTGTGGGTGCTGCCGTCGGCACGCAGGCGCTCGGCCACCTCGAAGCGCAACGAGCGCTTGACCAGGGGCTGGTGCTTGTTGAAGAACAGGTTGTAGGCATCCGGGCGGTTGACGCGACCGATCTCGTAGATGTCGCGGAAGCCCTCGGTGATCAAAAGTGCCGTCTTGGCGCCATTGCGCTCCAGCAGGGTATTGATGGCGATGGTGGAACCGTGCAGGAACAGGTGGCCATCACGCCAGTCGATCTTGGCGCTGTCGATGGTGGCCTGGATGCCCTTGACCAACTCGCCGTGGGTGGACAAGGCTTTGCCGAAGAGCAGGCGGCCGCTGGTCTCGTCAAAGGCCGCCATGTCGGTGAAAGTGCCGCCGATGTCGACAGCAATGCGCAATTGGGGTTTCTGTGCCATGAAAGCCTCCGGATCAGCGCGTGCAACGGTCGGTGCCGATGCGATTGCGCAGCACGCCCAGCCCGGTGATCTCGACTTCGACCACATCGCCCTCCTTCATGTAGAGCGGGGGCTCGCGGCGATCGCCCACGCCGCCCGGGGTGCCGGTGGCGATCACGTCACCCGGCGACAAGGGGGTGAACCGCGACACATAGGCCACGATCGTGGGAATGTCGAAGATCAGGTCGGCCAGGCTGGCCTGCTGCACCACCTGGCCGTTGAGGCGGGTCTGCAGGCTGAGCTTCGTCACGTCGGGCACTTCGTCACGCGTGAGCAGGAAAGGGCCCAGCGGGCCAGTGCCCGGGAAGTTCTTGCCCGGCGTGAATTGATGGGTGTGGCGCTGCCAGTCGCGCACGCTCACGTCGTTGAAGCAGGTGTAGCCGGCGATGTGGTCGAAGGCGTCCTCTGCGGCAATGTGGCGCCCGCCCTTGCCGATCACGAAGGCCAGCTCGCCCTCCCAGTCGAAGCGCTCGGAGAACTCGGGGCGCAGCACCTCGTCGCCGTCGGCGGCCAGGGAATCGGCAAAGCGCAGGAACAGCGAGGGGTGCTCGCTGTCGGGGCGCTTGGTCTCGGCCACGTGGGTCTTGTAGTTCAGGCCGACGCAGATCACCTTGCCCGGCGCCGGGATCACGGCCTGGGCTTGCACGCGGGCCGGGTCCACGCGCTGGCCGCCGCTTTGCACATCGGCCTGCAACTCGCCCAGCGCATCCGCTTGCAGCACGGCCTTCAGATCGGGGTGACGGGCCAGAAAACCGGCCGACGGGGCCACATAGGCACCGTCTTGAACCAGGCCATAACGGGCCTGGCCTTCTTGAACAAAGCTCACGAGTTTCACAGGGTCTCCTTGCGGTGTATCGATGAGCGCAGACTGTAGGTTTGGGCCTGAAATCCTGATAGATGCAAATAGAGTCTTTCAGATATCCTTGATTGGATATGTCTGAGACCGAGCCAATGCCGCCAGAATCAAGCCCGGCAGCCGGGTGCCCGCTCGGCCCCAACGATGGACCCAACCATGGACTGAGCCGGCCCCGCCAGGGCCGGCAGGGAACACCGCAATGAACATCCAGGACTTTCGCCTCTTCCTCGAGGTGGTCGAGGCCGGCAGCCTGACCAAGGTGGCTGCACAACGCCACACCGCCCAGTCGTACATCAGCCGCCAAGTCAGCGAGCTGGAGCGCCAGTGCGGCGGCGCGCTGTTCCGTCGCACCGGTCGGGGCGTTGTGCTGACCGAGTTCGGCGAATCGGTGGAGCGCCGGGTGCGCATCTGGATCCGCGACAGCGAGGAGATGTTTGCCGACTTCCAGCAACTGTCACGCGTGCCGATGGGGGATGTGAAGATCGGCATCCTGCCGTCAGCGGCCCACCCGCTGATGACGCAGGTGTTCCGTGAGTTGCGCAGCAGCTATCCGCAGATCCGGCTGAATGTGCGGGAGGGCCAGGGGGGCGAGCTCGACGCGATGCTCGACACCGGCGCGGTGGACATGGCCATCCTGTTCCGCTACGAACCCCCGCGCGGGCAGGAAGAGATCTTGCTGGCCACGGCCGACACCTACCT
>RXJO01000434.1:27168-27523 GCA_003987795.1 Curvibacter sp.
CTTACGCGCTGGTTGCGCCGCAGCTTGCGATCGTCCTGATCTTCTTCTACTGGCCCGCCCTGCAGGCGGTCATCCAGTCCTTCCTGCTCCAGGACGCCTTCGGTCTCTCGACCACCTTCGTCTGGTTCGACAATTACGTCGAGCTGTTCAGGGATCCCGCCTATTTCGAGTCGATCCTGCGCACCTTCTTCTTCTCGTTCGCCATCGCGGTCTCGTCGCTGTCCTTTGCCCTGCTGCTCGCGGTGATGGCGGACAAGCCGCTGCGCGGTGTGATGCTCTACCGCACGCTCTTGATCTGGCCCTATGCGGTGGCGCCGCCCGTCGTCGGCGTGCTCTGGATCTTCATGCTGCATCC
>RXJO01000434.1:27598-28002 GCA_003987795.1 Curvibacter sp.
CGCGGCGCTGATCATCCTTGCCGCCGCCTGGAAGCAGATCTCCTACAACTTCCTGTTCTTCCTCGCCGGCCTGCAGGCGATCCCGAAAAGCGTGTTCGAGGCCGCGGCGATCGACGGCGCGCGGCCGATGCGACGGTTCTGGACGGTGACCTTCCCGCTGCTGTCGCCGACCATCTTCTTCCTGCTGGTCGTCAACATCGTCTACGCCTTCTTCGACACCTTCGGCATCATCGACACCATGACCCGCGGCGGGCCCGGCAAGTCAACGGAGACGCTGGTCTACAAGGTCTATTCCGACGGCCTGCTCGGGGGCAATCTCGGCAGCTCGGCGGCGCAGTCGGTCGTGCTGATGGTCATGGTCATCGTGCTCACCGGAATCCAGTTCCGCTTCGTCGAACGCAAGG
>RXJO01000434.1:28063-28158 GCA_003987795.1 Curvibacter sp.
ATCGGAATCGCGATCGTCGCGTTCCCGGTCTACATCGCGATCATCGCCTCGACCCAGGACAACGCCCTGATCGCGAACGGGCAGATGTCGCTGCT
>RXJO01000089.1 GCA_003987795.1 Curvibacter sp.
CAGGGCAGGGGGGCGTGCCCATCGACCTGCAGGTCAGGGCCGTGCAGGCGGCGCTGGAGGCCGGGCTGAGCTCGCCACAGGATGTCGCCCTGGTGGGCGGCACCCTGGACTAGACCGGATCAAGGCTGGCGGCCTTCCATTTGGGGGACGCCGGGGTAGGCCTGTCCTTGCACCGTCAAGCCCTGGTGCGAGAGCTGCTGCGCGCGGCGCGGGCCGATGCCGGGCACACGGCGGATCAGGTCCGGCCAGTCGGCAAAGGGGCTTTGCTGGCGCTGGCTCAGGATTTTTTGCGACAGGGCGGGGCCCACATGCAGCAGGCTGTCGAGCTGGGCTTCGCTGGCCTGGTTGATCTCCAGCTCGGCATGGGCCAGGGTCACCATGGACAGGCTCAGGGCGCAGGCACTGAGCAGTTGGCGGATGAGAGGCCGGACGGGGGTCGGCAACAGAAGGTTCAACAGACGGTTCATGTGGCGCTCCAGGGTGGGCAGAGCCTTTGATTAAAGGCCTGCTGGTCGCCTGTGAGGCCTCTTCGACGCCAGTCCAATCGTGTGCAGTTGAAAAAACCGTTCAAGAGTCTTTCAGACCAGGCACCAACGGTGCTTCAAAGCTCCTCGACGCGCTGGGCGGGGTAGCTGTCCCAGGATTGGCATCCCGGGCATTGCCAGAAGTACTGCTTGGCCTCAAAGCCGCAGGCTGCGCAGCGGTAGCGGATCAGCGGCTTGGCGGCGTGGTCCAGGGCGCGTTGTACCTGGGGGTGGAATTGCTCGTTGCCCAGCCGCTCGCCGGCCAGCCAGCGCGCCGCTGCGACCAGGGAGGGTTCTTTGTCGAGGTGGCGCACATAGCGTTCGCGTGCCACTTCGACGGGGACACCCTGGGCCTGGCTCAATGTCACCAGGGCTTCGAGCACATCCAGCGAAGGGTGCTCCTGGTAGCTGGCCTCCAGCAGGGCCAAGGTTTCCGGGCCTCGACTGGCCGCCTGGGCGCAGTCTGCCCAGAGAGGGGCTGCCAGTGCAAGGTGGCCTGGGGCCACCCGGGCCAGTTGCTGCAAGGTGTCGCAGGCCTGGTCTTGCTGCCCTTGCAGGGCCTGCAGGCGGGCGGCTTCGATGTAGGCGCGCGGGGCTTCCGGGGCGATGGCGCGGGCCTCTGCCAGACGCTCCAGCGCGCCTGCCACGTTCTGCTGGGACACCAGGCTGAGCGCCTGTTCGCACAGGTAGTGGGCCTGGCGGGCATTGAAGCGGCCTTGCCCGGCCTGGTCCATGCGTGCCGCGATGGCCGCGGCCTGCGGCCAGTCGCGCGAACGCTCATAGATGGCCAACAGGGCCAGTCGGCCCTGGCTCTCGAACGGGGTGCCCTCCAGTTTGTGGAGCGCTTCTTCGGCCCGGTCCAGCAGGCCGGCCTTCAGGAAGTCGAGGGCCAGCGCATGCTGGGCACGTTCCCGGTCGGTGCGGCTGAGGTCGGCCCGGCTGAGCAGGTGCTCATGCACGCGCACCGCGCGCTCGTACTCGCCGCGTCGCCGGAACAGATTGCCCAGGGCAAAGTGCAGCTCCGAGGTGTCCGGATCGTTCTGCACGGCCTCGATGAAGGCATCGATGGCCTGGTCTTGCTGTTCGTTGAGCAGGAAGTTCAAGCCCTTGAAATACGCCTTGGGGGCTTGCCGGTTCTCCAGGCGCAATTGGCGGATGTCGAAGCGTGAGGCGCCCCATCCCAGCACAAAGGCCAGCGGCAGCCCCAGCAGGAGCCAGCTGAGATCAAATTCCATGAGGGGGTTCGTGCTCGTCAACAGAGGGTGGCGGGGCCACCGGGGCTTGAGGTGGAGTGGTCTGAGGTGCCGACGGCTGGGCGGCCTGGTCCTGGTGCTTGCGCGCCGCGCTGCGGTGCTTCCACCAGCGCGGCACCATGCCCAATACGCCCGCCACCACGCCCAGCGTGAAGGCCGCGAGAACCACCAGAACCAGCGGCGCCCGCCATTGGGTGCCAAAGAAAAAGTGGACGGTGGCGTCTTGCTGGTTGTTCAGCGCAAAAGCGAACAGGGTAAAAAAAATGGCTGCCTTGAGCAGCCACATGAGGTATTTCATTCATCTCCTCAGTGACGGGGAGATTCTAACGAGGGATGGCCGGCATGCAGACCTTGGCTGCATGGCCAGGCCCTCACTTCGGGTCTTGGCCCAGTTCCTCGGTGCGCTTGTCCACGGCTTCGCGCAGGGCCTTGCCCGGCTTGAAGTGGGGCACACGCTTGCTCGGGATGGCCACGCTCTCGCCGCTGCGCGGGTTGCGACCCATGCGGGGCGGGCGGTGGTTGATCGAGAAGCTGCCGAAGCCACGGATCTCGATCCGGTGGCCACGCACCAGTGCATCGCCCAGGGCGTCAAGAATGGTCTTGACGGCATGTTCGGCATCCCGGTGTGTCAATTGGCTGAACCGGTTGGCCAGCTCTTCAACAAGGTCGGATCGGGTCATGGGTTCAGTCTGAAAAAGAAAAAGGGCCGGTTTTGCAGCAGGTGCAAAACCGGCCCCAGGGCCGGCTGATCCGTCAGGATCAGTTGTTGCCGCCGTCCAGCTTGGCGCGCAGCAGGGCGCCCAGGCTGGTGGTGCCGGCGCTTTCGCGGGCCGATTGCTGGCTCAGCGAAGCCATGGCTTCTTGCTGGTCAGCAGCGTCCTTGGCCTTGATCGACAGCTGGATGTTCCGGGTCTTGCGATCCACGTTCACCACCACAGCGGTCACTTCGTCGCCTTCCTTCAGCACGTTGCGGGCGTCTTCCACGCGGTCACGCGAGATTTCGCTGACGCGCAGGTAGCCGACGATGTCTTCGCCCAGATCGATTTCAGCGCCACGTGCATCAACCGTCTTGACCTTGCCGGTCACGGTTTGGCCCTTGTCGTTCACGGTCA
>RXJO01000275.1 GCA_003987795.1 Curvibacter sp.
ACGGCCTGCAGGCGACCCTGCTCGGTCCGGAAGCTGACGCGAAGGTCCTGCACCTCCAGCACGCGGCGGGCGCTCTCGGCGGGCAGGGTGGGAAGTGCGCTCATGCGGGGCTCCGGTCGTCTTCGTCTGCGTAGATGGCCACCACCGGGGCCTGGCCCGGTCGGACCCAGCCGCGGTACATGCCCTCGGTGTTGAAGGGCAAAGCGATGCGGCCCTGGGCATCCACCGCGATCAGGCCGCCACGCCCGCCCAGCGGCGGCAGCTTGTCGTGCACCACACGGCGGCAGGCTTCATCGAGGCCAAGGCCGGCGTATTCGATCAGTGCCGACACATCATAGGCCGCCATGCCGCGGATGAAAGCCTCGCCCATGCCGGTGCACGACACGGCCACGGTGCGGTCATTGGCGTAGTTGCCTGCGCCCACCAGGGGCGAGTCACCCACCCGACCAGGCAGCTTGTTGGTGACCCCGCCGGTGCTCGTGGCGGCTGCCAGATGGCCTCTGGCATCCATGGCCACCGCGCCGACGGTGCCCATCTTGGCGCGCTCGTCCAAGGGGGCCGGTGCCTGGGCGGCCAGCAGATTCTGGGCATCGTGATCGAGTGCCGCGCCGCCCTGGGCGGCTTGCACGCTGCGCAATTGCACCAGACGCTCAGGGGTGTCAAACCAATCCGGCGCCACGGTCTCGCAGCCGCGTTCGATCGCAAAGCGCTCGGCGCCCTCTCCGATCAACAGCACCGGACTGGCCGAGGCCAGCACGGCGCGCGCCGCCAGCACCGGATTGCGCAAGCGGGTGACGCCGGCCACCGCGCCCGCCGCCAGATCGCTGCCGCGCATCACGCAGGCATCGAGTTCATGGCGCGCATCGGCGGTGTAGACCGCACCGCGCCCGGCATTGAAGAGCGGGCACTCCTCCAGCAGGCGGACGGTCTCGGTCACCACGTCCAACGCGTCGGCCCCTTGCGACAGCAGGGCCTGGCCCGCGAGCAGGATGTCGTTCAAGGCCTGGCGGTAACGGGCCTGCTGCTCGGCTGTGATGGCGGTCCGTGTCAGGGTGCCGGCACCGCCGTGCAGCACCAGCACCGGGGAGAAGCGGGGAGTGGGGGAAGAGGCTGAGGACAGCATGGGCGGGAATCTGCTCCGTCGGTCAATCGTTCGGGGGGGCGGGCCAGGTGGCCCCACGGGGCCGGTCACGGCCTTCAGGCGGGGCATCCAGGTGCAGCCAGGGCATGACACTCTGGGTCAATTCCTGGTGGCGCTGCACCGCGGCATCGCTGCGCCGCGCCACCGCCGCCACCAGCGCCTCGATCAAGGCCAGGGCGGTGGCATTCGAGGTGGCGGCCACCTGGCGCTGGATGTGGGCATACAGCGTGCAGTCGGCCAGCTCCACCAAGGGTGAGGCGGGCTTGTCGGTCAGGGCCAGGATGCGCACCCCGCGCTCGCGCGCCAGCCGGGTCAGTTCGATGGTGTCGCTGACATAGCGCGGGAAGGCCAGGGTGATGAGCAGGTCGCGGGGACCGCGACGGAACAGCTGACGCGCCGCGTGAGAGGGGCCGCCGGCCTGGGCCAGGCAACTCACGCCACTGCAATAGGGTTCGAGTTCATGCTGCAGAAGGCCGGCCAGGAAGGCACTGCTGCCCCAACCCAGGGTCATGACCTGTTCGGCTTGCAGCAGCAGTTCGATGGCCTGCTCGCAAGGCTGATCCTGCAGCCCTTGCAGCGTGCGGTCGAGGTTGTCCCGGGCTTCCTGCAACGAGGCGGCCATGGTCTGCACGGTGCCCGCAGGCTGTTGTAGATTGCTGCGCAGGCTTTCGACCGGCGCCAGCACCGATTCGAAGCCGCGTGCCAGCTCGGCCCGGAACTGCGGGTAACCGGCGAAGCCCAGCGCCCGGGCCAGTCGGTTGGCCGTGGCCACCGAGACCTCGGTCTCGCGCGCAAAGTCCTCGATGCTCAGGGTGGCGGCCCGGAAGGGATGGGCCAGCACCGCCCGCGCCATGCGCTGCAGCGCAGCCGGCAGCGAGGCGGCTTGGCTGGCCACGTGCTGCAACACCGGCAGCCCGGCCAAACGGCCAGACCAGTCGGCAGAGCCGGCATGGGCTGCGGTGACAGGATCACGTGGCATGGAAGAGGTCTGTAAAGAATTTTTCAGCAAACAGAAATACTGTAAAGCAATTTACAGGCCTGCCGAATGGGGTTCTTCCCGGGGGATGGAGGGCGACTCGGTGCGCAGCAATGCACCGATCGGGTGCGATTCGGGCCTTCATGATGCCGTCGTGCAGGCGAAAAAAAACCCGGCGGCTGCCGGGTTTTCCAAACTGGAATTGAACAGATATTGCGTAACAATCAACCAGCATCCAGCGCCTGAAGAGCTGTTGGCCAGCCTGCCGCAGCAGGCCAGCGTCCCCCGGGATCTGCACATCCAGACAGCGAAAAATCGCTGGCGCGACTCCGGACGATCCCCCGGGCGGCCCTTCGGCGCCCACATTCTTCCCTGCATGCCTTTCAGCCCTTCCGCGGCCAGGCTTGCCAATCGCCAGAGCTTGGCGACAGATGGGCTGAGAAGCCTACCGAATGTAACAATCCGATACGAAATCTGCAAGCCCGGCCGGCGTTTTCCGCCCCACGCCCAGGGCCACAGGCAGGCCTTGGAGCCCTGGCCGACGCCATCAGGACAGTGTCATCAAACTGGCGTTTCCGCCCGCCGCCGCTGTGTTGACGCTGAGCGCGCGCTCGATCAGAAGCCGTTCCAAGGGGATGGCGGCGTCCCCAGCCGTCAGCCCGGTGACGCTGACAATCGGTCCCGGGCGCTGGGCCACACGCAGCCCCACCTGACGCAAGGCCGCAGGTTCACCATGGTGCAAGATGG
>RXJO01000083.1 GCA_003987795.1 Curvibacter sp.
CCGCCTGGGCCTCGAGCAGGCGGGCATGACGCTGCTGACGGCGGCGGCTGCCGGTCGTGATGCGGGACTCGGGGGACAGATGGGAGGTCTGGTTGGGAGAGGAGCTCATGGGTTCACTCTTTCGTCGGGGGTTCGCATGGAAGGGGTGCCAGCGCACCGAAGAGGCCGGATTCGAACCGGGCCACGGCCTCGCTGACCTGCTGGCGGCTGTTCATGATGAAAGGACCATGGATCACCAGGGCTTCGCGCAGGCTGTCGCCCACCAAGCACAGGACATGGGCTGGGGTGATTGCATCGAGGCGAACGCAGCCCTCGCCCCGGAAGGCTGCAGCCTGCCCCGCCGTCAGGGCCACCCCCATGTCCGCCCCCGGCCCGGACAGGCGCACCTGACCCGAGACCGCGTAAAGCAGGGCGTATCGGCCCGGGCCACAGGGCAGCTCCAGGCCTTGCTGCAGCGAGACATCGAGCAAGGTGATCTCTTCGGCCGGCGTGAGCGCCGAGCTGCGCGAGCCGAAGCGGCCGGCCAGCACCCGCACCCGATCGCCGTCGGCACTGGACCACTGCGGAACCTCGGACGAATCCAGCCACAGGGTCTGTGGCGGCCGCAGCTTGTGCGCGCCGCTCAGGTTGATGAAGATCTGGGCCCCATGCAGCTCATGGCCGGGGCTGGTGGCCATCTCCTGGTGCATGACGCCCTGCCCCGCCTGGGTCCAGACCACGCCCCCGGGCTGTACCTGCACATCGTTGCCCAGCGAGTCGCGCACGCGCAGTCCGCTGCGGGAGTCTTCAAAGACGCAGGTGACCGCCGAGAACCCGGCATGCGGGTGAGGCGGAAACGGCCGCCCATTGACACGGAAGTCGTCCAGCAGGATGAAGGGCGAGTCGATCTCGCCCCGGCCATGCAGGTCGAAGCTGTTGGCCGAGAAATCGGCATGGGCACGGAGCTGCCCATGGATCGGTGCGGTGATCTGGAATGGCATGGTGGAACCGCTCTGGAAACGGGGCGCTCGGCCGTCGGAAGCCAGCCTCAGGCGGCGGCCAGCTCGGCGATGCGGGCTTGTGCCGACGCCAACGCCTGTTCACGCACGGCCGGGCCCATGGCCAGGCCTTCGGCACGCACCACTGACAGATCCTGGATGCCGAGGAAGCCGAAGAAGGCGCGCAGATGGGCCTCCTGGTGGTCCATGGCGGCCAGCGGCGAGCCGTCGCTGAACTGGCCGCCGCGCGACGAGGCCACGATCACCTTCTTGCCGCCGCACAAGCCCACCGGGCCCTGCTCGCCGTAGCGGAAGGTCTGGCCGGCGACGGCCAGGCGGTCGAGCCAAGCCTTGAGCTGGGAGGGCACGCCGAAGTTGTACATCGGCGCACCGATCACCACCACATCCGCAGCCAGGAAGTCGGCCAGCGCCTGCTGGCCGGCCGCCAGATCGCCCTCCTGCCCGGCCGGTGCGGGCGCGCCTTGCTGGGCCGCCAGGTGGGCCTGGGTCAGGTGGCCCAGCGGGGTCGTGGCCAGGTCGAGGTGTTTGACCTGCAGGCCGGGATGGCGTGCAGCGAGGGCGGCCACCACTTGGGCCGAGAGATCGCGACTGACGGAATCCCCGTGCAGGATGCTGGAGTCGATGTGCAACAGATTCATGGCGTTTTCCAGTTGTTCGAGGCTCACCGTTGAGCCGAGGCCTGAAAGGTAGTGATCGCCATAGAATCTGAAAAGCCTATATTTTTAGATCTAAACCATCGATTGGACAGATAGATGCTGGACGCCGTCACCCTGGATCAGTTGCGCACCTTCATCGCGGCCGCCGATTGCGGCAGCTTTTCGGCGGCCGGCCGGCAACTGGGCCGCGCACAGTCGGTCGTGAGCCAGACCCTGGCCAACCTCGAGAGCCAGCTGGGTGTGCAGCTGTTCGACCGCTCGACACGGCGCCCTCAACTCACCACCATCGGCCGCGAGCTGCTGACCGACGCGAGGCAGGTGGCCGACGACATGGACCGCTTCAAGGCCCGGGCCAAAGGCATGGGTGCCGGGCTAGAACCCGAGCTCAAAGTGGTCGCGCACGTGTTTCTGCCCACCAGCGTGCTGACGGCCGCGGTGGCCGCCTTTCACAGGCAGTTTCCGCGCACGCCGCTGCGCATCTCGGTAGAAGGCATGGGCGCGGTGATGGAGCCGGTGCTCGAGGGCAGTTGCTCGTTCGGCGTGCGGGCCCCCTTGCTGAGCGACCACCCCGAACTGAGCAGCGAGCACCTGATGAGCGTGCCTTACCTGATGGTGGCTGCGCCCGAGCATCCGCTGGCCCAGGCGGGCCGGCCCTTGTCGAGCCGTGAGTTGCGCCAGCACGTGCAACTGGTGCTGAGCGACCGCTCGCAACTGACCCAGAGCATGGACATGGGCGTGCTCTCACCCAAGACCTGGCGCCTGTCCGACCTGGGCGCCAAGCACGCCTTTCTGAAAGCCGGACTGGGCTGGGGTGGCATGCCCCTGCATGTGGTGCAGGCCGACATCGAACAGGGGCGGCTGGTGTCGCTGGAGTTCGAGGAAAGCCGCGCCAATGTGAGCATGTCCCTGACCGCCATCCACCGCACCGACCTGCCTCCGGGGCCGGCGGGGCGCTGGCTGCTCGACGAACTCAAGCGGGCCGCCGCCGAGCAGAGCGGGCTGGCGGCGCCCACGCCCGGCTGAGGCCATCAGCCCGCCAGGTTGGGCGCGGGCGGGTAGGTCAG
>RXJO01000394.1 GCA_003987795.1 Curvibacter sp.
GTGTGGTGCCACACCATCTTGTTGCTGGTGCTGGTGCCGTTGGTCACGAAGAAGCAGTGGTCGGCATTGAAGATGCGGGCCGCGTTGCGCTCGCTCTCGCCGATGGCGCCGTTGTGGTCCAGCAACTGGCCCAGTTCTTCCACCGCGTTGCAGACGTCGGCGCGCAGCATGTTCTCGCCGAAGAACTGGTGGAACATCTGACCCACCGGGCTCTTCAGAAAGGCCACGCCGCCCGAGTGCCCCGGGCAGTGCCAGGAGTAGGAGCCGTCTTCGGCGTAGTCGAGCAAGGCCTTGAAGAACGGCGGCTGCACACCTTCGAGGTAGCTCTTGGCCTCGCGGATGATGTGGCGGGCCACGAATTCGGGGGTGTCCTCGAACATGTGGATGAAGCCATGCAACTCGCGCAGGATGTCGTTGGGCAGGTGGCGCGAGGTCTTGGTCTCACCATAGATGTAGATCGGCACATCGAGGTTCTTGCGGCGCACCTCGTCGATGAAGCTGCGCAGATTGACCACGGCCGGGTCGAGATCGGGGCCGGGCGTGAACTCTTCATCGTCGATCGACAGGATGAAGGCGCTGGCCCGGCTTTGCTGCTGGGCAAACTGGCTCAGGTCGCCATAGCTGGTCACCCCCAGCACCTCGAACCCTTCAGACTCGATCGCCTGCGCCAGGGCACGGATGCCCAGGCCCGAGGTGTTTTCAGAGCGGAAGTCCTCATCGATGATGACAATGGGGAAGCGGAATTTCATGCGGACCTCCGGGAGCGGGGATGTGGGCTAAAAAGGGCGTGGATCACGGAAACAGGCGCGAAGTGTAAGGAATATTGAGGGCGCCCTTTTGACACACCCTGTTTTTCACCCAGAATGTGGTGCCAGCAAGACAAGCACTTGGCTGGCCTGGGAGGAGAAATCATGACCCCGATCACCCTGTGGTGGATTCTGGCCGGTGCCGCTGTCGTGGCTGAACTGTTGAGTGGCACGCTCTACCTTTTGCTGCTGGCCGCGGGCCTGGCCTCCGGCGCCCTGGCCGCCTGGCTGGGCGCCAGCATCACCAGCCAGTTGCTGCTGGCCTCAGCCGTGGCTGGCGCCCTGATGCTGGCCTGGCACCTGTGGCGTCGCCGGCACCCCAAGGATCAACCCGCCAGCCAGAACCCCGATGTGAACCTGGACCTGGGCCAGACGGTGCAGGTCGACCATTGGCGACCCGATGGCAGCGCCACCACCCATTACCGCGGCGCCCAATGGGCCGTCCAGTTGCAGCCGGGCCAGAGCGCCCAACCCGGCCCCCACCGCATCGTCGAGGTGCTGGGCAGCCGCCTGATCGTCGCCCCTGTCTGAAGCACAGGCGCCTCAACCCCATTTCCAACCGCGCAGGAACCCCATGGAATTCGCCCTCGTCATCGCCGTCATCGTGGCCATCTTCATTGCGCGTTCGATCAAGATCGTGCCCCAGCAGCACGCCTGGGTGGTCGAGCGCCTGGGCCGCTACCACAGCACCCTCACCCCGGGCCCGAAGCTGCTGATTCCTTTCGTGGACAACGTGGCCTACCGCCACAGCCTCAAGGAGATCCCGCTCGATGTGCCCAGCCAGATCTGCATCACGCGCGACAACACCCAATTGCAGGTGGACGGCATCCTGTATTTCCAGGTCACCGACCCGATGCGGGCCAGCTATGGCTCTTCCAACTACATCATGGCGGTCACCCAGCTGGCCCAGACCTCGCTGCGCAGCGTGATCGGCAAACTCGAACTGGACAAGACCTTCGAGGAACGCGACATCATCAATGCCCAGGTGGTCGCCGCCATCGACGAGGCCGCCCTGAACTGGGGGGTCAAGGTGCTGCGCTACGAGATCAAGGACCTGACACCCCCGAAAGAGATCCTGCACGCGATGCAGGCCCAGATCACGGCCGAACGCGAGAAACGCGCCCTCATCGCCGCTTCGGAAGGCCGCCGCCAGGAGCAGATCAACATCGCCACCGGCGAGCGCGAGGCCTACATCGCCCGCTCGGAGGGCGAGAAACAGGCGGCCATCAACAAGGCCCAGGGCGAGGCCGCTTCGATCACGGCCGTGGCCGAGGCCACCGCCCAGGCCATCGAACGCGTCGCATCGGCCATCCGCCAGCCCGGCGGTGAGCAGGCGGTGCAACTCAAGGTGGCCGAGCGGGCCGTGGACGCCTACAGCCGGGTGGCCAGCGACGCCACCACCACGCTGATCGTGCCCAGCCACATGGGTGAGTTGGCCAGCCTGATCGGTTCAGCCATGAGCCTGGTCAAGCAGAACAAGGGCTGACATGCATCCCCCCGCGGCGGAGGGCCGGGTTTTCCCCGTGGGCACTGGACAAAGCTGTGGACAAGCCGTGCCCTGGGTCTTGAAATCCCATGCAAGTCATTGATTTGAAAGAGCTTGCCTTGCACTGCCTATTTTGAAGGCAATGGGGTGACAGGCCCTTGACGCGCTGGGGAATCGGCCTTGAACGAGTGCCAGAACAACACCACGGCCACCGCCGAGAAGGTCCAGTAGTCGGTCGGGGCGCACCACCACCAGTGCTTTTGCCAAGGCACGTTCTGCGGATCGAAGCGGGCCAGCCCGAAATCGGGGTTGAGCACAAACCACAGAAAATCTTCCATCACCCAGAACTGCATGAGGCAGGCCAAAGCGCGGGCCTGCAGCCGCCACGACCAGGTCTGCAAAAAGGCCATCGGAAAGTGGAACATCAGGACCATGAAAGAAAACACCCAGGCGTGGTAACCCGTCATGGCCCGACCGCCCCAGAAGATGTCCAGCAACCAATGCTGCTCGATGCGCCAGGTGGGCAGCGCTGCCGCCCAACCCGCACCGCCTTCGATCTGGATCTCGACCTGTGCGAAAAAGAAGGCCAGCACGGCCACCCAGGCGATGGTGAGCCAGGGCCGCTCCCCAAGCCGACGCCTCAACGCGTTCTGTGCACTCATGCCAGCACCCTGGCCAACACCCGCTGCGCGGCGTCGGTGCGGCCCAGAGCACGGCTGCGTTCCCGCATGGCCGTGAGCAGTCCCGGCTGATCCAGCAGGCGACGCACCCGGTACTCCAGCGTCACCCCATCGAAGGCCTTGAGCGCCACCCCCTGCTCCAGCAGGTAGTCGGCATTGCGCTCTTCCTGGCCCGGAATCGGCGAGTTGACGATCATCGGCAGGCCCATGGCCATGCACTCAGAAGTCGTCAAGCCACCAGGTTTCGTGATCACCAGGTCGGCACAGGCCATCAAGCGCTCGACCACGCCGGTGAAGCCTTGCGGAAACAGGCGCCCGGGGTGGGCCAGGGCCAAGCCCTGCAAGGTGGCCAGAGCCTGCAGATTGCGCCCCGCCAGCACCAGCAGTTGAAAGCGCTGCTCCAGGCCCATCAGTCGCTGTGCGATGCTCTCCAGGCTGCCCACGCCGGCCCCGCCGCCCATCAGCAGCAGCGTGGGATGGTTCGGGTCCAGCCCGAACTCTGCCGCGCAGATTGAGCGATTGAGCGGCTGACCGAAGGCAGGCATGATGGGGATGCCAGTGACCTCGATGTTGCGCGCCGCGATGCCCTGGGCCCGCATGCGAAACGCCACCTCCTCATTGGCGGCGAAGTAACCCGCCATGCCTTCATGCACCCACAGGCGGTGGAGGTCGAAGTCGGTCACCTGGACCCACACCGGGCAACTGAGTTCGCCCAGGCGGATCTGGCGTGCCAGCATCTCGGCCGGCAGAAAGTGGGTGCAGACGATCGCATCGGGCTGCAAGGCCCTGATCTGACGGAGCAAGGCCCGCGCGTTCAGGCGCTCCAGGGCACGTCGAAGGCGCTCCAGAGAGCTGTCGGCCTTGGCCTCGTGGGTGTGGTTGTACAGGTAGCCCCAAAACGTGGGCGCCTTGTCGACCAGCTTGACATAGAAGTCGGTGTAGACCTTGCGGAAACCCGCCGTCACGAAGTCCATCGCATCCAGATGAAGCACCTCGGCCACCCCCGGGTGCTGCAGGGCGCAGGCCCTGATCGCCTCAGCGGCGCGCACATGGCCCATGCCGGCCGACACGCTCATGATCAACAGTTTCTTGGCAGGCATGACGCATCCAGGATCAAGAAGCCCCAAGCCTAAAGTCGGCACATGACAGGCAGATTTCGCCCGGGCCACCAGGCCCTCGCCCGATCTGCCTGCACGGCCCTCGGTGAGTTGGCCAGGAATGAGCCACAACAAGGTAACAACTAGTTACACTTCTGAATTCCGCGCACGACCAACACCCATTGCCCCAGGAGCCCTCGAATGATCCATCGCCCCTCTCCCGAGGCCTTGTCCGCCGCCCTGCTGGCTTTTGCGGCCCTGTCTGCCCAAGCCGCGGACCACGCTCCTCACTGGGGCTACAAAGGCCACCATGGCGCGGCCCACTGGGCCGAGATGGACCCCGCCTTTGAAACCTGTGCCAAAGGCACACGCCAAAGCCCCATCGACATCAGCACCACCGTCAAAGAGGCACTGCCTGCGCTCGAGGCTCAGTACGCCAGCACCACCACCACCTTGGTGAACAACGGCCACACCGTGCAGGTCAATGTGCCTGCCGGCAGCAAGCTGACGGTGGGCGACAAGACCTACGAGTTGCTGCAATTCCACTTCCACACCCCGAGCGAAGAAACCTTGAAGGGCCGCCACACGGCGATGGTGGCGCACTTCGTGCACAAGAGCGCTGCGGGTGAACTGGGCGTGGTGGGCGTGCTGATTCAACCGGGCCGACCGAACCCGGCGTTCGAGCCGGTGTTCGCCCACCTGCCCCGCCCGGGAGAGAAGATCACCGTCGAAGCGCCGGAAATCAAGTTGGCAGATTTGCTGCCAGCCCAACTCGGCTACTACGCCTTCGAGGGCTCGCTGACCACCCCGCCCTGCTCTGAGGGAGTCAACTGGATGGTGCTCAAGCAGCCCATCACCCTCTCACCCGCGCAAATCAAGGCGTTCCGGCGTCTGTTCCCCGCCAATGCCCGCCCCGTGCAGCCTTTGCAAGGTCGGGTCGTGCGCGAGAGTCTTTGAATTCACGGGTTCGCGGTCAGGAGCCCGGCTTGATCGCCTGAGCAAAACCAGGAAGGCCAGTTGCAATTGAAGGTTTCAGGGCAGGATCTGTGCGTTCGCGAGGGGGAGTTGCAGGTCGTCCCGGCCGGTGTCTGCCACGCGGTCAAGGCAGGCAGCCACGGGACCCTGCTCATCGTCGACCCGCCCCGCCCCCCGACTTGTTGAGCGGGTCATCCGTCCAGCGGCGGCAGGGCAGACCCCTTCGGGTTGGCACGCCATGGGCCGCCCGGATTCAGGCGGTGGCCACCTTGGCCTTCACCACCCCTTTGTAGAGCAAGCCTGTCGCCACCAGGCCGCAGGCGCCCGCAAATGCCATCCAGTAGCCCGGAGACGCCTTGTCACCGGTGACCTCGATCAACCAGGTGGAGATCAAGGGCGTGAAACCACCGAAGATGGCCGTGGCCAGGCTGTACGCCAGCGAGAAGCCCACGGTGCGTACATGGGCCGGCATCACCTCCGTCAGCGCCACCACAGCGGCGCCGTTGTAACAGGCATACAGAACGGACAGCCAGAGCTCGACCAACAGCATGTGCTCGAAGCTGGGCGCCGCCACCAGCCAGGACAGACTCGGATAGGCCGTGAGCAATGCCAGCAACGAGAAGATCGCCAGTACCGGCGCCCGTCCGATGCGGTCCGACACCGCCCCCATCACCGGCAACAGGATGAAGTTGGAAAGCCCGACGCAGAAGGTGACGATCAGGCTGTCTGTCGAAGACAGCTTGAGCACCGATTTGCCGAAGGTCGGCGTGTAGACCGTGATCAGGTAGAACGAGACGGTCGTCATCACCACCAGCATCATGCACGCCAGGATCAGGGGGAAGTTCTGCAGAATCGATTGCAGGATCTCACGCAGGCTGGGATGGTGCTTGCGCGTGGCAAAGGCCTCGGTCTCCTGGAGCGAACGGCGGATCCAGAACACAAAAGGCAGGATCAGACAGCCGATGATGAAAGGCATGCGCCACCCCCATTCACCCACCTGCCCTGCGCTGAGGTTCTGATTGATCAGGTAGCCCAGGACGGCGGAGAACATGATCGCCACCTGCTGACTGGCCGATTGCCAACTGACGTAAAAGCCCTTGCGTCCGGGAGTGGCAATCTCTGACAGATAGACCGACACCCCTCCGAGCTCGACGCCCGCTGAAAAGCCCTGCATCAGCCGGCCCACCAGGACCAGGAAAGGCGCCAGCAGACCGATGGTTTGATAGCTGGGCACGAAAGCGACGAGCACGGTGCCCGCCGCCATGATGCCCAGGGTCAGGATCAAGCCCTTGCGCCGGCCGATGCGGTCGATGTAGCTGCCCAGCACGATGGCCCCCAGCGGTCGCATGAGAAAGCCGGCACCGAAGGTGGCGAAGGTCAGCAACAGCGAGCTGATCTCATCGCCGGTCGGAAAAAACGCCTTGGAGATGTAGGTGGCATAGAAGCCGAACAGGAAAAAGTCATACATCTCCAGAAAGTTGCCGCTGGTGACGCGGATGACGTTGAGCCAGGGTGATGACGGTGAAGCCTTGGGGTTCATGCAGGGTTGCCTGTTGGGGTGGAAGACGGGTTGGAGCGGGTCGCCAAGCCGACGTCGTGGGCACGCGCAAGCCCGACACGGCAGGCCTGCGGTGACGCGGCATCACGATCGGCTTGGGTGACTCAGCGGGGGAGGAAGGACGCAGAACGCGCTTGGAGCGACGTGGCGGTGGACACCGCGATGTGACGGGCCTCGCAAGCTGTTGCCTGGTCCTCAGCCAACAGCCTGCCTGCGGGCTTCAAGCCTGCCTGGGTCGTACAAATGCGCATGATGTCTCCGTTGGGGTGTGCCCGATCTGTCTGGTCGCCCGCGCCCAAACGGGGGCTGGGCCGCTGGGCGCAGACTCTAATCACCGACGGCTTTCAACCGGCTTTCAGTCTGCCTTCATCCAACGGCCAGTTGCCGATGGCCAGATGACCCCGCCTGAAAGACCCGCACGCCCTCATCCGGCCTGCCGAGCCTCTGAGAACACCACCGGTTGGCCTGAAGCCATGGCCCAGCCTATGATCGACCCACAAAGGCCACCGAGCGGGCAGACCGGAACAGTTGTTGCTTCTCCGCCGACCATGGCCGATGCCCTCAGAGCGGCCATCATCAACCTTCAGGGAGGACCGAAGATCATGAGCGCTGTCGCCGACAACCCCAGCACGCCCGGCCACCCTTCGCTGGCCTACCTTCACAACCTGTTGCGCATCATGGTCCAGGCCGGTGGTACCGACCTGTTCATCTCGGCCGACTTTCCGCCCTCGATGAAGATCCATGGCGAGCTGCAACCCTTGCAGACCATCAAATTGCAGGGTGAGCACACCCAGCAACTGGCCGCCGCCCTGATGGACCCTGCACACCGGCAGGAGTTTGAGCAGGCGCTGGAAGCCAACTTCGCCATCTCCTTGCCTGGCGTGGCTCGCTTTCGGGTCAACGTGTTTCGCCAACAGCGCCAGGTCGGCATGGTGATCCGAACCATCCCGACCGAGGTTCCGGAGATCGAGGCCCTGGGCCTGCCTGACATCTTCAAGACCCTGGCGCTGGCATCACGCGGCCTGGTTCTGTTGGTGGGGGCCGCCGGTTCGGGCAAATCGACCTCCCTGGCCGCCATGCTCCATCATCGAAATCGCCACACCAAAAGCCACATCGTGACGGTCGAAGACCCGGTGGAGTACGTCCACAGCTCGATCTCCAGCCTGGTCACGCACCGGGAGATCGGCATCGACACCCATTCCTGGCACCAAGCCCTTAAAAATGCGCTGCGACAGGCCCCCGATGTGATCCTGATCGGCGAGATCCGCGACACGGAGACCATGGAGCAGGCCCTGTCGTTTGCAGAGACCGGGCATTTGTGTCTGGCCACCCTGCACGCCACCAGCGCCAGCCGCAGCTTTGATCGCATATTGAACTTCTTTGCGGAAGAGCGCCGCCAGCAGATCCTGATGGACCTGTCGATGAACCTCAACGCCATCATCTCCCAGCGCCTCGTGCCCCATGCACAAGGCCAGGGACGCCAGGCCGCGATCGAGATCCTGCTCAACACCCCGACCCTGGCCGAAAAAATCTACCGGGGGGAGTTCCATGACATCAAATCGGTGATGAGCAAATCGCGCAACGTCGGCATGCAGACGCTCGATGACGCGATCTTCGACCTGTACGAGCTGGGACGCATCAACTACACCGACGCACTGCGCTACGCCGACAGCGAAAACGAAATGCGCCTCGCCATCAAGCTGCGCAGCCGGCGGCCACCGCCCGCCGGCACCATGGCGCCGCCGACGATCAGCCTGTGAGCCGGGTCCCCAGATAGCCAAAGGCGTCCTTCACGCATTCAAGCGAGGCCGAGCACGCAGGACTGCGCTCGGCGACACAGAACCAGAAAAATTCTGCCAACCTCCTCACGCGAGCCAAACCACTCCGTTTTTCCTGCTATAGTTGAGGGCTTCCGGAGAGGTGGATGAGCGGTTTAAGTCGCACGCCTGGAAAGCGTGTGTGGGTTAATCCCCACCGCGGGTTCGAATCCCGCCCTCTCCGCCAAGACAGTCGTAAAAACGGGCCTTCGGGCCCGTTTTTCATGGTGCTTCTACCATCTCGCCCACCATCCCACAAAGTGGTTACAAGGGGGCCTCAGACAGGCGCCCTACCTGGCTCGGCTGCAGCTGGCGCATCGACTAACCATGAACCTCACCCTGGCTGCGGCGCCAGGTCGGCCAGTACCGTCTTCTCTTTCAACTGAGGCAAACCGCTGGCCAGCAACCTCAACCAGCCGGGCACCTCCTCGGCGGGCATGGCCTTGGCGAACAGGTAACCCTGCAGCTTTCGCAGACCGATCTCACGAACCATGTCCAGTTCCTCCGACGTCTCGATGCCTTCGGCCGTCACTTCAAGATCGAAGTCCCGCGCGATGGCCAGCACATGGCTCAGCAAACGTTGGCGGCGCGAATCCGTCAGCAGCTTCCGCACAAAAAGCCGGTCGCATTTGATGCCCCGGATCGGCAACTCGGCCAGCATGCCCAAGGATGAATAGCCCGCGCCAAAATCATCCATGACCACGGCGATGCCCACCCCTGCCAAGGCACGCATGGCCTCCAACATGGGCGTGCCGCTGGCGATGATGGCGTGCTCGGTCAATTCCAGCGTCAACTGCCAGGCCCCGACGCCGTGGTTGGCCAGGCGCTGCGCCAGCCACTCATTGAAGTCAGGCTCCATCAGCGTGGTCGGAGACAGGTTCACCGACACCCGAAGTCCGGGCTGTCCGGCACGCTCCCAATCGGCCATCTGACGGATGGCCTGCTCCAGGATCAGGCGATCCACCCTGGCCGTGCGTCCCTGCAACTCGCACACCAGCAAAAAGACCTCGGGATTGAGCCGCCCGAGCACCGGATGCTGCAGCCGCAACAAGGCCTCGAAGGCAGGCGCCTGGTCAGTCTCCAGTTGAACGATGGGCTGGTAGTGCAGAACCAGGCGTTGAGGCGTGAGCAACTCAGGCAGATGGTCAGCGATCAAGGCCATCTGAACATCGTGCTGCGGGGTCACCGCGGGCGTGGCGACCCGCATCATCGACAGGCCCTGCCGCAGACGCAACTGAAGCCTTTGATCCAGGCGCAGGTTACCCATGTGCTCAAGCGCCACCACCACCGCAAACAAAGTCACCACCCCGATCGCGCCGGCCTGCCCTCCCGGCGTGACTGCCACCGCCGCGGGTGGAAAAGCGTTGATCAGCAGGCAATGCAAGGCCAGGATGGTCACCCCACCCAAGACGATGTCCGGCCAACGTTGCATGACCCGGCTGCCGTTCAACAACCGTTGTTTGGCCGCACGATGGCGGATGGCCAACACGACCGTCAGGGCCACCGCCAACACGATGGATGCCAGCAGGGGGCCGATCTCGACATGATGCAAGCTGGCGCCGTAACTCATGGCCAGCACGAAGTGTCCTGACAACATGCCCAAGGCCAGCAAGGCCCCTGCCACTGCAGTGCGCCTGCGACTCACACTGCTGCTGAGTTCCGGAATCGTGAATCGTGCGCTGGCGATCATCACCAGCAAGGCCAGCAGGCCATCGTGAAGGCTGGGCGCCAAGGCGTCCAGGTGGCGATACATGAAGAGGCCCCCAATGTCCAAGGCCCAGACGATGCAGCCGATGATCAGCGCGGCATAGGAGGCGCTCAGGCGCCGATTGCCCGGGTCGACCGACCACGCCGTGTGTTCGACCAGGCGATTGCTCACGTGCACCACCCAGGTCGAGAAAAGCGCAAAGAACAGCATGGGCCATGGCGACGGCCAACCTGCGGTTGGCGGCAGCATCAAACCCGCCACCCCGTGCAAATAATCATTGACAATCATAAATTCCCCGCCCCAACTACTCAGCACACTGACTACCGAAGGCGTTCATTAGAAACGCCGGCTGGCGCGCAGGTGACCTGCATCAAAAATTTGCCACCCTAGTTTCAGAATATGTTGCATTTTTGATACGGAGTCTCAGGTCGTCGACATGAGAAAGCTCGGCTGCGGGCCGCTTCAATGGGCCTCCCATGATCACAGCAAAGCACCCGCGGCGAGACCCGCCCACCAACACGGCTTGTCCCGGCAGACGATAATCGGGGGCTGTGCACCAGCCGCACGGCGAGGCGCACTGTACGACCCAATGATCTGGAACGACCCCAAGGACCCCCTCATGCCAGCTTACCGCTCCAAGACCTCCACCTCCGGCCGCAACATGGCGGGCGCCCGCTCGCTGTGGCGCGCTACCGGCATGAAGGACGACGATTTCAGCAAGCCCATCATTGCGATTGCCAACTCGTTCACCCAATTCGTGCCTGGCCACGTCCACCTGAAGGACCTGGGCCAACTGGTGGCACGCGAGATCGAAGCCGCGGGTGGCGTGGCCAAAGAGTTCAACACCATTGCCGTGGACGACGGCATCGCCATGGGCCATGACGGCATGCTGTACTCGCTGCCCAGCCGCGACATCATTGCCGACTCGGTCGAATACATGGTCAACGCCCACACCGCCGATGCGCTGGTGTGCATCTCCAACTGCGACAAGATCACCCCCGGCATGCTGATGGCAGCCATGCGTCTGAACATCCCCGTGGTGTTCGTGTCGGGCGGCCCGATGGAAGCCGGCAAGGTGCGCCTTGCCAACCCGGTCACCCAGACCATCGAGTTCAAGAAGCTTGATCTGATCGACGCCATGGTGATGGCGGCCGACAGCAAGGTCAGCGATGCCGACGTGGCCGAGGTCGAGCGTTCGGCCTGCCCCACCTGCGGCTCTTGCTCGGGCATGTTCACCGCCAACTCGATGAACTGCCTGACCGAAGCCCTGGGCCTGAGCCTGCCGGGCAACGGCACCGTGGTGGCCACCCATGCCGACCGCGAGCAACTGTTCAAGCGCGCCGGCCGCCTGATCGTGGATCTGGCCAAGCGCTACTACGAAGGCGACGATGAAACCGTGCTGCCGCGCTCGGTGGGCTTCAAGGCCTTCGAGAACGCCATGACGCTGGACATCGCCATGGGCGGCTCCACCAACACCATCCTGCATTTGCTGGCCATCGCCCAGGAGGCGGGCATCGACTTCACCATGGCCGACATCGATCGACTGTCGCGCGTGGTGCCCCAGTTGTGCAAGGTCGCACCCAACACCAACAAGTACCACATCGAAGACGTGCATCGTGCAGGCGGCATCATGGCCATCCTCGGTGAGCTGGCCCGCGCTGGCAAACTGCACACCGACGTCCCCACGGTGCACAGCAAGACCCTGGGCGAAGCCCTGGCCCACTGGGACATCACGACCACCACCGATGAGGCCGTGCGCACCTTCTACATGGCCGGCCCGGCCGGGATCCCCACCCAGGTCGCCTTCAGCCAGGCCACGCGCTGGCCCAGCCTGGACACCGACCGGGTCGAAGGCTGCATCCGCTCTTATGACAACGCCTTCTCCAAGGAAGGTGGCCTGGCGGTGCTGCGCGGCAACATCGCACTCGACGGCTGCGTGGTCAAGACCGCCGGTGTGGACGACAGCCTGCTGGTGTTCGAAGGCCCGGCCCATGTGGTCGAAAGCCAGGACGAGGCGGTCGAGCACATCCTGAATGACGAGGTCAAGGCCGGCGACGTGGTGATCGTGCGCTACGAAGGCCCCAAGGGCGGCCCGGGCATGCAAGAGATGCTCTACCCCACCAGCTACATCAAGTCGAAGGGCCTGGGCAAGGCCTGTGCCCTGCTCACCGATGGCCGCTTCTCGGGTGGCACCTCGGGTCTGTCGATTGGTCACTGCTCGCCTGAGGCCGCCGCCGGCGGCACCATCGGCCTGGTCCGTCATGGCGACCGCATCCGCATCGACATCCCCAACCGCAGCATCAATGTGCTGGTCAGCGACGAAGAGTTGGCCAAGCGCCGGGCCGAGCAAGATGCCAAGGGCTGGAAGCCCGTCAAGCCGCGCCCGCGCAAGGTGTCGGCCGCCCTCAAGGCCTATGCCCTGCTGGCCACCTCGGCCGACAAGGGCGCTGTGCGCGACCTGTCGCTGCTCGGCGACTGATCACGCGATCGCCCTGAACAAGAAAAGCCCCGAAAGGGGCTTTTCTCATGTTGACCCCTCGCGGGGCCGCAGACCGGGTCAGGCCAGGTCGAAACGGTCAGCGTTCATGACCTTGGTCCAGGCGGCCACGAAGTCTTTCACGAACTTCTCACGGGCGTCGTCCTGGGCATAGACCTCGGCATAGGCGCGCAACACCGAGTTCGAGCCGAAGACCAGGTCCACGCGGGTGGCGGTCCAGCGCACCGCACCCGATTGGCGATCACGGATCTCATACAGGTTGCTGCCGGCCGGCTTCCAGGTGTAGGCCATGTCGGTCAGGTTGACGAAGAAGTCATTGCTCAGAGTGCCGACCCGGTCGGTGAGCACGCCGTGTGCCGTTCCGCCATGGTTGGTGCCCAGCACTCTCAAGCCGCCGATCAGCACGGTCATTTCCGGGGCCGTGAGGCGCATCAGTTGGGCGCGGTCCAGCAGCAGTTCTTCAGCGCTCACCACATAGTCCTTCTTGAGCCAGTTGCGGAAGCCATCGGCCACCGGTTCCAACACATCGAAAGACGCTGCATCGGTCTGCTCGGGGGTCGCATCGCCACGACCGGGTGCGAACGGCACGGTGATTTCAAAACCGGCCGCCTTGGCGGCAGACTCAACCCCCACGTTGCCGGCCAGCACGATCACGTCGGCCACGCTGATGCCGAACTGGGCCGCGATCGGCTCCAGCACCGACAGCACGCGGGCCAGGCGGGCCGGCTCATTGCCTTCCCAATCCTTTTGCGGTGCCAGGCGGATGCGGGCACCGTTGGCACCACCGCGCTTGTCCGAGCCACGGAAGGTGCGGGCGCTGTCCCATGCGGTGCTGACCAGATCGGCCGTGCTCAGGCCGGTGGCTGCAATCGCGGCCTTCACAGCGGCCACATCGTAGTCACGGCGACCGGCGGGCACCGGGTCTTGCCAGATCAGGTCTTCCTGCGGCACGTCGGGGCCGATGTAACGCGCCTTGGGGCCCAGATCGCGGTGGGTCAGCTTGAACCAGGCGCGGGCGAACACCTCGGAGAAGTGGGCCGGGTCCTTGTAGAAGCGTTCGGAAATCGCGCGGTAGGCCGGATCCATCTTCATGGCCATGTCGGCGTCCGTCATGATCAATCGGGTGTGTCCGCTGACGCCTTCAACGTCTCCGGGACGATGCTCATCCTTGAGGTTGATCGGCTCCCATTGCCAGGCTCCGGCGGGGCTCTTCTTGAGCTCCCAGTCGTAATTCAGCAGCAACTCGAAATAGCCATTGTCCCAACGGGTTGGGTGGGTGGTCCAGGCACCTTCGATGCCGCTGGTGACGGTGTCACGACCGATGCCGCGGCCCGCGTGGTTCATCCAGCCCAGGCCCTGCTCGTGCAAGTCAGCGCCCTCCGGTGCGGGGCCCAGCTTGGCGGCGTCGCCGTTGCCGTGCGCCTTGCCCACGGTATGACCGCCGGCGGTCAAGGCCACCGTCTCTTCGTCGTCCATGGCCATGCGGGCGAAGGTCTCGCGCACATCACGGGCCGTCTTGAGTGGATCGGGCTTGCCGTCCACCCCTTCGGGGTTCACATAGATCAGCCCCATCATCACCGCGGCCAGCGGGTTTTCAAGATTGCGCTCACCCGAGTACCGGCTGTTGGGACCACCGCTGGGCTCCAGCCATTGCTTCTCGGAACCCCAATAGATGTCTTTCTCGGGGGCCCAGATGTCTTCACGACCGAAAGCGAAGCCAAAGGTCTTCAAGCCCATCGACTCATAGGCCATGTTGCCGGCCAGGATCATCAGGTCGGCCCAGCTCAGGCGGTTGCCGTATTTGCGCTTGATCGGCCACAGCAGGCGTCGTGCCTTGTCCAGGTTGCCGTTGTCAGGCCAGGAATTCAAGGGGGCGAAGCGCTGGTTGCCGGTGCCTGCACCACCGCGGCCGTCGGCAATGCGGTAGGTGCCGGCCGAGTGCCAGGCCATGCGGATCATCAAGCCACCGTAGTGCCCCCAGTCGGCTGGCCACCAGGGCTGGCTGTCAGTCATCAAGGCCTTCAGATCGCGCTTGAGTGCTCCGACGTCCAGCTTGCGCACCTCCTCACGGTAGTTGAAGCCCTCCCCCAGAGGCTGGGTCTTGGTGTCATGCTGGTGCAGGATGTCCAGGTTCAAAGCCTTGGGCCACCAGTCGACGTTGGTCTTGCTGGTCTGGGTCATGCCGCCATGCATGACCGGGCACTTGCCGGCGGTGGGGGTGCTGTTTTCCATGAAGGGTTCCTTTTGAAAAGTGTCGATTAGCCGTTGGACCGGAGAACCCGCGACGCCGGTCTGAACCGATGACGCCGCCAGGCTCCTCGCTCATTTCTGATCGAGGACTTCATTCTGGGTGTTCACGAGCAAAAGAACCAGACCAAAGAAACAATTCCGAAAATAGAGAATCTATATCGCTCGATATTTTTGATCGCCTTCATCTATGAAATCGAAAGATGCCCCGCCCAATGCACTCTCCCTCGAAAGGAGGCCCTCACAGGGATCCATGAAGGCCCCCTGTGAGCTCAAAAAAATGCCGCTCATCCTCAACAATGACGCGTTGATCATCCAGCAGGGCATTAAACCCCACGAAATATTTTTTTACATCATTTGTGACTTTTTGATTTGCAACGGTGGCATTCCCGAAGCGCCTCAGTCACTGAGCGCCCTTATGCCTGCGGTGGCCAGCGGCATCTCTCGGGTCGGCAGGCTGATGCGGTAGCCCTGGGCGTAATTGATGCCCATCTCGCGCAGCGCCTGCAGGATTTCATCGCTCTCGACGAACTCGGCCACGGTCAGGATGCCGATGTCCTGGCACAGGCGCGACAGGTTGTGCACCAGCGCGTAATCGATCTTCGAATTGAGGATGTTGCGCACAAACGCACCATCGATCTTCACGTACTCGAACTTCAGCTCACGCAGGTAATGGAATGAGTTGTAGCCGCTGCCGAAATCATCTAGCGCAAAGGCGAAGCCTCGGCTTCGCAATTGCGTCAGGAAGGTGCGCATATTGGTCATGTCGCCGATGGCGTCGCGCTCCAGGATCTCGAAAACAATGCATTGCGGCGGGATGCCCAAGGTGTTGCACAGGTCTTCTGCATAGGCCAGCACACCGCGGCCCTGGATCTCCTGGGCGGACAGGTTCAGAAACACCTTGATGTCGGGCGAGCCACCGAGCATGCGCTGGCGCTGGGCCTCCAGGGCCTTGCGGATCACGATGCGATCCAGCTCACGACCCATGCCGTACTTCTCGATGGTCTCGATGAACTGGCCGGCCACGACGATGTCCCCATTGGGCTCGACCATGCGGGCCAGCGTCTCGCAGGCGAAAAGCTCGCCGCTGTGGCAGTCCACGATGCTGTGGAAATACGGCACGATCCGTTCCTGATGCAGCGCCACGCGCAGGCGCTCGGCATAGTCGCGGGTCTGTCGCCCGGCCTGTGTTTTTCCCTTGAGCGACTCCAGGGTGCAGGCACCATCCTTGCCCATCTCCTTGGCCCGGTACATGGCCTGGTCAGCGCCCGCCAGGATGTCGGCCTCATTGCCCGCATCACCCGGGTACACCGCGATGCCGATCGACACGGTCAGGTGGAACTGCTTGCCATCGGGCGCCGTGAAACTGCGCTCGCGCAGGGCCTGCCCCAGCAGATTGGCCACGGTACTCGCCCCGCTGCGACCGGTTTCCATCAGCAGCACGGTGAACTCATCGCCGCCGATGCGCGCAGCCACGTCCCCTTTGCGGATCTGGGTGCGCAGAATCTCGGCCACGCCACGCAGGGCCTCATCGCCCACCTGATGCCCGTAGGTATCGTTGATGTCCTTGAAATCGTCCAGATCGAGCATCAGCAGCGAGAACTCGTGCCCGTGCCGCTCGGAGCGTCCGAACTCGTACTCGAGCACATTGCCGAACTGACGCCGGTTGTAAAGCCCCGTCAAGGGGTCGTGCATCGCGTAATACTCGAGTTCGGACAAGGTGCGCGACAGCAGCTTGCTGGAGCCCACCACCATTACCATGACCGACAGGATGGATCGCACCACGCTCTCCTCCTGCGACGTCAGCTCGTTGCTGCCCACGTACGCGACGCCGAGCAAACCAGCCAGCCGCGGCGTGTGCTCGGGCACCGCCACCGTGATCATGCGGATGTCATCCACCGAGGCGTCATGATCGGTCACCGGGATCTCGAACTCGTCGATCTCCAGCAAGGTGTCGGCCGGCAGGTTCAGCCCGGCCAGCATCTGGCGCGACAACATCTCGCGCGCGTCCTTCTTCAGATCCTCGGGGTACTCGCCAAGGTAGTAGAGGTACAAGGACAGGCCGTGCTCTTCTGCAAACGCGATGTAGAAGAAATTGAACGGGAAGATCGCATGGAAGTCGGCCAGGATCTCCTGCACAAAGGCCTTCCACTGGGCCACATGCTCGTGCGAGAGGATGATGCGCTCAAGCACCCTGCTCTGGCGCTCGAACAGGTCTTTTTCGATCAGCGTCGAGGCCAGATCGGTCAAAGTCTGGTTGAACTCCAGCAAGGTGGTCTTGGCATGTTCAGTGTTGCGGCTCCACTGACGCTGACGCTCGCCCAGCAGCAGCGCCATGGTCTGCTCCAGGCTGCGGTAGGTGTCGATCACATGGCGCAGCCGCAAGGCCAGGTTGTGCGGCATGGCCTCGGTCGACAAGGCCTCCAGTTCGGTCATCACCTCGCTCTGCACCTGGCGCACCAGGGCGCCGAGGTTGCTGGCAAAGGCCCGGCTGCGGGTCTGGCTCTCGAGCAAGGAGGCCATCCTGTCCATCACCCGCAGGCGCAGCGCCTCCAGGTGGTTGGTGAAGGCAGGGGCGCTCATCGGGCGAATCGTCCGCCACTTTGCAGCAGGTCGATGCCGCATTGCAAACCACCCAGCCACTCCAGCAACTGCGCCACTGCCGCACCCCGGTACACCGGCCCATGCTGGGGAGCGATCATCTCGATGTCCAGGTGGACAATCGTGTCCAGCCAGCAGCGGATGGCCCGGTTCGAACCCATGTAGCGCCGGTGAAAGCCCTCGATGTAGGGCAGGTGGCTCGCCAGGTCATCGACAAAGGCCGTTTCCAGGTCTTGGGGCAGCATGGCGGCACCGATGTCCCCAGAGAACAGCACCTTGGCCACCGGGTCGTACACATTGATCTGTCCCTCTGAGTGCAGAAAATGCGCAGGCACCACCTCCAGCCGAAAGCCCTCGGCCACGTCACAATGCATGCCGGCATCGGGCACCCCCACAAAATGGGACATGTCCTTGAGACCGTAGTGCGGCAGAAACCGCATCCAGATGCTCGACACATACACCGGCGCATCGAGCAACTCCAGCCAGGTCGACAAGCCACCGACGATGTCCGGATCCTGGTGCGACAGAAACACCCCCTTGATGTCGGCTGGCTGAAGGTAGCGCAGCATTTCGGCCAGCACCCTCGGCATCACGCCAAAACCGCCGGGATCCAGCAAGACCCCCTGCCCTTCATGAATCACCAGATATTGATTGGACCTGATCCCATCTTCTTCGCCCGGCTCGCTCTCGTTCAACAAAATGAATTGATGTTGGTTTGATTCATAGAGCTTGATATTGCGCATAAGCGGGTCAGAAATTCGATGGGCACAACCGATGATCGGCGAAACCCAAAATGATTTCGCAGTGCGAACGCTGTGTTTTTGCGTTACGTCAATGGAGCTGAATTGGATTTTCAGTCCAGGGAAAACCCGGTGTCCGACGTGGTAGATGGCATACGGACCACTGGCTGCAGCGCAGGCTGTCAGGAAGCAGCCCAGACCTTGAAGCCATGACAGGCTTGTCGGGGCCCACTCCCTTTGCACCGGTTTCACCGCTCATGTGACGGGTCAGGGCAAGAATGTCAAATCTGTTCATTTTTGACACCTGCGGCCGATAAAGAGGGTATGCAAGTCAATTCCAGCTCATCCAGCGCCTCCAGCACCATCACCGCCAGCACCGGTTCAGGCGGCACCGACAGTGCCAGCCAGATCGCGGCCCTGCAAAAGCAATTGCGGCAATTGACGCAGCAGCTCAAAGACGTCACCAATTCCGATGAGGACGCCAAGACCAAACAGAAGAAGGCTGCCTTGCTGCAAAGCCAGATTCAGGTGGTCCAGGCCCAGATCAGCGCCTTGCAACAGCAACAGCAGCAAGCCAAACTGGACAAGGCCTCCAAAGCACAGGAATCGAGCAACGACAAGGTCGCCAGCCAGAAGCAGCCGACGCGACCCCGCCGTCAGGACGAGCAAAACCCTCTGGGGCGGCAGGTCGATGTCTATGTCTGACAGCCCCCGGAGCGGCGTGGGTTGCCATCGCAGCCTTGATCAATCGGCATTTTCTACAGGGGCCAACCCATTCCCCAGCCATTCATTGTGAATCAGGCTGGATTATTGAAGCACTTCGTGTATCTTGTTGTATCTAACAACCGACTCAATATCGGTTGTTGACAGCAAATGCACCCACCGAACGCCATTTCACCCCTGAATCCAGACGCTCCGGCGCCTCAGGCCCCTGATTTGCCGACGATTTTGCTGGTAGACGATACCAAGGAGAACCTCTCCGTCATCGGTCAAATGCTGCGCCCGCTCTATCACGTCCGCGTGGCCAACTCGGGGCAACGAGCCCTGCTGGCGCTGCAGAACCCGCCCCGGCCCGACCTGATCCTGCTCGATGTCATGATGCCTGAGATGAGCGGCTATCAGGTGCTGGAGCAGTTGCGGGCCAACCCGCTCTGGCGCGACATCCCGGTGATTTTCGTCACCGCGCTCAATGCAGATGACGACGAAGAGCACGGCCTGGCACTGGGCGCAGTGGACTACGTCACCAAACCAGTCAAGCCAGCCCTGCTGCTGGCGCGGGTGCACGCCCAGCTGGAGCTCAAGCAGGCCCGCGACCGGCTGGCCCACCAGAACGCCTTTCTCGACGCCGAGGTGCGGCGGCGCATGGCGGAAAACGAACTCATCAAGAACCTGAGTCTTTTCGCACTGGCCACTCTGGCGGAGAAACGTGACAACGAGACCGGCAACCACCTGCGGCGTACCCAGGCCTACATCGAGGTGCTGATGAACCAGTTGCTGGATCACCCGCGGTTCGCCCAGGCGCTCGCCGCCCCTGATGTGCGCCAGCGCATCGCCAAGGCAGCGCCGCTGCACGACAGCGGCAAGGTCGGCATTCCGGATGCCATCCTGCTCAAGCCCGGCCGGCTCACACCCGACGAGTTCGAGATCATGAAGACCCATGCCGCCATCGGAGCCCAGGCCCTGGAAGAAGCCGTCCAGCGCGCCCGAGAACTGCAGAGCCAACCTGAGGCCGACAAGCTCACCGGCAGCGATGGCCGCCCTTCTCTCGATTTTCTCGAGACCTCCCAGCAGATCGCGGCCGGCCACCACGAAAAATGGGACGGCAGTGGCTACCCGCTGGGCCTGAGCGGTGAGGCGATCCCGCTGCCGGCCCGCCTGATGGCCTTGGCCGACGTGTTCGACGCCCTCATCTCACGGCGTCCCTACAAGCCCCCCCTGCCCATGGACACCACCCGCCAGATCATCACCGAGGGACGGGGCAGCCACTTCGACCCCGACATCGTCGATGCCTACCTGGCCCGGTTTGACGAATTCACGACCATCGCCGAACACTATGCCGATCAAGCCTGAGCCCTCCTCTCACGGATCTGCTGCACGACGGCGCGCGGTCTGTGCGGCCCTTTTGGGCCTGGGCATGCATTGGCTCGATCCCGCAGCGGCGGATGCGCAGGTGCCGTCTGCCACACCTTTCCAGGAGGTGATGGCCAAGCCTGAACAGTTGCACCAGTTGCGTGCCGGCGGATATGTGCTGTACATGCGCCATGGGACCACCGACAACAGCCGGGCCGACGCCGTCACCGGCCTGCGACTGGACGATTGCAGCACCCAGCGCGTCCTCAACGACGAGGGCCGGCGACTTGCCGTCACCCTGGGCAACATCCTGCGCCAGGCCCGCATCCCGGTGGCCGAGATCTTCCACAGCCCGCTGTGCCGGACCACCGAGACCGTCAAGTTGGCCTTCCCCGATTTCAAGGGCCCTGTTCATGCCGACCCGGACCTGATGTACACCGCCAACCTGACCAGCGAACAGAAGAAACCTGTGCTGCTGGCCACCCGGCGGCTGGTGAGCAGTCCTCCCGCTCCGGGCAGCAACCGTCTGATCGTGGCCCACGCCCCCAATCTGGCCGACCTCATGGGCTATTTCGTCAAGCCCGAAGGGACCATGGTGGTGCTGCGACCGCTGGGTTCGGACGGCTTCGAGTACCTGGGCAGCATCCCGCCAGCGCTCTGGCCATCCCTGCTCAAGGCGGCTCCGGCGCCATGAAGTGGCGAACCGACCCCAAGCAACTGCAGTTCCTGCTGCTGCTGTTCCTGCCCGTGGCGCTGGCCCTGATGCTGGGCGGGGTGTTCAACCGGCTCACCGAGCAGCAACTGCATCAGACGCGCAGCCATTACGACCAGGCACAGGCACGCGACCTGGCCTCCGCCAGCGAAGCCTCATCGATCAGCCTGCAGGCGCTGGTGCTGCAACAAGAACTGACCGACGCGCTGGCCCAGGCCCAGGACGGGCGCATCGACGAAGCGGGCACCTACCGGCTGCACACCCGCATCGTCGATCAGGTGGCCGAATTCGAACAGCGCCTGGCTCGTCTGGGCCAAACCGATCTGGCGGCGGAACAGGCCGGTGCCTTGCGCGCGGCCCAGACTGAATTCGATGATTTCAAGCGCTTTGTGCTGATGAGCACCGACCTGGCCTCGATCGACACGCGGCTGGCCGGTCTGCACCTGCTCACGGCACACCAGCACTACGTGAAACTGGCCTTGCAATTGCAGGCCATCGACGAACAGCTCACCCAGCGGGCCCAGCAGCGCAATGCCGAAGCGAGCACCGCCCTGGCCGCCATCCGCGACCGCATGCAATGGTTCAGCGGCGTGGCCACGGGCCTCTTGCTGGCCCTGTGGCTGGCCGTGACCTGGCGTCTGGCGCGGCGCCTGGGAAGGCTCAATGCCGCCCTGAGGCAGCTCAGTGAGCAAGGTGAAGAGCTGACAGAGGGCACGCTGTTCGACCATCTGGCCAGCAGTGCCCGGCGACAAGGGCTGCTCGGCGACATGGCGCGTGCCGTGCTGGCCTACCGCGATGCCCGCCTGCAACGCCGCGAAGCCCAACAAGCCCTGGACGCCGAACGCACTCAATTGCATGCCCTGATCCAGGGCATGCCCGATCTGGTCTGGCTGAAGGACCCGGAGGGGGCCTACCAGGTTTTCAACCAACGCTTTCTGCTGCAGACGGGGCGCAGCCCCGAGGACTTGCTGGGGCTCAAGGACTCAGATCTGTTCGCGCCCGAAGAGGCCGCCCTCTACCTCAGTGGCGACCAGATCGCCATCGACACCGGCCGCTACGAGCTGCCCCCTCATTGGCGCCAGTTCGCCGACGGTCACCGGGAACTGGTGACCGCCATCAAGACCCCGATCCGCGACGCCCAGGGCCATCTGCTGGGCGTGCTCGGTGTGGGGCGTGACATCACGGCCCTGCACCAGACCCAGCAGGCGCTGGCCGACCGGGAACGCCAGTACGCCAGCATCGTCAGCCAGGCCCCGGTGGGCATCGTGCTGGTCGACCTCGCCAGCCTGCGCTTCATCAGCTTCAACGACGCGGCCTGCCAGGCCATGGGTTACGAGCGGGACGAATTCGCCAGCCTGACCATCTACGACCTGCAGGCACATCTCAGTCGGGATCAGGTGGACACCATCGTGCAGCGCATCGTGACCGAGAACGGTCTCGAGTTCGAGAACCAGCGCCGCAACAAAAAGGGCGAGGTGCGCGAGTTCTGGATCTCCATGCGCCCACTGCAACTCGACGGGCGCAACTGCCTGACCGGCGTCTGGATGGACGTGACCGAGCGCAAGAACACCGAGCGTGAACTGCAGGCGCACCGGGAGCAGCTTGAGCAGCGGGTCATCGAACGCACCGCCAGCCTGGAAGAGGCCAGCCGGCAGCTGTCCGAGCAGGCCTTGCAGCTGCGCTCGGCCAACAGCGAACTGCGGGGCATCTTCGACCATGCCACGGTCGGCATCGTGATCCTGCAGTCACGCCGGGTGCTGCGCTGCAACCGCAAGGTCGAAGAAATCTTCGGCTATCCCCCTGGTGCGCTGCAAGACCAGAGCACCCGGCTTTGGTATGGCAGCGAAGCCGAGTACGAGGCGGCCGGCCAGTTGATCGAACGCCAGCTCCATGAGCCAGGTTCCCATGTGCGCGAACACGAGATGCGCCGCCGCGACGGCAGCCGCTTCTGGGCCCGCCTGACCGACGCCCGCATCGACATCCCGGAATTCCCCAACGCCATCATCGGCATCATCGAGGACGTGACGGCCGAGCACCGCAACGCCGAAGAGCTGCGGCGGGCCCGAGACATGGCCGAAGGCGCCAACCGCGCCAAGAGCAGCTTCCTGGCCAACATGAGCCATGAGATCCGGACCCCGATGAACGCCATCATCGGGCTGGCGCACCTGATCCGCCGAGCTCCGCTGAACGAACGGCAGACCCAGCAGCTCGACAAGCTGTCGGACGCCGCCATGCACCTGCTGGCCATCATCAATGACATCCTCGATTTCTCGAAGATCGAAGCCGGCAAGATGACGCTGGACCCCACCGACTTCCAACTGGAGCGGGTGGTCTCCAATGTGTTTGCCCTGGTCACCGAGAAAGCCGAGGCCAAGGGGCTTGAGCTGGTGGCCGAAATCGGCAGCCTGCCGCGCATGCTGCATGGGGATGGGGTGCGCCTGGGCCAGGTGCTGCTCAACTTTGCCAACAATGCGGTCAAATTCACCGAACACGGCAGCGTGCGCCTGCGCGGCAGTCTGCTGCCCGACCGCGGCGACGGACGGCTGTGGCTGCGCTTCGAGGTGCGCGACACCGGCATCGGCATCACGGCAGATCAGCAGGCCCGGCTGTTCAACGCGTTCCAGCAGGCCGACGTGTCGACCACGCGCCTGTATGGCGGCACCGGCCTGGGCCTGGCCATCAGCCGGCGCCTGGCCGATCTGCTCGGCGGCCAGGTCGGCGTCAGCAGCCAGCCAGGCCAGGGCAGCACCTTCTGGCTCGAAGCCCCTTTCAAGCCGGCACCCGACAGCCCCGCCAACGACACCCTGCCCCTGCCACCCCGCAGCCGTGTGCTGGTGCTCGATGACATGGAGGAGGCCCGCGAAGCGCTGGCCGATCTGCTGCAAGGGCTGGCGGCCCGGGTCGACCGGGCCCAGTCAGGTGCCTTGGCACTCGAAATGGTCGCCCAGGCCGATGCCCAGGGCGACCCGTACCTGATGGTGTTCTCCGACTGGCTCATGCCCGGACTCAATGGCTCGCAGACCTGTGAACGCATCCGGCAGTTGCCACTGCGCCAGCAGCCTGTGTGCATCCTGGTCAGCGGCAGCAGCGGCTGCCCCAGCGAAGTCAAAGATGACGGCATCTTTGCCGCCTTCATCCCCAAGCCGGTGTTGCCGGCCTTGCTGTCCGACACCATCTCGGTGACCCTGGCCCAGGGTCGCAACCTGCTGCCCGGCCGGCCGAACCCGGCCCAGGCCCTGCCCAGGTTCGCACCAGGCCACCGGCTGCTGCTGGCGGAAGACAACGTCATGAACCAGGAGGTGGCCCTGGAGCTCCTCAAGGACCTGGGCTTCTCGGTGGATCTGGCCTGCGACGGTCAGCAGGCCCTCGAACTGGCCCGACGCCAGGCGTACGAGCTTGTCTTGATGGACGTTCAGATGCCGGTCATGGATGGTTTGGAGGCCACACGCCAGATCCGCCAGCTGCCCGGCTGGGCCGCCACCCCCATCCTGGCCATGACGGCCAACGCCTTTGCCGAGGACCGCGCGGTGGCCCTGGTCGCCGGCATGAACGACCACATTCCCAAGCCCGTCGACCCGAACCTGCTGGCCCAGACGCTGGCCCGATGGCTGCCCCAGGCCCTGCAGGCCGAGGACTCGGCCGCCCCAAGCGCCAGCCCGCAGCCCCAGGCCCAGGAGGCCCCGAGGGACGATGCCTCTCTGCGCCAGCGCCTGCACCTGGTCGAGGGCCTGCAGCTGGAAGCCGGCCTGCGTTCGATGCGCGGCGACCTGCAGCGATTGCGCAACTTCCTGCTGCGCTTCGCCGCCGAGCACGGCCAGGAAATGCAGTCACTGAAAGAGGAACTGCGAGAGCACCAGCACGAGGCTGCCCAGCGCAGGCTGCACACCCTCAAAGGACTGGGAGGCATGCTGGGGCTGGAGCGGGTGCAGCGTCTGGCCCAGGCGGCCGAGCAGCAGATCAAGCACCCGCCTGGGCAGGCCGCGCCAGACAGCGAGGCCGCCGAGACCCAGGCCCTGCTCCACGCCCTGCAACAGGCCCTGGACGAAAGCTGCCAATCGATCCTGCAGCGCCTGGGATCGGAGGCCCCCGCCAGCCCGGCGCCCGGCGATCCTGCGCCCACCCCCTCTGCAGGCTCACTGGCGCCCCTGGCCGAACCGCTGGCCCGTTGGCGCCAGCAACTGGCCAGCGATGACCTGGATGCCGCCGAGGCCTTCGAAGCCCTGCGCCCAGCCCTCCAGCAGGCCAACCCGGGACTGACTCGTCAACTGGCCCAGGCCATCGATGCCTTCGATCTGCCCCAAGCGCTGGCCTTGCTCGACCAGCACCTAGCGCTTTGACCGTGGCCGGCTCGAAACGGCCTTGGTCTTGGTTTTGCCTTTGGGCGGGGCGGCCTTCAGGTCGACGCCATCGAGCCACAGCAAGGCATCGACATGGGTCACAAAACGGCGCAGGTAATCGGGCGACAAGCCCCGCATCAGGTCCAGTGATCGCAGCAGCAAAGCATGTGAGTTGAGTGGGCCGGCATGCTCGGGCTTGCGACCCAGGGCCTGATTGACCCGGGTTTCAGCGCGCAGGCGTGCCCAGCCTTCACGGAATCGAGCCACGCTTTTCATCTCAGGCCGGCCGGCCGCACTGCGCAACGGGGCCGAGACCGGCTCCTCGCCATCGGCCACCGGCGCGCGCGCACCGGCCTCCTGCAAAAGCCGGTTCAACTCGGCCAGTTGCTGCACTGCCGAAGACGGTACAGCCAAGCCTTCGGTGACGGCGGCCACCGGTGTCGCCAACGCCTGGTCACAGGCTTGCTCAAAGCGATCCAGGGCCAGCTCCAGACGTTGCTGCAGTCGCGCCTGCAAAGGTCCGTAATGGGCCTGCACCTGCCGGGCCAGGGCCTCCAGATGGGCCAGGCCGATCGGATCGGCCTGAGCGCCCCCCACGTCGCGCAAGGCCTGAAGGCGAACCAGCGCCTGGCCCTGCGATGCCACATTGGCGGCCTCGTGGCCTGGCATGGCTGTGCTGTCCGGGCAGGAGCTCATGGCCGCGCGTCACCCGCCTGCGCCGGGGCAGATTTGGGCACGGGCGCCATCTCGACCCGACGATTCAGCACCCGGCCGGCCTCACTGGCATTCGAAGCCACCGGTTGCTCCGCGCCGAAAGCAGCCGCAAAGGTCAGCGAAGAAGGCATGCCCTCATCCACCAGCGCACGGGTGACCGTCAGAGCGCGCTGTGCCGACAGCTCGAGGTTGTCCACAAAACGGCGGTTGCCCTCCTGGATCGGTCGGTCATCGGTGAAGCCGCTGACCATCAGCATCTCATCGCGTTCGGCCAGGTACACCTTGAGCGGCTGCACCAGGCTCTTGAGCAAG
This sequence comes from Curvibacter sp., assembly GCA_003987795.1. Classification (GTDB taxonomy): domain Bacteria; phylum Pseudomonadota; class Gammaproteobacteria; order Burkholderiales; family Burkholderiaceae_C; genus Curvibacter. The sequence goes on from RXJO01000394.1 coordinate 26,358, forward strand.
GCCCGGCCCTCGGGCCGCAACTGGTCCGAGTTGAAGGGAAACAGCACACTGCCACTGATGCCGATGCGCCCGTTGTTCAAGGTCACCCGCCCCGAGGCCAGCGGACCGGCCAGGGCCTTCTCCAGCGTCATGCGCCGCTGCTCCTCAAGCTGGCGCTTCTGCACCTCGACCTGCAGGTGATCCACCAGATCCATCTGCACCACCAGCACGCCCAGCAGCACCAGCACGAAAGCCCCTAGCAGGCCCGTCATCAGGTCACCGAACACGGCCCAGACCGGCGCTGTCTGCTCCAGGCCCTCGTCCATCTCCTCCAGGCTGCTCATCAGGCACTCCCGACGGCCACGGCCTGGGCCTGCAGGCGGCGCAGGTCATCGACGATGCCGCGCTGAGCACTGATGCTCAGATCGATCACCTCGCGCGCCTGGGCCACGTAGTAGGCCAGTTGCTCATCGCTGCGCGCCATCGACTGCGTGATGGCGCTCTCGACCCGCTGAAGCCCTTCTGCCAGCTTTTCGTTGCTGCTGCTGAAAAGTTGCACCCCTTGGTGGAAGGCCTCGCCCAGGCTGGACAGTTCGATCGCCCCGCCGCGCAGGTGCACGGCCAGGTCCTCAGCCCGCACCGCATGACTGCTCAGGGTGTCAGTGAACTGCTGACCGGCCTGGCCCAGGGTACTCAGGGCCTGGGTCAGCAACGCCTGCACATGGTCACGCTGCTCGGTCGAAGCCTGCTCCAGGCTGTGCAGCAGCTGGTTCAGGCGCTCCATCAGCGCCTGGCGCTCCTGCAGGGCTTGTTGGTCGCGCTGATCCAGCGTGCCCATCTGCTCGCGCACCTGAGCCAGCAGCGCGGTGGCGGCCTGCGGCACCTCGGCGGCGCTTTGCATCAGGCGGGCCATCGGCGCCTCCAGGGTCTGTCCCAGCGTGGCCAGTTGGCTGGCCAACGCCGACTGCAGATCGCCCATGCGCTGCACCGCCGCGTCGCCACGGCGCGCCTCGTCGTCGCGCAGGGCACCGAGCTCCTGGCGCCAGAGGGCGGCCAGTTGATCCATGCGCTCGCCTTGCTGCTGCAGCCAGCGCTCTTCCGCGGCGCTGCGAGCCTCGCTCAGCTCGTCCTGACGGGCCACCAGCGCAGCCATGTCGGCCAGTGTGCGGCGCGCCTGTTCGGCACTGCGCTCGCCCAGTTCGGCGGCCGTTTTCTCCAGGGTCTGGCACAGCTGCTGCTGACCCGCCAGGGCCTGCTCGCCCACACGTTGCCATTCGGCCTGCAAGGTGCCGGCCATGCTGCCCAGGGCTTGCGACCAGGCCGCCAGGCGCTGCCGGTCGGCGGCCTCCTGTTCGGCCTGGGACCGGATCTCGGCTTCGGAGCGCGCCTGCGCCAGCGCATCCAGCCGGGCTAACAGCCGACTGGTCTCGGCCAAGGTCTGACGCGCCTGTTCGGCGCTGCGTTCGGCGATGGTGGCCGCCGTCTGCTCCAGGGTCTGGCTCAGCACCTGCTGCTGGGCCAGGGCCTGTTCGCCCACCCGCTGCCATTCGCCTTGCAGGCTTTGCGCCACCGAACCCAGGGCCTGGCCCAAGGCCTCCAGCCGCTGACGGTCGGCCGCCACCTGCTCGGCCTGGGCCTGGGCCTCGGC
>RXJO01000464.1 GCA_003987795.1 Curvibacter sp.
CTGCCCAACCATGCCCCACTGGTGGTGGCCGAGGCCTTCGGCACCCTGGCCGAGCTGTACCCGGGCCGCATCGACCTGGGCCTGGGGCGCGCGCCCGGCACCGATGGTCTGACCATGCGAGCGTTGCGCCGCGACCGGGTCGAGACCGAAGAAGACTTTCCGCGCGATGTGGCCGAGCTGCAGCGCCTGCTGGGGCCGGCCCAGCCCGGCCAGCGCCTGATCGCCATGCCGGGTGCCGGCACCAACGTGCCGATCTGGCTGCTGGGCTCCAGCCTGTTCTCGGCCCAATTGGCGGCGGAACGCGGCCTGCCCTACGCCTTCGCCTCGCACTTTGCACCGCGCCTGTTGCTGCAGGCGGTGGACCTTTACCGGCGTCTCTTCAAACCTTCCGCCACGCTTGAAAAGCCCCATGTGGTGATCGGCGTGCCGCTGATCGCCGCCCCCACCGACGAAGAGGCGGAGTTCCTGGCCAGCAGCACCTACCAGCGGGTGCTGGGCATCCTGACTGGCGACCGGCGCCGCCTGCAACCCCCGGTGCCGCATTACCGCGCCCAACTGGCGCCGCAGGAGCGCGCTGCGGTGGACGACTTCCTGGCCGCCGCCGTGGTGGGTGGGCCCGGCACCGTGCGCGGAGGCCTGGCCCGGCTCGCCGAACTGACCCAGGCCGATGAGTTCATGCTCGTCAGCGACGTCTTCGACCCCGCCTTGCGTCTGCGCTCGCTGGAGATCGCGGCAGCCGCCTTGCGCGGCTGAACCGCTCCCGGGCGCGGCCAGCGCAACGCCCCGCCCGGACCCCGGCCCTACCCGGGCATCTCCCCGCCTCAGGCACCGAGTTTTCCACTCAAGCATTGAGCTGAAATTCTTGGAATTTCGGCAACTCTGCTATAGACTTGCCTCGTTTCAATCACGAAACTATGTTTTACCTAAGAAACGAAGCGGATTGGAGAAAGTCATGAGTGCATCAGCTGCCGCCGAAGGCGTGCAAACCGCGTACCAGCCGCCCGAGGGCATGAACCTGGGTCAATGGCTGAAGTCGCGTGTGGCGACCCGCGCCACCCGTCGCTACGACTGGGAGGCCCTGAAGTTCCAGGCCGATTTCGACCCCAAGTACGAACGAGCCCAGATGCGCTACATCGGCACCGGCGCCACCGGCGTGGACAGCGACGAGAACACCGTGGTGGCCGAGCACTTCACCTTCTCCACCATGATCCTGCCGGCGGGCGCCGAAGGCCCGCTGCACATCCACACGGATGCCGAAGAGGTGTTCTTCGTGATGCGCGGCCGGGTGAAACTGATCGCCGAACTGAACGGCGAGACCTGGGAAATGGAAGCGGGTGAGCGTGACCTGATCTCGTGGCCGGTGGGCGTGTACCGCGGTGTGATCAACATCGGCGACGAAGAAGCCCTGATGTGCGTGATGATCGGCAACCCCAAGCCCGTGACCCCCACCTACCCGCCTACCCACCCCCTGGCCAAGGTCAAGCGCTGAAGCGGTGGCCGGCCACCCACGAGGAAACAACATGACTGTTCTGGGCATTGACGAAATCACCTTCGGCGCGGCAGATCTGGCCAAGTGCCGCCAGTTCTTCAGCGACTGGGGTCTGCACCTGGTGGCTGAAGAGCCGCAAGAGCTGGTGTTCGAGTCGCTCAACGGCTGCCGCGTCAAGGTGGCCCATTCCGACAAGCCCGGCCTGCCCGCCGGCATCGAGGCCGACCCCACGCTGCGTGAAGTGGTGTGGGCCGTGGGCTCGCAAGCCGAGCTCGAAGTGCTGCGCAAACAGCTGGCCGCGCAACCCGGCTACGTGGACGACGGCCAGCGCATCGGCTGCACCGACCCCAACGGCCTGGCCGTGCGAGTGCAGGTGACCCGCAAGCGCGTGCTGGACCTGCCCTGCGCCCAGACCAACACCTGGTCCACCCGCGGCCGTGTCAACCAGCCCAGCCCGGCCTACGACCGCGCGACGCCGGTCGAGGTGGGCCACGTGGTGTTTTTCGTCAAGGACCTGGCGGCCACCACGGCCTTCTACGAACAGCATCTGGGCTTTGTGGTGTCCGACCGCTACCCCGGCCGGGGCCACTTCATGCGCTGCGCCCCCGAGGGCGGCCACCACGATCTGTTCCTGCTGCAACTGCCCGAGCCCCGCGCAGGCCTGAACCACGTGGCCTTCACCGTGCGCGACCTGCACGAGGTGATTGGTGGCGGCATGCACATGTCACGCTGCGGCTGGAGCACCGAACTCGGTCCGGGTCGGCATCCGATCTCGTCGGCCCTGTTCTGGTACTTCGTGAGCCCCGCGGGTGCCCTGGTCGAGTACTACACCGACGAAGACGAACTGACCGCCGACTGGCAGCCTCGCGAGTTCACCCCCGGCCCCACCGTGTTTGCGGAGTGGGCCATCAAGGGTGGCATCGATGGCCAAACCCGCCGGCAGATCAACGCCGACGCCCCCAGCGGTCGCTTCATGACCGACCGTCCCAAAGATTGATTCCCTCAGATCACCCCACGAACCCTCCGGAGGTTATTGATGAGCGCCACCCCCCCTCTCTACAACGAAACCCACCAGCACCGCGATGCGCCGCCCACGGCCTATGAAAACCTGCTGGGCGACTCGATCGAACGGGGCTTTGCCCAAGGTCTGCACGACATCGAATCGCTGATCGACTACTTGAACAAGGCCGGTCCGGCCGGCCCGAACAGCCAACCCTGGACCGTCGAAACCTTCAAGGCCGAAATGGCCCGCCTCGGCGCCTGACCCCCTCTTTCCGGAGCACTTCAAGATGCAAACGTCCAACGTCTATTTCCAGCAAGACCCGGTCGACGCCGC
>RXJO01000456.1 GCA_003987795.1 Curvibacter sp.
CAAGGGGGTTTTCATGGGAAGCTCCGTTGAGAAAGGCAGGCAGGGATCACTTGAGGCGCTGACCGTCGGCGTCCAGCACTTCCACCGTGATCGGAATGGCGGCCCGCACGCTTTGCGTGACGGTGCAGAACGATTCGAACTGGTCCAGCACCCGGTCGAGATGCTGCAGCTGTGACTGAGGGACGCCAAGCTGCAAGGTGGCCCGCATTCGCAGCACACGCAGGCGAGCATCAGGTGCGCGGCCGATTTCGGCTTGCACCCGGCATTGGATGGGCTCAGGCGCCTGCTTGAACTTGCGCAAGGCAAACAACAACGAATCGCTCAGGCAGTTGCCGACGGCGGCCGCCAGCAACTGTGCCGGCGTAGGGCCTGCGCCCTGCCCCAGAGGCGGCGGCTCGTCGCCCAGCAAGGGCGCGATGGCAGGACCGAAATGGATCTGGAACTGGTAGTCGCTTTGCTGCCGCAGTTCAACGGTGGTCAAGGTGTTTTCAGACATGGACGAGTCCTACAAGCTGATGCAAGTTCTAACCGCGCACGATTTGCCGTTGCAGCCGAAATGCCACAGTGCTGGCACTTCGGCCATTGATCAGATGTTGGTACCCATGCGCTTGCAACCATTGCTGAGCACTGGCTGAGCGCATACCTGATTGACAGTAAAGTACCAGGGGGCGCGTCTTGTCAGGCAAGCGACTAGGTGCTGAAGCCGCGAGTTCGGACAGCGGCAAATTCACTGCTCCTTCTACATGTCCAGCCTGAAACTCACTTGGGCTTCGTACATCGATCAGAAGCGCATCACCAGGCCAGCTCTCTGTGGAGGATTGGTCACCTTTTCCAAGAATCTTTGATAACCAACTCATAACACTACTCTCCCATTTGTTGAAGATCGGGACCTTGAACCAGCTTTGCATTGATGCGTGCCAAACTTGATTCATCAAGACGTCCGAGCAAGGCGTCAAGACGCAAACTGTTTTGAAGTACTTCGACCCGGCCTTGAATCAGGAGCAACGCGGCTGCTGTTCGATCGTTTTCAGCATTCAACAGGTCCAGGGTCGTGCGGTCACCCACGCTGCGGCCGAGACGAGTTGCATCAAGGCGGGAATTGGCTGCGCTCAACGCCGCAGCCAAGGCTTGGAGCCGTTCTTGAGCTTTATCAAGCGCCAACCAAACTGACCTGATTTGTTGCCCCACCTGCAAGCGGCCCTGTTCCAGGGCAGCACGAGCCTGATCCACAGCCAATAAGGCCTCTTGCTGACGAGCATTTCGGCCGCCGGTATCGATTGGCATCCTGAACTGCAGGCCGATCATCTGCTGGCGACTATCGTTGCTCGCGGGCCCAAAGTCACCGCTCCCGGTCAAGTGTTGCCGGGTAGCTTGAGCGACGAGGTCAAGAGAGGCTGAGGCACCAGCTCCCAGACCTCGCACTTCTGCCTCGGCAACGGCAACTCGTGTCTGCAAAAGTTCTAGGGCAGGGTAATTTTTCAATGCAAGCACGCGCACCTCTTCCTCGTTACCAGGCAATGGCGAGAGGACGTCGGCAGCTGGCTGGGCAAGTGGTAAAGACAATGAAGGAAGTCCGGACGCCTCCTTCAGCGCCGACATCGCCAATTGCAGTGCGTTGTCCGCATCAATCACCTGAGCCTTCAGGGCTTTCGCACGTGCCTGCGCCTCATGGATATCGGTCACAGGTGCGTCTCCCAACTTGAAGCGATCTTCTGCCTCGGTTAGCGAGCGCATGACTGCCTGCTGCTGCCGTCGCAACAAGTTGAGGCGTTGAGCACATAGCACAACGTCAAAATAGCGCTGACTGGTGTTGAGTATCAAGGCTTGCCGTGTGAGCTGTGATTGCCACTCTGCAGCGCCTGCGCCTTGCAGTAGTTGATCGCTCCGTGCGCTGAGCTCACCGCTGATCAGCGGTTGGCGCAAGCCAAGCCCCCAGCTGGTGGAGTTGCCGTTGCTAACTGAAGTGGCGAAGGAAACTCCGTTAGATTGTCCGAATCCGGGGGCAGCAAAAGAGGCTCCATTCACGGCGGAACTAGCGTTCATGCGGCCAGCACTACCCAATACCTCAAGACCTGGGCGCCACAACGCTTTTGCTTGGATTCGACGTGCATCCGCAGTGGCCTTCTGAGCCTGGGCCATTGCCGCCTCGGGATCGTTCTGGCTGGCGGCGTGCCAGACATCCAGCAGATCGGCAGCCGGTGTGGACAGCGAGGCCATCAGCGCCACCGCTGCCAGCAGGGTCTTGGCAGTTCTCATGGCTCAGCAGCCGCCCGGCACACCCAGCTTACGCAGGATGCTTTCCATCAGACACCAGTGGGTGATGGCGCTTTGCAGCAGGTTGAGGCCCACAAAGGCGGTGAAGGCCAGCCACCAGGGGCTGAGGAACAGGGGGCTGCCAGGCACCCCCAGGGCCAATGACAACAGGATGAAGGTGCCGGCAACCAGGCGCACGATTTGCCACGATTTCATGAGAAAGCTCCTTGAGGTTCAGGTTGAAGAGGACGCGGCGAAACGCCGCCGGTAGGCCGCGTAGTACAGCGTGGGGATGAGGACCAGAGTCAGCAGGGTAGAGACACCGATGCCGAAGATCAGCGAGATGGCCAGGCCGTTGAAGATGGGGTCATCGAGGATGAAAAACGCACCCAGCATCGCGGCCAGCCCGGTCAACAAAATGGGCTGGGCCCGGGTGACGGCCGAGTGGACGATGGCTTGCTTGAAGGGCATGCCCTCGTTCACCTGCAGGTGGATGAAGTCGACCAGCAGGATGGAGTTGCGCACGATGATGCCGGCCAGCGCGATCATGCCGATCATGCTGGTGGCGGTGTACTGGGC
>RXJO01000247.1:0-406 GCA_003987795.1 Curvibacter sp.
GCCGATAGGGGCCGCGCATGCCCAGCTCTTCTTTCGCCGCCGTAACCAACGCCGTGCACATCACCTGCACGAACTGCGCTGGCGAAGCCGTAGGCCGCAACGCGCGGCAGTTACGTGCCACCTTGCGAGCAAACCGCTTCACTTCGTCTACCGTCACATCTTCAGGGAGCTGGAACGTCTGGGCACGACTGCGGAAGGGCTCCACCTCAAACGCGACCGCGATGGCGTCGTGGTCGGATACATCTTCACTCATGGGTAACACCACTGCCTCGCCGGCAATACCGAGGTCTGGGTTGAAGGCCAAGACGTCAATACAAGCCTCCGATGCATGGCGCGTCCTCGTCTGCGCGCTCCGCACTCCGAAGCCGCTGTCCGCAAACCATTTTGCCACCGCCTCGCCGCGCCG
>RXJO01000247.1:523-736 GCA_003987795.1 Curvibacter sp.
GTCCACCTGGCGCGTGTTCGTCGCGTAGATTGCTGCCATCCGGACTTCGCGTGTTCCTCCGTCGACCGTGGGAAGAACAACCGCCGCAGCAGATATCTCCACACCATCGACTTGAACGACTTCGATTGGCACAAGTGCGTGTCGCGACAGAATCGCCGCCCCGCCACGCTCGATTGCGCCCCCTTCACGGCGAACATGGACAACGTTGACCCC
>RXJO01000247.1:950-1087 GCA_003987795.1 Curvibacter sp.
TGTTGCGCTTCCACCACCGACGTCGCACGGCAGACAAGCAGGCGAACATTCGATGGCGTCGGCGCACCGCCGCGCGGCTGCTCCGCGCCGTCGTGAACGGACCAATCTGAGTGGCCGTCCGAGATCTTCTGCGACCA
>RXJO01000247.1:1137-1879 GCA_003987795.1 Curvibacter sp.
ACTCCACGACGCCTGCAACAAAGAAACGCACTTGCTTCCGGCCGACCGACACATACTGCTGGACCGGGCCGAGCAGGCCGCCCACAGTGCGTACGCCGAAGCCCTTCGTCGCCTCGAGTGAGATGAACCAGTTCGCAGGCAACTTACACTCTTCACAAACTCCAGTGCGTTGGTCCGCCTCATCGGTTCCCGTAGGCAGCACGTGAAGCTGGTCCGGGTGGACGGCTTTACCAACCCCCCCGATGGCGAACGTAAACGCGTTGACCGAACGCCGAGCGCACTTGTCGCATCGAACCACCACTTGAACTCCAAAGTCCTTCTGCAAGTGTGGAAAGCGTTCGTAGAGGCAGCCGAGCACCTCGCCGAGGCGCTGAGGCTGTCCAGTAACATACCGACACGTCCGCCCATTGTCCGACGAGCTGCGCTCCAGGTCGTCGGCCAGACGCCATGCCGAACCCGCCGTGGGCCAATGCAACGCCCGAGAGAGAGCGTCCCATTGTTCCACCTTCTGACCGCCGACCACCTTCGGAGTCGGTGGTAAGGCTGTCGCGCCGACTGCGCGGACAACCGCAACCGCCGTCGACAGCGCACAGGAAGTGCCGTCGAAATTGGGCAAGCAAAGGCCACCGTCCTTCGCACGTGGAACCATGCGGACCCCGTGCTTGCCGAGGGTGTGTTCGCTCAGAGCCGCGCGGCTCTCGCACGCGACGAAACAGTCGGGGTGCGGGCACAAGAAGCTCTT
>RXJO01000247.1:1941-2749 GCA_003987795.1 Curvibacter sp.
CGACACCCGCGTTGGGTGCAAAGCAGTCGTCATCATCGTCGATCGCCTCTTCGAGGGCGATGCCTTCGTCGTCCGTCACGGGGACGGCGCTTCCTTCAGAGGCGCACGTCGCCAAAAGTAAGAATTTCTGGATGCCTGTTTCCTTCACCAAGGCCTGTTCGTAGTACTGAGAGGCAAGTCGAGTCATGTATCCCGACATGACGGCGGTCTCATCTAAGAAGAATCCGATCGAGCCAACGGGGGCTGTCGGTCGGCGCCGTGCAGGTTCCTGTGTGACTGCACCTCGTCCAGCGAGAACGGGTACATCTGCGACGGCATCTTGGTCCACTGGGGCTGCAGGCGGGGCCTGCTGCACAAACATCGTACGTTTCACTGGGCGCGGCTGGGACGGCGCGCGCGCAGCGTCATTGCTCTGCTGGGTCTGGCCGCGCCGGGGCGGCCCGTGCTGCTTGACCCACAACATGGCTCGGCGGCTCTCAGCCGCTGCGGCCTTCGCCTCGTCCGACCGGGGCTGTCCAATGTGCGAATATGGGCAGCTCGTTTTCGTGCACACGCTGTACGCATGTGCGAAGCACTGCGCCGGCGTTGCATTGTAGTTGGGTTGACCTTCCGCCTGACCAGGCCCGGGGTTAGGCTCTACGCCGCCCAAGAGGAGCAACATCCGCTGCAGACAGGCCGGTGAATGGCAGCGATACCATACGGCGCACGCCATCAGCCGCTACACGGGCACGTCGAACTCGCAAGAGATCGCGTTGAGGACCTTCTTGCAAACAGCGTGTGGTTTTGCTTCGGTGTTGAAAACCAAAGG
>RXJO01000065.1:0-1541 GCA_003987795.1 Curvibacter sp.
GGTGCTCGCTATCATTGGCGGCACGTAGGTGCCCGCTATCGCTGGCGGCACGTAGGTGCCCGCTATCGCTGGCGGCACGTAGGTGCCCGCTATCGCTGGCGGCACGTAGGTGCCCGCTATCACTGGCGGCACGTGGGTGCCCGCTATCGCTGGCGGCACGTGGGTGCCCGCTATCGCTGGCGGCACGTGTGTGCCCGCTATCGCTGGCGGCACGTTGGTACCTGCAAGTTGAGGTGCTACGCACGCTTCTTCTAGCTCTGGCGTAGGCTCAGCGCTTTCCATGCTCGGGACCGGAACGGATCGATTTGATTCTTGCCTGGCGCGTTGGTAGTTTTCTGCGAACGGTCCGCGACGAGCGGGCCGCGCGTGCTCGCTGCGCTCGAAGGCGCCGCGTTCTTCTTCTACGCGCACAAACGTTGACCTTTTGGTGTAAACCGCTCGTACCGCTTCGAATACGATGGTAGAAAGCTGTTCCCCGAACGCAGCGTGCATCGCTGGTCGAGTTGCGTCGCGCATTTCTTCTAGTTGCGGCGCTTGCTGCGCTACTGCTGGCATAGCTTCCTGATACACCGGCCGCTGAGATCGAAGGAGTTTGCTCACCTCTTCCAGTATGCTGGCTTCGTGCTTTCTGAGCATAGCTTTCACGACGTTGACAAGTTGGACGAAGAACGGATGCTCTTCGTTGAGTCCATCGTTGAGCTTTTTGCACGCTGCTTGAACGTGCTGCACGAGCTCCTTCGTGAAAAGCGCAGCATGGTCTGCCCAGTCAGCGCGAGCACGCTCTTCGCGCGTGTCGATGTGCGTCTGAATGAGCTTGGCGAGTTCTCCTATGGTGTCGATCTGCGGGAGCCGCGGGATAACGTCTTGCAGAGTTTGCACAGTGGCGGCTATCTGGTTGCAAACGTTGCCGACTTCGTTGATGGCGACAAGTTGCTCTTGAGGCACGCCTGGGACGTTGTTCATTGCGGCTGCGGTCACGCGCAGGTTCTCCATGATGCCGGAGTCTACGCTGTCCATCCTTGCTTCGAAGGCTTGGCGCAAATCCACAAGCATTGCGCTTTGTGCCTCCACAGCCTTCTCGAGCGCTCGAGTGACCTTCTGACTCTCAAGCGACTCAAAGATATCCCTGAGGGTTGATTGAATGATGTTGATGCCATGCTTGCACATCATCTGCTCGTCTGAAAGGTTTCTGATTCCCTCTAGGGCTTGGATGGCTCGATCCGTGATGGAGTTATCAACGCGACTGAGCGCTGACGAATGGTCATGTGTCAGCGCCCTCATCTGCTGCACGGTGAAGTCGATCTGATGTTGCGCCTGGGCTACAAAAGATCGTGTCCTTGCGGACTCGTCCACGACAGCATCGATGATCTCGCGTCGATGGTTCTTGACGAAGGCCTCAAGCTGTTGAATTTGGTCGTTGCTCGCAAGCCGTTTCACGCTCTCCTCAAGCGTTTGCATTCTTTCGAAAACGGCGTTGAGCTGGCACGCAGCTTTGACTTCTTCGATGGAGCTAAAGAGGCGTTGGAAGGTAACGGAATCAC
>RXJO01000065.1:1591-1837 GCA_003987795.1 Curvibacter sp.
TGTCGTTGCTTCGGCTCGTGCTGATGCACTCGGCTGGTTCTGCAGAACTTGCACTAAGGCTTGCAGTGTTGGCGCGAGCGCGTCGTCGTTCCTGGGTTGGTTGTGCCTTTCGATGGTCCTCGACAGCGTCTGAACGGTCGAGACCAGTTGCTGCTGTTGCTGCAGGAATGGTTCCATGCTTGGACTTGGCGAGGGTGCAGGCAAAATGTACTGCACCAGGGGTGGAATGGGCTGCACTGGCAACTG
>RXJO01000065.1:1887-2958 GCA_003987795.1 Curvibacter sp.
GCGAAGTATACATGAACTTGCGCAGGCATGACAGTCACGCTGGGTTGCATGACTGTGGGGCCACTGCTGCCTTGTGGGTTACGTGGATCTGGGGAAGGGTCACGTTCCACTGGCAGTGGGCTATCCGGTTGCTCTGGTGGCAGCGTGCGTTGCACTAAGTTCGGAGCGCTTGTGCTAGTGAGGAACTTGCACCACTCCTTGGCAACGGCGGGATTGATGTTGCGCGCAACAAACTTTCGCACACCTTCGTCAATAATGGATTTCTCATACTGACGTTGGCGGAAAGAGTTGAGAATGTGACGGCACTCGTTTTTGAAATCGTCGATTTTGGTCGTGAGGCGAAGTGTGCGACACAGCATGCCCACGACTGTACCGACGCGAATGCTCCGAGGAACACACGAATTCCGGCTGGGGAAACGCAGTAGCTGGAACTTGAAGGCGTGTTGCTTATCCCGCGCTTTACATGTAATCTCCTTCTGTTCGGGATTCAATGCCGATGTAGACGACCGTGTGGCCACTGTACGTGACTTTCATCTCCAGTCCGCAGTAGTCTTCTGCACTGGGCAGTTCTGATGGCGGAACCGGTGCAAACAGGTCGTCGATGTAGCGACGGTGATGCTTGAAGTGGAAGAAGTGATCCCGGATGTGGTCACGACCGAAATGACGGATCATGTTGTCGACGTACTCGCTCTCAAGCATCGCGAAGAAGATGTTGGCTGCGCCTGGGGAGTCGTCATTGCCCATGCCGATGCCTTTGGTCTGCAGCATAATTTCTCCGAACGCAAGGACATATGCGTTTGATACTGAGATGTTGATAGCGTCGCAGATGCGGTCCATCGTCCAGTCCATAGGTGTCTTGCTTCTCTTGACGGTCCACTGGGACTCGCGAGTGAAGACGATATCCTGACGGCTGGCCTTCATGCGTGCTGCAAGGAAGTCGAAGACTAGTCGCACCGCTTCGTGAACGATCCGTAGTGTTCAGAGTCAGTGAGAATGGGGTGGGTGTAGATAGATGTCGATGGATGCGATTCGTGGCAGCCCTGCCGGGGAGGAAGGCATGTGGCAGCATGA
>RXJO01000107.1 GCA_003987795.1 Curvibacter sp.
CAATCCTGGTGGTGCTCGTGGGTGCCCAGCTCATGGTCAATGAGCGGATCAGAGAAAAGTTCGAACACCTGGCCACCCATGATGACCTGACCGGTGTGATCAACCGCCGTGCGATTCTGCGCCGGATCGACCAGGAGCATCAACGCTGGCTGAATGAAGATCGGGGCTACGCCTTGATGCTGCTGGATCTGGATTACTTCAAGCGCATCAACGACACCTATGGACATCAAGTGGGTGACCAGACCCTGATCCGAGTCACAAAGGCCTTGACGCAAGGCCTGCGCAACACCGACAGCCTGGGCCGCTACGGAGGCGAGGAATTCATTGCCCTCCTACCGGCTACCGACATGAGTGCTGCCTTGAGCCTGGCGGAGCGAGTGCGGAAGACGGTGGAGCAGATGCCACGCAACGGTGATAAGCCCACCTGCACCGTCTCGATTGGCCTGACCGTTGTACAGGGTGGGGAAACGACACCCGAGGCCGTCCTGCTGCGTGCCGATCGCGCGCTCTACAAAGCGAAGGATGCCGGGCGCAACCAGGTGGCCTTGGCCCAGTGACCCGAGCTGGCGCTGGTGCCGCCAGCTGCGAAAGGCACCCTACATCAGCTCGAAAGGGGTCAAGATACCGCAAAGGCGCTCAGGGTGCCGATCCTCTACCACCAACCAAAGCATGGGCCCTTCCTGCACCTGAGCCTTCTGCAGCACGTCGGTCACCAGCATGTCTGGTCGCAGCAAGGCGGCGTCCTCTATGAACACCAGCTCCAGGCCATTGCCGCTGGCGCTCTCGATGGATTCACAAAGCCGGGTCTTCCTTTCACCGCCATTGAGGTACTTGGCCAGCCCCAACTCGGAGAGCAAGCGCCAGGAAGTTCCAAGCCGCACCGGCAGGAACGAAAACGAATGCATGAGCATGAGCTGGCGTGCATGCGCAACGGCTTGCCACGGCTCGACGGTCATCGGCGATGTGACCATCAGGTTCCCAACAGTTCTCGCCACATCATTCCCCTCAGGATCAGCCATCAGGCCTTCTTCCAAACCAATGCACAGCTCGATCGCTGCCGCAGTCGCGTGTCGAGCGTAGGCCCCGGTATGCATCGCGTCATTGCGCGCGGCCAACACGATGTCAAAGAGCGCGCGAAACGACTTGAAGCGTGAGGGCAGTGCCTGCACCAGGTGCGTCAATGCGGTCGAATCACGAGCGAACTTTTCGATCTTCTCGCGGTATTTCCCCAACGCTTCCTGCTTGCCGTGGACGCGAAGGCCCAGCGCTTCAAGGGCAAAGCAGATCTCCCCAAACCCTTCTGCATCTGCCAGGGCAGCATATCGGGCCTCACGCAAGCGATCCCGATAGTAGAGGCGCTCGTGAATGTTCAGGGTCTCCGGCATTGGCTCTGCTCTGAGTAGCGCGACATTCAGGCGTCGCAGAATGGGGGAAACGTCGATGGTAGCCCCCCAAATTTCCGCGCATCGGCCAGCGGTCGATCCTGACGCAAAGACACAACACGTCCCCATGCGCCAGGTGGAATTGCCACAACAGTGCAGGTAGTCTGGGGCCATGCAGACAAGGCAATCCAGAGATGAGGCGCCCCGCACGCGGCGCCAGATCAAACGGCAGGCACAGCGCCAGGCGGCGCTGCCACCCCCGAAGGATTTCCCAGAACGGGAAGTCGATCCCTGGAAGCCCATGGGATAGATCTCTCCCCCATCGCCCACGCTGCCTCTCCCGCGCTTGCTAGATCGCGCGGGAGGGTTTTCAGTGATCGAGTTGCTGGCGCAGATCCTGCGCCTCGGCCGCCAGGTTGCGCAGCGCCTGGGCCCCCAATTCAGCCCTACCCCGCTCCGTGTGAAACAACCCCTGGCCCTGCCCCAGGAAGCGCTCTACCACCCCGAGACGGCCCCGCAGGAAGTCCCGCTCAGACACATGCCGGTACTCCTGCCGCACCTGGGCCCGGTACTGGGCATAGCGCTCAGATCTCGCCCCCAGGATGGCCAGGTCGATGTCCACCATCAGGCATTCATCCTCCGACGCCGGCATGGCCGCGTGCCGAGTCACCCCAATGAGTCGGTCAACCGCAGAGAGCATTTCCTCGGGGACGCCAAGGGGCCCCAGGATCGACCTGGCCAGCTGAGCGCTGGCTTCCTCGTTGTCGGCACGATGGGGGTCGTAGATTGCGTCATGGAAGAACAGGGCCAGGGCCAGCGCTGAGGGCCAATTGCTGGCGCACCTGCTGCTCCCACTGCTCCCGGTGCACCAGGTGCTGAGCAGATCCATGGCCTCCTGCAGGTGCTGGGTCGTGTGATAGGCCCGGTGGGGCTCGCTCCAGCGCTGCAGCAACTCCTCGATCGCGCCCGACGAGCTGGCAGCACCCGCTGTGCTCATGCTGCAGGCCCAGTAGCGGCGCAGCGATTCGTGATCACCTACAGCAGATACATGCGGCATCGTTGTCAGAAAGGGGGTGGCGTTGCTGCATTGTCCGCCCAATCGTTTGGAGAATCACCAGGGCAGGAGAATCTAGAAATACCGAATTGAATAAACAATCTCAATTTCAAAATTCTTCGACAGCAATTCAAATAAATATTGAATACTCCAGAGAATGGGATTAATATAGAACCATTGAAATTTGAGAGGGCAACATGAACGACCTTATCACTCGCGAAGAAGCCGCATACCGACTCGATATTCCGCTTTTCAAACTGGATGAAATGATCGAAGAGGGCACAATGCCGGTTCACATCACGTCCGGGCGCGATGTTCTCATTGATTCGTTCAAGCTTTCCACTTCACCGGGGTATCGGGCGCTGGCGCCGGATCTGAGCCATGT
>RXJO01000511.1:0-784 GCA_003987795.1 Curvibacter sp.
CATTTTCATCAACGACGGCCCGATCTGGACATCGGCGGGCATGAGTGCCGGCATCGACCTCGTCCTCGCTCTGATCGAGGCAGATCTCGGTCACGAGGTGACGAAGGAGATCGCCAAGAAGCTCGTGCTCTACCATCGCCGGGCGGGGGGCCAGTCGCAGTTCTCGACCCTGCTCGACCTCGACGCGAAGTCGGACCGCATCCAAGCGGCCCTGACCTACGCCAAGCGCAATCTACACCACCCGCTATCGGTCGAGGAGTTGGCGGAAGCCGCGCACCTCAGCCCGCGCCAGTTCAGCCGCGTCTTCCATGCCGAGACCGGCCAATCGCCGGCCAAGGCAGTCGAAAATCTCCGGGTCGAGGCTGCGCGGGTTTTGATGGAACGCAGCCGGCATCCTATTGACGCCGTCGCCAACCAAACCGGCTTCGCAGACCGCAACCGGATGCGTCGCGCGTTCCTCCGAGCGTTCGGGCAGCCGCCGCAGGTCATCCGGCGCAATGCGCGTGGCGACTCGGATACGGCGAGTGCGTGGCTTCGGCCACCCACGGTCGAGCACGTCTTGGAGAATGATTCGCCCTGAACAACTGCTTCGAGGCGAAGATCTGGCGAGCATACCTGTCCGAGCCGGATCTTGGCAGCCCGTCCGATTTTCCAGCGGACCAGCCCAGAAGCGAACCGGCGGCTTTCGGCCATGTGCCGTCGGCACCTATAGCTCTCAGGACGTCTCAGATGTGTGGGTTTCCGCCGGCTCGCTCAGGAGCCGCGTATGATGCGAGCGGTCGCC
>RXJO01000511.1:991-1231 GCA_003987795.1 Curvibacter sp.
AAGGCTGAGTCGCACATCGAGTACCTCGCCTCCGTCAAGAGCCGCGTTTAGCAGTTCCCATCTGCCGATACATCCATCATCCACGTCTGTTTGAGGAATTTAAATTGTTGTCATTTACCTAGGTCATTCAGTCGGAAATAAACGCGATCGCGCAATGAAATTGCGCACCATCGTGGAACTTGATCGTGCCATCAAGCGGAGTATTACCGCGCTCAATGATCTTGGAACGCTCCGTCCGCT
>RXJO01000511.1:1281-2591 GCA_003987795.1 Curvibacter sp.
CCGACCGTCGGTGGGCGCTCAATGCTCAGTCCCCCTCAGATCTGGTCGCGACAGGAGGCGACGGTAGACGGGCGCTCTGATATGCAAGGCGAGGTAAGGGCACCACGCCCGAGCAGTTCCGCACGACGGCGAAGACCGCCGTCATCATGGGTTTTCCGGACCAGGGATGAGCGACGACGCCGACCCCAACCGCGAGATCGTCATCGAGCGCTTGATGAGGCGCCTCGAAGGGTTCGCGGTGGGCATCGGCCTAGATGAGGAGATGACGCGCCACATCGTCGAACGCGTCATCACGGACATGCCGCTTGCCTCTGACGACGACCGACTGGCTCGGGCTCGCAACTGGATGCTGATCGCGTCCGCCTAGCTCGATGACCCGCCCTCGGCGCCATACTCGGCCGTGCGGTCGCTGGCGTCCGGGCCGGCTCGCGCCGGGAGCGACGGCTCGGATCAGATCGCCCCCTCACGCAGCGCCGATACCCACACGCGGGCTCATCCGGCCGCTGTCATGGCGTCGATCGTCCTGGCTGTCGGGATTTGGATCGTCATTTACGCGGTGTCCGGCCGCGTCACCTGGTTCTGGTCGGCTAGAACGAAAAAGCCCGCTCCGGCGGACCGGGCGGGCTCATTCGCGGTCCTGTATTGCCGACCCGATCAGTCGTCTCGGGTCTCGGGAACCTCGTGACAGAGACAGTCGAACTCGACGGAGCCGGCGATGACGGCGGCGTAGATGGCTTGGCCGTGCATCGGCGCCTCTGGGGCGGAACACCTTCTGAAGACGACGCGGGTGGGTCGACGTCTGATACGAAGGCCCGGTGCCGACAGAGTGAGATGCGGATAGAAGGCCCCGCGCGGCGGTGCCGGCGGGACCGAAGGAAGAGCGCGCAAATGATGGCGCTCAGCCGCTACTTGCTGCTGCCGCCACCACCGCCGCCCTGAGGAACAGCGCGCTCAGGCTGATTGGCATTCCCGGCGGACGACGAGCTGTTGGACATCGTGTCGGCCGGCTGCCCGGTCGGCGAAGCCGTCACGGCGCCGTTGCTACCGGTAGTGCTGTTCTGCGGCGCAACTACGCCCGAAGCGCCGGGAGTGGAGGGCGCAACAGGAGCCGCCGCGGGAGCCTGCGCATAGGCCCCACCTGTAACGAGGCTGAAGACGGCCGCGGCTGCGAGAACGCGATGACGCATGAGAAGCTTCCTTTGAGTTGAAGGCTGAGAAACGCGCTTGGTTGAGAGATGGTTCGATATCTCCGAAGCTATGCTGGCCTTGAAGGAAGATAGCCGCGGCGCCGGGCCGGGCGGATCTGACGT
>RXJO01000516.1 GCA_003987795.1 Curvibacter sp.
CTGTCGCTGCCCTGTCCGCCGGTCAGTTCGTCAGCCTTTCAGCTTGTGCGCCGGCAAGCGTGCCGCGAGGCGCTCTCCCATCTCCGCGCCCAGTGCCTGCAGGCCGCTCAACGGGCGCACCATCACCTCGAACTCGGTGATGCGCCCCTCGGCATCGAACTGGATCAAGTCGATGCCTTTGAGAGCCTTGCCGTTCACGTTGGCGCTGAACTCCAGCACCACGCTGAGCCCGTCGTCGCTGGCCAGTTCGCGGTGGTAGGCGAAGTCTTCAAACACTTGCATCACCGTGCCGAGGATCAGTTCCAGGGCCGCAGCGGGGCCGTAGGGCGTGTGGGCCATGGGCGAGCGGAACACCGCATCGGGGTGGAGCAGGGCGCCGAGGCCGGCGAGGTCCTTGGCTTGCACCATGGCGTGCCAGCGGGCCAGGGAGGCCTGCACGGCGGGGTTCAGGTGGGTCAGGGTGTTGATCATGGTTGTCTCCGTTCGAGGTCTCAGATTTGGGCACCC
Organism: Curvibacter sp.; assembly: GCA_003987795.1. Classification (GTDB taxonomy): domain Bacteria; phylum Pseudomonadota; class Gammaproteobacteria; order Burkholderiales; family Burkholderiaceae_C; genus Curvibacter. Next base: position 508 of record RXJO01000516.1, read on the forward strand.
AGGGTGGTGCCCTGGTGGATGGCGCGCTTGGCGTCCAGTTCGGCGGCCACATCGGCACCGCCGATCAGGTGGACGCGGCATCCGGCAGCCCGCAGGCCTTCGACCAGTTCGCGCTGCGGTTCCTGGCCGGCGCAGACCACCACGTGGTCCACGGGCAGCAACTGGGCTTGGCCGTCCACGGTGATGTGCAGGCCAGCATCGTCGATCTTCTGGTAGGCCACCGAGTTCGTCATCGCGACGCGGCGGGCCTTCAGGGCGCTGCGGTGGATCCAGCCGGTGGTCTTGCCCAACTGGTCGCCCACTTTGCTGTCCTTGCGTTGCAGCAGATGCACCTGACGAGGCGAGGGCTCCACCTGGGGGCGGGCCAGGCCGCCCGCCTGGGCATAGCAGGGGTCGATGCCCCATTCGGCGTAGAACTTGGCCGGGTTCTGGCTTGCGCTGTCGCCCGCATGGGTGAGCACCTCGGACACGTCAAAACCGATGCCGCCGGCGCCGATCACCGCCACCGAGCGGCCCACAGGCTGGTGATCGCGCAGCACATCCAGGTAACCCAGCACCTTGGGGTGGTCGATGCCCTCGATTGCCGGGGTGCGTGGCACCACGCCGGTGGTCAGCACGATCTGGTCGAAGTCACCGGCCACCAGGGTGGCCACATCGACGCGGGTGTTCAGATGCAGATCCACCTTCTTCAGCGCCAACTGGCGTTGGAAGTAGCGCAGGGTTTCATGGAACTCCTCTTTGCCCGGCACCTGTTTGGCGATGTTGAACTGGCCGCCGATCTCGGCTGCGGCATCAAACAGGCTGACCTGGTGGCCTCGCTCGGCGGCGGTGACCGCAAAGCTGAGGCCGGCCGGGCCGGCACCCACCACCGCGATCTTCTGAGGCTGGGCCGTGGGCTTGATCAGCAGCTCGGTCTCGTGGCAGGCCCGGGGGTTGACCAGACAGGAGGTGATCTTGCCGCCAAAAGTGTGGTCCAGGCAGGCCTGGTTGCAGCCGATGCAGGTGTTGATCTCGTCGGCGCGGTTGTCGGCCGCCTTTTGAACAAAGAAAGGATCGGCCAGCAGGGGGCGGGCCATCGACACCATGTCGCAGAAGCCGTCGGCCAGCAATTGCTCGCCGACTTCTGGCGTGTTGATGCGGTTGGTGGCCACCAGCGGGATGCCCACATGGCCTTTGAGCTTTTGCGTCACCCAGGCGTAGGCGGCGCGTGGCACTTTGGTGGCGATGGTGGGAATGCGGGCCTCGTGCCAGCCGATGCCGGTGTTGATGATCGTGGCACCTGCCGCCTCGATGGCCTGGGCCAGCGTGATCACCTCGGCCAGGGTGGAGCCGCCCTCGACCAGGTCGAGAGCCGACAGGCGGTAGATGATGATGAAGTCCGGGCCCACCCGCTCGCGCACCTGACGCACGATCTCGACCGCGAAGCGGATGCGGTTTTCGTAGGGGCCGCCCCATTCGTCGCTGCGGTGGTTGGTGCGCGCCGCAATGAACTCGTTGATCAGGTAGCCCTCCGAGCCCATGATCTCGACCCCGTCGTAACCCGCAAACTGGGCCAGGGCGGCGCAGTTCACGAAGTCGGCGATGGTCTGTTCGACCTCTTCGCCGCTGAGGGCCTGGGGCACAAAGGGGTTGATGGGCGCTTGCAGGGCGCTCGGGGCCACCAGGTTCTTCTGATACGAGTACCGCCCGAAGTGCAGGATCTGCATCGCGATCTTGCCGCCTGCGGCGTGTACCGCCTCGGTCACCGTGCGGTGTTGCAGGGCTTCGGCCTCGGTGCTGAGCTTGGCGCCACCCTTCATGGGCCGGCCCGCATCATTGGGGGCAATGCCGCCGGTCACCATCAAGGCCACGCCGCCGCGGGCGCGTTCCGCATAGAAGGCGGCCATGCGTTCAAAACCGTTCGGCACTTCTTCGAGGCCCACGTGCATCGAGCCCATCAGCACACGGTTCTTGAGGGTGGTGAAGCCCAGGTCCAGGGGCTGCAGCAGGTGAGGGTAGGGGTGGCTCATCGTCGGTCTCCGTTTTAATTGCAACTGGTTGCACAAAATTCTAGGGTCAAATCCAGTCTTTGTGCAACCCGTTGCATAAATCAGGGGCCAAGCGCTCCAGAAGCGCTGTTGAGGCAAAATCTTCCCCATGTCCCTGCCTCATGCCTTGCTAACGGCCCTGATCGAGCGACCCAGTTCGGGCTTCGATCTGGCGGCCCGTTTCGACAAATCCATGGCCTATTTCTGGCAGGCCTCGCATCAGCAGATCTACCGTGAACTGGCCCGGCTGGAGGAGTCGGGCTGGGTGCGTTCCAGCGCCGACGAAAGCGCCCGGGGCGGGCGCAAGGTCTACGAAGTGCTGGACGCTGGGCGCGAGGAGCTGCGTCGCTGGGTGGCCGAACCCGCCGACCCGCGGCCTCTGCGCGAGGAGTTGATGGTGCGTCTGCGGGCTGATGCCGCCGTCGGGCCCTGTGGTCTGGAGTCCGAAATCGCCCGTCGGCTGGCGCTGCACCAGGCCCAGTTGGCGGTCTATCAGGCCATCGAGCAGCGAGACTTCGCGGCCTCCAGCCCTCAGCGTGCGCAGCGCCTGCAGCACCTGGTGCTGCAGGCCGGCATCCTGATGGAGTCCATGTGGTGCGAGTTCTCAGAGCGCGCTCTGGCCATCCTGAATGAACCCGAGCCTGAACCCGGCCCCGGGTCTGGTGAGGCGGTGACGGCTCAGTCCGTCAATCCACCATCCTCGTGAACAAACGGAATCGCATGCTCCACCGTGTCCCAGATGAATCGCCCTGAGGGTGACTTCTGCTCTTCCACGATGTGGGCCACCAGACCGGCGGCGCGAGAGATGACGGCAAAGCCCCGCATCACGCCGGTGGGCACGCCCAGTTCGCCCAACAGGGCCGCCACCGCGCCGGTGGCGTTGATGGTCACTGGCCGACCCCAGACCTCATCGACGGCTTTTGACAGCGTCATCAAGGCGTCCAGATGGCGACCCTGCAGCTCGGGCTCGGCCCGGCCCAGCTCGATCAGCTTGTAGGCGCGCGGGTCCACCGGCTTGTGCAGGTGGTGGCCGAAGCCGGGCACGGCCTGCTTGCGCCCACGGTGATCATGGGCGATGGCCAGGGCTTCGGCCGCGGCATCGGGCGCGGCCAGGATGCGGTCGAGCAGGCGCGAACAGTTTTCCATGGTGCCGACAAAGGAACTGCCGACGGACAGCAGGCCAGCGGCCACCGCACCCTGCAGGTTCTCGGGGGCGCTCATGTAGATCAGTCGGGTGGCGATGGCGCTCGGGGTCAGGCCGTGCTCCATCAGCACCACCAGCACCACGTCGGTGATGCGCACATCCACCGGGCGCAGCGGGCGCCCGAGGATCTGCATCAGCATCACCTCAGTGAAGCCTTTGCGGCCCATCAGGTCTTCGACCAGGTCGGCGTCGCGGTAATGCAGGCTGGTCAGGGTGTGGCGGCACAACTGGGTGCGGGGGGTGTCGTTCATGGGGTCTCCGTTGCGTGAGGGGGGCTGGGGTTCAGGCGGTGCACAGCGCTTGCTGGCGCACTTCGGTCTTGAGCACTTTGCCCACAGGCGAGCGCGGCAGGCTGGCATGGAAGTGGATGCGCTTGGGGGTCTGCACCGGCCCCAGGCGTTCGCGCACAAAGGCGATCAGCTCCGCCTCGCTGGGCAGGGGCAGGGCATCGGGGCGCAGCTGCACCGCGGCCTGCACCGACTCGCCCCACTTGTCGTCGGGCAGGCCGAACACCACGCATTCGTGCACGGCCGGGTGCTGGCCCAAGGCGTTCTCGACATCCACCGGGTAGACATTGAAGCCACCGGTGATCACCACATCGCGCAGCCGGTCTTTCAGGAACAGGTAGCCCTGTTCGTCGATCAGGCCCCGGTCACCGGTGTGCAGCCAACCGTCCACCAGGGTCTCGGCCGTCTTGTCGGGCAGACGCCAGTAGCCGCTCATGAGCAGGTCGCCGCGCGCCACCACCTCGCCAATCTCGCCGGGGGGCAGGATCTCGCCCGCGGGCGACATGATGGCCACGTCGCTGAACCAGGCGGTGCGTCCCACCGCGGCCCAGTGACGCTCATCCTCGAAATCATCGGGGCGCATCACCGTCAGGATCTGCGGCGCTTCGGTCTGGCCATAGGTGGTGCCCAGCACCGGCCCGAAGAATCCGCGCACCGCGCGGATCTTCTCGGGCGGCATGGGGGCACCGCCATAGATCAACTGGCGCAGGTGCGGGTAGTCGGCCCGGCTGCTGCCGGGCAGGGCCATCAGCATGTAGATCAGGGTCGGGGGCATGAAGCACACGGTGCCGCCGCGTTCTCGGAAGGCCTGGCGCACGGCGTCGGCCCCGCCCTGGGCCAGCAGCACATGGCAGCCGCCCTGGGCCAGCACCGGCAGCAGGTAGGTCGAGGTGCCGTGGGTGATCGGTGCCGCCACCACGTAGCGGGTGTGCTCGTCAAAGCCCCAGGCCTGGATCTGGTTCACGATGTTGGCCATCCAGGCGCGGTAGGGCTGCATCACGCCCTTGGGCAGGCCGGTGGTGCCCCCGGTGAACTTGATGGCCTGGGTGGAGTGGTCGGGTTGCATGAAGCGGGGTTCTGTCGCCTGGGCGTGGCGCTCGATCAGATCGGCCAGCCCGCGCCCGCCCAGTGGGATGCGGTGCCCCGGGGCATCCTCCAGCAGCTCGGCGCCGGTCTCGTCCAGCACCAGCACGCTGGGTTCGGTGGCGTCCACGATGCGCCGGATTTCGGGCGCAGTGCTCTTGGGGTTCAAGGGCACCCAGGTCTTGCCGCAGGCCAGCACGGCCAACAAGGCCACGATGTGGTCGGCGCTGTTGTGGGCGCAGATGGCCACGCGGCTCTGTGCCTGCGGGTCGGCGGCCAGCAGGGCGGCCGACACGGCGCGCACACGACGCGCCAGTTCGGCGTAAGAGATGCGCTCATCCGGGGCATCGATGGCGGTGCGCTCGGGCCAGCGCTTGGCCGCACGCCAGAAGAAATCAATCGGGTACATGGGGTGTTCTCGTGAAAAGAAATCGGTGATCGCCGCTCAGTCGGCCTTGGCGCCAGACGCCTTGACCACTTCGCGCCAACGTTTGATGTCGCTGGCGATGGTCTGACGCATCTGCGCCGCTGTGCCGGGCAAAGGCGTGGCCGCCATCTCCTGCAGGCGTTGGCGCAACTCGGGCTGGGCCAGCGCCTTGTTCAAGGCCTGGTTCAGACGCTCCAGCACCGGGGCCGGTGTGCCTGTGGGCGCGGCCAGGCCGAACCAGGACTGCACCTCGAAGCCCGGGTAGCCCGATTCAGCCAGGGTGGGCACCTCCGGCAGCAGCACCGAGCGCTGGGCACTGGTGATGGCAATTGCCCTGAGTCGCCCCGCCTTGATGTGGGGCAGCGCCGAAGGCATGTTGTCGAACATCGATTGCACCTGTCCGCCGATCAGGTCGCTGATGGCGGGCGCACTGCCCCGGTAGGGCACATGCAGCAGGTTGAGCCGGCTTCGCATCTTGAAGATCTCGCCAGACAGATGGATCGTCGAGCCGCTGCCCGATGAGGCGAAGGTGATGCCGTCCTTGTTCTCCCGCGCGTAGCGCTGGTAGTCGTCGACCGACTTGATCGGCAGGTCGGGGTTGACCACCAGCACGTTCGGAATGCTCGCGATCAGGCCGATGGGCTCGAAGTCCTTCACCGGGTCATAACCCAGGCGCGGGTAAAGCGAGGCATTGATCGTGTTGGCAATGGTGTAGACGTAGAGGGTGTAGCCATCGGGCGGGGCGTGGCTGACGGCCTCGGCCCCAACATTGCTGTTGGCCCCGGTGCGGTTGTCGATGGTCACTGGCTGGCCCAGTTGCTCGCTCAGACGCACGCCGACCTGGCGTGCGATCAGGTCGGTGGCGCCTCCGGCCGAATAGCCCACCACCAGGCGGACCGGTTTGAGGGGCCAATTGAGCGCTGGTGTGGCGGTGGCCGGCTGGGCGGCCGCCAGGCCGGACAGGCTGCTCAGGGCCGCCTGGGCCAGCAAGGCAATGGCCAGGCGGCGCTTGGGCCCGCGGGGGCACGGGAGGTCATGGTTCATGGATTTGTCTCCGAAGGTTCAACAGGGCCGCTGGGGTGTCTGAGGCACACTGCGCGGCTGGGCTCAACACCGGATTGTTCTGAATGTCCATCAAAATCCATTCTGAAAACGTTCACTCTGCGGACGATATGACCTCGCCAGCGCGGGCGCAGGCGGCCTCCCCGGGGCTGTCCGAGGAGGCAGGCAACCGCACCTTGCGCCGCGGTCTGCAGGTGCTGGACCAGGTGCTTGAGGCCGGACGGGAAGGGGTTCGGGTGGTTGACCTGTGCCGGGCCACCGGTCTGGAGCGGGCCACGCTCTACCGCCTGCTAGGGCCCCTGATCGAGGCCGGCTACGTGGCCCGCCAGGGGCGTTATCGCTACCAGCCGGGCTTGCGTCTGGCGCCCCTGCAGCCGCAGCCCGGCAGTGCCAACTGGGCTGTGCGCCTGGCGCCGGTGTTGGCTCAGGTCAGTGCCAGTGGCGGCGATGCCACGTTCGCCATCGTGCGTGAGGGAGCCCTGTCGCGCTGCATCGCAAGGCATGTGGGCACGCATCCGGTGCAGATCCTGGTGATCCAGGTGGGCACGGCCCAGCCATTGGGCGTCGGGGCGGCCGGACTGGCCCTGTTGTCCGCCTTGCCGCCCTCAGAGGTCGAGGCCTGCATCGAGGCCAATGCCGGTCAATTGCCGGCCTATGGTGGCATGAGCCCGGAGCGCCTGCGCCTGCTGGTGGCGGCCAGCCGCGAGCGGGGCTGGTCGGTGGTGGGCAACCACGCCACCCGCGGCGTGCTGGCGGTGGGTTGTGCCGTGCGCAATGGCTTGGGCGAGCCGGTGGCCGGCATCAGCGTGGCCACCACGCTGGCGCGCCTGCCCAAGGCGCGTCAGCAACTGATGGCCCGGGTGATGCAGGAGGCCTTGCAGCAGCATCTGCCCGAGGGCTTGTAGCGCCGTGGGGTGCGGGGCTCAGTCCAGGCTGATGTTGGCTTTCTTGATCAGTGCCTGGTATTGCTGCGACTTCGCATCGGCGTTCTTCAAGATCTCCTCCACCGACCAATTCAGCGGTTCGAAGGCGAAGGTGTTGAAGCGCTCGCGCACCTCGGGCTCGGCCAGCACCTTGAGCACATCGGCGTGGATCTTGGCGCGCACCGCAGCCGGCACGCCCTTGGGGCTGAGCAGGCTGACAAAAGAGTTCACGTCCAGATCGGCAGGCCCACCGGCTTCGGCCACGGTGGGCACCTCGGGCAGTCGGGGGATGCGCTTCGGGGCGGCCACGGCCAGATAGCGCAGCTTGCCGGCCTTGTACACCCCCTGGCTGGAGGGGATGCTGGCAAAGCTCCAGGCCACGTCGCCATTGGCCACCGAGGTGTAGAGCTGGTTGACTTCCTTGTAGGGCGCATGGACCATCTGCACATCGCTCAGCGACTCCAGCCATTCGGCGCCCAGGTGCCCCGGGCTGCCCACACCCCACGAGCCGTAGCTGATGGAACCGGGCCGTGCCTTGGCCGCGGCCAGCAGATCGCTGATGTTCTTCCAGGGCGACTGGGATGAAACGGCCACCATGAAGGGCGTGCGGAACAAGGGGGCCACCGGGTCAAAGGCCTTGAGGGTGTCGAAATTGCGCGATTTGTACAGGTAGGGCAGGGCGGCCAGGTGCTCGCTGTCCAACTGCACCAGGCTGTAGCCGTCGGGGGCGGCACGACGCGCGGCCTCGATGGCGATGAAGCCGCCACCGCCGGGCCGGTTGTCCACCGTCACGCTCTGCTTCCACTGGACAGAGAGCCGGTTGGCCACCAGGCGCAGCACGGCGTCGGGGCCGCTGCCCACGGCAAAGGCGGTGAACACCGTGACGGGCTTGGTCGGGAAGTCCGTGCCGCCTTGGGCGGCCACCGGGGCGTTGAGGCCCAGGCCTGTCAGGGCCAGGGCGGCGCCCAGGGCGCTGCGGCGTGTGAATGGGGTGCGCATGGGTGTCTCCTTTTGTTGTCGATGGCTTGCGTCAGGCGGCGGGGCCCACATTCAGGGCGACTCGGCCCACGCCGGCGACCTGCCCCTCGATGCGGTCGCCGGGCAGCACGGCCCCCACGCCTTCGGGGGTGCCGGTGTAGATCAGGTCGCCCGGCTGCAGGTGGTAGAACTCAGACAGGTCGGCGATGATTTCGCGCAGGTTCCAGATCAGTTTGTCGACATCGGAGCGTTGCCGGGTTTCGCCATTCACGCTGAGCGCGATTTCGCCGCGCTCGATCACCTGGCCCGGCATGGGGACGACCTCGCCGCAGACCGACGATTCTTCGACGTCCTTGCCCAGATCCCAGGGGCGGCCCTTGTCACGGGCCACCAGCTGCAGATCGCGACGTGTCATGTCCAGACCTGGGGCATAGCCATAGATCAGCTCATGGGCGTCTTGCGCCTTCACACGAAAGCCCGGCTTGCCGATGGCCAGCACCAGCTCCATTTCGAAGTGGTAGTTGGCGGTGCCAGGCGGGTAGGCCACGGTGGCCCCGCTTTGAACCAGGGTCTGCGGTGCCTTGGTGAAGTAGAACGGGCGCTCGACGCTCTTGTCGACGGGTTTGCCCATCTCTACCGCGTGGGCGTGGTAATTGCGGCCTACGAAGAACAGGCGGTTGATGGGCAGACGCTGTGTGCTGCCCTGCACAGGCAGGGACATCACGGCGGGTGGGTTCCAGAGGTAGGCGGGGTTTGAACTCATGGCAGATCAGTCGGTATGGCGGGGCGCAGAAAAGGGTGGCGCAGAAAAGGGGGGCACGATCAGCGCACCTCGTAGACGCCCAGCTTCTGGTGCAGGGGCGATTCGTCGGCGATGAACACGAATGCAGGCGCATCTCCCTGCAGGTTGTTCAACGTGATGGGCGTGTAGCCCGGCGCACAGCAGGTGTCGGCCTCGGCCAGCTGAAAGTGTTGATCCTGCACCTGGACCTGCATCTCGCCCTCAATCACATGGAACACGCTGGCCGGCGAGCGCGCCGGCAGGGCCAGGCTCTGGCCCGGGCGCAACATGAGGGCGTAAAAGCCCAGGATGTTCTCGGCATGGCCGCCGGTGGCGGGGTTGGTGTAGGTGAGCTGCACAGCCTCGAGCGTCGGCTGGTCTTCGGCCAGGGCCAGCAGTGCGGCGCGCGCCTCGACCCAGGGGTAGCGCAGCATGGGGTAGGCCTTGCTGCTGCGCTCGAACACCGGGGTGGGCAGCAGACCGCCACGGGCATGGGTGCGATCGCCGTGCCCGGGCTTCACGGTCTGGCGGGGGCCGTCCACATGGTAGGAAGCCTCCATGTAATACACCAGCGGCAGATCCAGCACGTCGAGCCAGACCACGGGCTGGTCGCCATCGTGACCGTGTTCATGCCACAGGCCGGTGGGGGTGAGGATCAGATCGCCGCGGCTCATCGGGCATTTCTCGCCATCGACCGTGGTGTAGGCGCCTTCGCCCTCCACGATCATGCGCACCGCGTTGGGCGTGTGGCGGTGCGATGGGGCCCATTCGCCGGGCAGCAGCAGTTGCATGCCCAGGTACATGGCGGCACTGGCCTGCATTTTCTCCAGGCCGTGGCCCGGGTTGGCCAGCACCAGCACGCGGCGCTCGGCCTTCTCGATCGGAGTCAGCTCGCCGGCTTGCAGCAGCAGCGGGCGCAGGGCTTGATAGGACCAGGCGGTGGCGCGTGTGTTGGGGCGTGGCTTGCCCGGCGGCAACACCGCGCGCAAGCTGGGCCACAAGGGCACCAGGTTCTGTGCCTTCAGCGCATCGCGGTAATCCTGGGGCAAGTCTTCCAGGCGTCCGAGTTCGTTCATGGGGGCTCCAGGGCAGCTTGCAGAGGGCTGCCAATGTTTCAAACGCATACTTATCAACAGCACACTGATGAAAAGTGTAGGTTTAGAATTTGACGCCCATCACCCGTGCAAACCCTAGAACCTTGTCTGATGACCGTCGACCCGCCCCGCCTGAGCCCCGATCTCGAAGACCTGCCCGGTTTCCACATCCGCCGTCTGCAGCAGATTGCGGTGGCGGTGTTTCTCGAAGAGACGCAGGAGCACGGCTTGACCCCCGTGCAGTACGCGGCCATGGCCACCGTGCAACGCCAACCTGAACTGGATCAGCGCACGCTGGCCCGCACCATCGGGTTTGACACCTCGACCATCGGCAGCGTGATCGACCGCCTGGAAGCCCGCGGCCTGATGCGCCGCAATGCCTCACCCACCGATCGGCGCGTGCGGCTGCTGACCCTCACCCCCGAAGGCGACACCTTGCTGAGCGAGGTGCAGCCGGGCATGTTGCGAGCCCAGGCCCGCATGCTGGAGCCGCTGCCCCCCGAGCAGCGAGAGACCTTCATGCAGATGCTCAAGGTGCTGGTGGACGGCAACAACGAGTACAGCCGGGCGCCCAGCGTGCCGCTGGAGCCGGCGGTGGAAGGGCGGCGGGTGGTTTGAATGGAAGGCAGGGGTGATCGAGGCCTGCAACAGATTGCTGCGCTTGATATCCCGTCAACGACACTTGTTATTAACGGGTGCCGTTATTAATATCGGATGATCACCGACTTCAACTGCGTGGACACCCAAAGGCTCATGGAGGGCCGCAGAGTGGCGCGATTCAAGTAATGCCAGCCATGGTCCGTTAGATTCCCTGGCCCCATCCGGGTGAGATTCTTTTGCATGACTACCTGGAGCCGATGGGCATCAGCCAATATGCTTTGGCCAAGGCGATCGGCGTGCCCCCTCGGCGCATCAACGAGATCGTCAAGGGCCTGCGCGGCATCACGGTCGATACGGCATTGAGGTTGGCGGTGTTCTTTGGCACCGATGCCCAAAGCTGGATCAATCTGCAGACCGACCACGATCTGATGCGGGCGCGGGAAGACATGGCCGATGTGCTGGCCAGCATCCAGCGGCATGCTGGTGTCGCGGAAGCGAACTCTGCGTGAACGCCTTCCGAATGACTTATTTAAATGTGTTGGTCAGATGAATCCCACCCAGGAGTCGCCCATGAAACCAGGACATGCGATCGATCCCGCAACAGAAGCCGCGGTCAGGCGTTTCATCGCGCTCATCTCGGGTCGCTATGACTTGGCCGGCGCCGTTATCTACGGCAGCAGAGCCCGGGGGAGCCATCAAGACGACAGTGACGCTGACGTGGCCCTCTTGCTGCGTGGCGCGCATCAAAAATTGCTTGCCACCACCTTGGACATGGCCGATGCCGCGTTTGACGTGTTGATGGACACCGGCATCAACATCTCGCCGCTGCCGCTGTGGCTGGATGAGTGGGAGCATCCAGACCGTCATGCCAACCCGACCCTGTTGGAAAACATAGCCCGGGAGGGTGTGATGCTGTGAGCATCCACATCCTTTTACGGAAGGCTGATCAGGCATGCACCTCCGCACAGACCCTGTTGAATGCAGGTGATGTGGACGGCGCATGCAACAGGGCTTACTACGTCATGTTCGATGCTGCCAGAGCGTGTCTGATGGCCCGGGGATTCGATCTGGGCAAGACCCACAAGGGTGTTTTGAGCGCTTTCAGCGAGCACCTGATCAAGTCGGGTTTCGTCGCCAGAGACTTGGGGCGGTTGTTGAAGCGCGCAGAGGCATTTCGCTATGTGGCCGACTATGAAAGCGGTTCCATCGCCGCAGATGACGCGCGATGCTTGGTTGATCAGGCTGAGGTCTTTGTGCAGGCCATGCACGATGCTTGTGACGATCTTTCAAAGCCCGCCTGATCAGACCATCCCCATCAAACCGGCTCCCCCAGATTCAGCATCAGCCGGTTGGCCCAGGCGAAGATGGCGACGGCATGCAGCATGTCCAGCACTTCCAGATCGCTCAGGCCCTGGTCGCGCAGCGACTGGATGGCCGCAGGGCCGAAATCGGCGGGGGCGCGGGTCAGGGCGATCGAGGCGCGCACGATGGCGCGTTCTCGGGCGGTGGTGCCGGCCGTATCGGGGTCTTCGAACACCTGGGCGATCACATCGTTGCGCTTGGTGAGTTGCTCGAAGCGCTGGGCATGCACCGAAGCGCAGTACACGCAGCCGTTCACCCGTGACACCACCGCGCTGGCCAGCTCGCGTTCGGCCCGCGACAGGCCACCCGGGGCGTACATGATGGCGTTGAACACGGTGGAGCGCTCCTGCAGGATGCGCGGCTGCTGGCTCAGCAGCAGGTAGTAGTCGGAGCTGCGGGCCTTGGGGTGGCTGCTGTCGAGCACGGCCAGCTGTTCGGGCGTGGCCTGGGCCAGGTCCAGCACCGGCAGCCAGGCCTTCCAGCCCAGGGTGGCGCTGGTGAAGCCCTTGATGTTGAGCGGCTCGCCCGGGGGGGGCAGATTGGCCGGGTGCACGAAGGGTGCATCGTCGGCGGCCGGGGGTTGGGCGGTGGTGGCGCCCAGCGCCTTCATGGCCTGCAGGCCGGCCAGCACCCGCACCTGGTAGCTCACGTAGGCGATCAACTGGGCCAGTGCGATGGCCTCGGCGGTCGAAAAGCCGGCTGCCGGCAGGCTCAGCAGGGCCTCGCGGTCACCAGCCACCGGGTTCACGGTCAGGGTGTGTGCAAAGGCCCGGGCGGCGGCCAGCCGGCCCGAGTCCTGCACCGGGCCGTGTTGCCGCAGGGCTTGGGCATAGTGGGCCGTCAGGCCCTCGTGGCCGACGGTCTGGGCCATGGACAGGGCCACGTGCAGGCGCTCGCCCAGGCTGAGGCCGGGCAGGGCCGGGTCGAACAGGGCCTCGTGGCTGCCCTGGGTGGCGGCCACCACCTTGTCTCGCTGGTGGCGGGTGCTGTACAGGGCTTCGGCGGGGGCCAGAGGCACCAGGGTGTCGATCAGGTCAGTGCTCATGATGGGGCTTTCTCAGGGGTGGGCGTGGGCAGCCTGGGCTGCCACGGCTTGTTGTAAAAAATCCAGCACAGCGGCCCAGGAGGCCTGGTCGGCTTGGGCATTGGCAGCAGGGTGGCCGCCGGTGGTGCTGAGTCGGCCCGATACCGGGTGGGCATAGACCAGTTGAGTGGTCGGCACGGTCGGAAACACGATGCTGTGGCCCGCCTCGGGCCAGTCGAGCTGTTTCACAGGCCAGGGGTGGTCGTGCTGGGCCAGGTGATCCACCACCATGCGTCCGTAAAGGCTGGAGGGCCAGGAGCCATCGTCCCCGGCGGTCAGCAGCAGCACGGGCCCCTGGATGCGTTCCACCCGGATGCGGGCGCGTTCGACGGCCTCGGCATCCTGCAGAGATGTCAGCAGCGCATGGGTGTGCCGACGGGGTTCGGGGCCTTCATCCCAGGGAGCCCAGGTGGCGTGGCGGTTGCCCTCCCACACATGCGGGATCGGGCGGCCCTGGTAGAGCCAGGCCCAGCCCTCACGTCCCAGGGCCGGGTCGCAGGCGTTCTGGGCGCAGTTCACCACCGCCGAAGGCACGTAGCCGATCACGGCCGACACCAACGCCGGGAACATCGCCCCCAGCAGCAGCACCAGTTCGCCGCCGCGTGATTGGCCGCTCAATGCCACAAAGCCATGCGCGGGTTGCAACTGCTGATGCATCCAGTGCAGGGCGGTCTCAAAGTATTCCAGCGGGGTGTTCGAGATGTAGTCCGACAGCCCGGGCGCCTTGAAGTAGCCCAGCGCCAGGGCGGTGTACCCGCGCGAGGCATACAGCGCGCCCCGGGCCTCGTTGATGCCGCCGCCCGAGCCGTTGAGCACCAGCACGGCCGGGTGCGGCCCGGGGCCGGCCGGCGTCCAGAGGCTGCCCACCAGGCCTTGCTCACGGATCTCGCGTCGTTGCACGCCGGGGGCGGCCAACTGCTGTACCAGCCAGGCCTGTGCCGCGACCTGATCGTTGCGCAGCAGGGTGATCTGGGTCCGCAGCGCGGCCCCGGGCTCGGCGCCGAACACCTCGCGCGAGGCCCCGGCCTGTTCAGGGGCCTGAGCCCAGAGCAGGCCCATGGGGTCCACCCCTTCGTAGGCCGAACCGGGCAGCGGCGCCTCACGACCGAGGTCGATCTGGCCCATCGCGTCGGCCCGGAACCGGGCCGTGGCCTGCCAGGCCACTTGGGGCCCACGCACGGTGCGGCTTTGCAGCGTGATCTCTTCGCCGGGCTGCAAGCCTTGCACCCGGATCTGGCGCGGCACGTCGATCAGCGCCTCGGCCGGGCTGATGTCAAGGCGGGCGGTGGCGCTCATGGCTTATTTGCCCACGCGGCTGACCTGCATGGCGGTGGTGCGGTCGCTCAGCAGCGGCACCACCTTCAGGCCCTTCTTGGCGGCCCAGATGTTCTGGTAGTGGAACAGCGGAATGGCGCCGACGTCGTCCGTCACCAGCTTGGCCGAGTGGCGCAGGATGGCCTCGCGGCGACGCGCGTCGAATTCGACCGTGGCGGCGTCGAGCGACTTGTCGACCGACTCATTGCTGTAGCGGCCCCAGTTCGAGGCACCGCGGCCGCGCTTGGGATCCACACTGGCAAAGGCGTTCAGCAGGCCATAGCTGGCTTCGCCGGTGCCGTTACCCCAGGCCAGCACGCTCACCGCATATTCATTTTTGTTGGCCTTGCCGGCATACACCGACCAGGGCACCACCTCGACCTTGGTCTTGACGCCGATGCGGCTCCAGAACTGGGCCACCGCCTGAGCGGTCTCGGGGCCCTGGGGGTAGCGGTCGCCGGGCACATGGATGCTGATCTGGAAGCCCTGCGGAAAGCCCGCCGCAGCCAGCAGCTTCTTGGCCTGTTCGGGGTCGTTGGCGATTTCAGGGATGTCGGGGTTGAAGCCGAAGCTGCCCTTGGGCATCCACTGGTTGGCGACCGATACCGTGCCTTGCAGGATGCGGTCGGCAATCGCCTTGCGGTTGATGGCCAGCGACAGGGCCTGGCGCACGCGCACATCGAGCAGCGGGTTCTGCGGCAGCGGCTTGCCGGCGTTGTCGGTGATGAACTCGTTGGGGCCGGCGCGGAAGCTGGGCTGCACCAGCAGCACACGCAGCCCCGGGTAGGTGTAGACGCTGAAGGCCGGGTTCTTGCGCAGCTTCTCGACGTCGGTGACCGCCACCTTGTCGATCACGTCCACATCGCCCGCCAGCAAGGCGGCCGTGCGCGCCGCGCCATTGTTGATGAAGCGGTAGTTCACCTTTTCCCACTCGGGCTTGGGGCCCCAGTAGCTGGCGCTGCGCTCGAACACCGTGCGGTCGCCGGGCACATGCGAGACCCATTTGTAGGGCCCTGTGCCCACCATGGCGCGGCCGGCGTTGTAGTCCTCGGTCTTGCTCTTTTCGCCCACGTGCTTGCTCACGATGTAGACCGAGGCGATCTCCAGCGGCAGCATGGGGTTGGGGGTGGGCGTCTTGATCACGACGGTGTGGGCATCGCGCGCCGTGACCGATTCGACCGAGCGCAAGGCGCCGGTGTACGAGGCCACGCTGCCCGGCACGTTGCGGGCGCGTTGGAACGAGAACACGATGTCATCGGCCGTGAAGGGGGTGCCGTCCTGCCATTTGATGTCGGTGCGCAGCTTGAACTCCCAGGTGCGCTCGTCCAGGCTCTTCCAGCTGCTGGCCAGGGCCGGCTCCAGCTTGCCGCCATCGCGCGAGTTGATGATCGAATCCCAGAAATGCAGGGCCAGCGAGCGGTCGCCGGCGTGGTTGTTGAGCTGCGGGTCCAGCGAGGACAAAGGATCGGCATAGCCGATCGACAGGGTTTGTGCGCCGCTCAAGGGGCTGGCCAGGCTGGCGGCCAGGGCCAGGGCGGTGAGGCAGGTTTTCATGGGCGTCTCTCCAGGTGTGGGTGGGGTTCAGGTCGCGTCTTGCAGGTGGCAGGCCACGGCGTGGCGTACCGCGATGCCGCGCAGCGTGGGAGCCTCGGTGCGGCAGCGCTCGGTGGCCTGCGGACAGCGTGGGTGGAAGTGGCAACCCGGTGGCGGTGCCAAGGGACTGGGGATCTCACCGGCCAGTGCGGTGAAGCGCGTGCGGCGCTGGGCGATGTCGGGAATCTCGGCCAGCAAGGCCCGGGTGTAGGGGTGGGCCGGGCGGGCAAACAATTCGTCGGCCGGGGCGCTTTCGACCACCCGCCCCAGGTACATCACCACCACCCGGTCGCACAGGTGATGGATCACGCCGAGGTCGTGGCTGATGAACAGATAGGCCAGGCCCAGCTCGTCACGCAGGTCCATGAACAGGTTCAGGATCTGCGCCTGGATCGACACGTCGAGCGCGGCCACCGCCTCGTCGCACACCAGCATGGCCGGTTGCACCGCCAGCGCGCGGGCGATGCCGATGCGTTGACGCTGACCGCCGCTGAACTGGTGCGGGTAGCGGTGCCGCAGGCTGGGATCCAGCCCGGCGCGTTGCAACTGGGCGCACACGTAATCGTCTTGTCCGGCGGCGTCGACCAGCCCGTGGTGACGCGGCGCCTCGCCCACGATGCGCGACACGCGCAGGCGCGGGTTGAGGCTGGCGTTGGGGTCCTGGAACACCATCTGTACGCGCAGCCTGGCCGCCAGCCGTGCCTGTGGGTCCAGCGACTCCAGCGATTGGCCCAGCACCTGCACCTCGCCCGAGGTGGGGCGCAGCAGCCCGGCGGCAATGCGCCCCAGGGTGGATTTGCCGCAGCCCGATTCGCCCACCACCCCCACCACCTCGCCGGCCTGCACGCTCAGGCTCACACCATCGACGGCGCGGGTGATGCGGGGCGGGGCGGGGGGCAGCAGGCGATCCAGGCCGCGTCCCAGCCAGCCACGCGGAGCTCGCTGGCCGAAGTGCTGGCGGATGTCACGCAGGTCGACCAGGGGGGGCGTGTCAGAGGAAGTCATGTCGGAACGGGGGGCGCTCATGCACGGGCCTCGCTGGCGGTGTGGGCCTCAGGCTGGGTCGGGGTCGGCGCACCGGGGTGGTGGCAGCGGACCTCGTGGTCAGGGGCGTCGGGGCGCGGGTGGCTGCTTTCCGGTCGGGCCGTCAGGCAGGTGGCGCTGGCGCGAGGGCAGCGCGGGGCAAAGGCGCAGCCTGCGGGCATGTCCAACAGACGTGGGGCCATGCCGCTGATCTGCCGCAGCCGGGTGCCGCGCCGGTTGGCGCTGGGCAGGCTGCCGATCAGGCCTTGGGTGTAGGGGTGCTGGGGGTGGTCCAGCACCTGGTCGACCGTGCCGTGCTCCACGATGCGCCCGGCATACATGACCGCGATCCGGTCGGCCAGGCCGGCCACCACCGACAGGTCGTGGCTGATCCAGATCAGGGCCGTGCCGCGCTCGCGCACCAGGGCCTGCACCTCGGACAGGATCTGCGCCTGCAGGGTCACGTCCAGGCGGTGGTGGGTTCGTCGGCAATGATCAGATCGGGCCCGTGCAGCAGCGCGATGGCAATCGCCACACGCTGACGCATGCCGCCCGAGAGCTGGTGCGGGTAGGCGTCCAGGCGCTCGTCCGGGCTGGGAATGCCCATGCTGGCCAGGGTGTCGCGAGCCAGTTGCCGGGCCTGGCTGCGGTTCACTCGGCGGTGCGCCTGCACGGCCTCGATCATCTGGGTGGCGATGTCCAGCACCGGGTTCAGCGTGGCCATCGGGTCTTGAAAGATCATGGCCATGCGATCGCCTTGCAGGCTGCGGCGCTCGCGCGGGCTCAGATCACGCAGTTCGCGGCCCTGGAACAGCAGTTGTCCGCCTTCCACCCGGCCCGGCGGGTCGATCAGGCCCATGATGGAAAAGCCGGTGACCGACTTGCCCGAGCCCGACTCGCCCACCAGCCCCAGCACCTGGCCGCGCCGCAGGGTGAAGGACACGCCGTCCACCACGGGTAGCACGCCCTCTCGGGTGTGGAAGCTGGTGCGCAGATCGCGCACCGCCAGCGTGATCTCGCCGGCGTCTGTCGAAGGGTTGGATGCCATGGCGTTCACTTCATGAGGCGGGGGTTGAGCACGTCGCGCAACTGATCCCCCACTAGGTTGATGGCCACGATGGTGGCCAGCAAGGCCAGGCCCGGAAACACACTGATCCAGTACTCGTTGGACAGCAGGTATTGGTAGCCGTTGGAGATCAGCAGCCCCAACGAGGGCTCGGTGATCGGCACGCCCAGGCCCAGGAAGGACAGGGTGGCCTCCAGCGTGATGGCACGTGCCACCTGCAAGGCGCCGATCACCAGCAGCGGCGGCAGGCAGTTGGGCAGGATGTGGCCCAACAGAATGCGCCAGTCGGGCAGGCCCAGGCCGCGCGCCGCGTCCACATAGTCGCGCCGTGCCTCGACCAGGGCCTGGCCGCGCGCGGTGCGGGCATAGTAGGCCCATTCGAGCAGCACCAGGGTCAGCACCACATTGCCCACGCCCTTGCCGGTCCAGGCCAGGATCATCAAGGCCATCAGCAGCGTGGGGAAAGACAGCAGCAGATCGACCAGGCGCATGATCAGCGCATCGATGCGTCCGCCCGCGTAGGCGGCCAGCAGGCCCATCAGTGTGCCCACCACCGCCGCCACGGCGGCCGAGCCCACGCCGACCAGCAGGCTGATGCGCAGGCCATACACGATGGCCGAGTACAGATCACGTCCCTGGCCATCGGTGCCCAGCCAGTAGGTGTACTGGCCGCTGCCTTGAGGGCTGCCCGGCGGCAGGCGGGCGTCCAGCACGTCGAGCTGCATCAGGTCATAGGGGTTCTGGGGCGTGATCCAGGGGGCCACCAGGGCGGCCAGCAGCACCAGCGCCAGCAAGGCCAGGCCAGCCAGCGCGATGCGTGAGCGAGCGAAATCCGCGCCCATGCGCCACCAGATCGAGTGTTCACGAGCGGCCGGGGCCGGCCGTGTGGGGTTCAAGGCGCTCATGCCGCTCCCTCCAGCCGCACGCGCGGGTCCAACAGTTTGTAGAGCACATCCACCAGCAGGTTCAGGGTGACGAAGATCAGCACCACCACCATCAGGTAGGCCACCACCACGGGTCGGTCCAGCGAGTTGATGCTGTCCAGAATCAGCTTGCCGGCGCCAGGCCAGGCAAAGATGCTCTCAGTGACCACCGCGTAGGCGATGGTCGAGCCCAGCTCCAGGCCCAGCACCGTGACCAGTGGGATCAAGGTGTTGCGCAGCACATGCCACAGCAGCACCCGGGCTGGAGACAGGCCCTTGGCGCGGGCAAATTTCACGAAATCCTGCGGCAGCACCTCGCGCACGCCGGCCCGCGTCAGGCGCAGCACCAGCGAGATCTTGAACAGAGCCAGGTTGATGGCCGGCAACAGCAAGTGCTGCAGGCCGTCCAGCGTGAGCCAGGACCAGGCCACGCCCAGCCACTCGCGGGTGGCGCCACGGCCACTGGCCGGCAGCCAGCCCAGCTGAACGCTGAACACCATGATCAGCATCAACGCCACCCAGAAGGCGGGCAGCGAAAAGCCCACGATCGAACCCGCCATCAAGGCCTTGGAGAGCGGATGCTCGGGCCACATGCCCGCCACCAGGCCCAGGGGCACGCCGACCAGCACCGCCAGCAACAGGGCCGACACCGCCAGTTCGAGGGTGGCTGGCAGACGCTGCATGATCAGGTGCAAGGCCTCTTCCTGGTACACGAAGCTGCGTCCCAGGCTGCCATGCAGCGCGTTGTCGATGAAGGCCAGGTATTGGCGCCACAGCGGCTGGTCCAGGCCCAGGCGGGCGATGGCCTGCAGGCGCTCCTGCTGGTTCAGGTCGTCGCCGATCAGGATGTCGACCGGGTTGCCGACCGCGTGCAAGCCCACGAAGACGATCACCGTCATGGCCAGCACCACCAGCGCGGCCTGGCCGATGCGTCGCAGCAGCCAGCCGCTCATGCCAGGGTCGCCGTGGCTGCGATGGTGGCGCCGTCCACCTCGTCGTACGGGGGCAAGCCCGGGGCCGGGGTCCATTCCTGCCCATCCAGCTCGGGGTCGGCATAGGCCTCCATGGCCGCGAAGTGCTGGGCGGCGTCCTCGCTCATCAACTGGGCCGCCAGGCCGCGCGCCAGGCGCTGGGCCCCTTCGCTGATCTGCGGGATGTCGCCCGCACCGGCGCCTTGCGAAAGCGCTGCGGCATAGCAGAAGCAGTGCACCCGCTCCAGGCCAGGCAGGGCGCCCGGGGTGCGTTGCTGGAACTCGAACAGAGGGCCCAGGTCGGGCGATTGGTCAAGTTCGCTGTCTTCCTGTCCGGCCGGGGCGGTGAAGCGGTCTTGCCAGGTGCGCACATGGGGGGCCAGGCGCGCGTACTCGGGGCGCTGGCTCCAGTCGGTGCGGAAGCCGGTGCTGAAGATCAGCACGTCGGCCGCCAGCGGCCCCTTGGCCGTGTCCACGCGCAATGAGCCATCGCTGCGCTGGCTCACGCCGTGGATCGGGGTGCCGAGGTGGAAATGGGCGTTGGCATGGCGCGACACCCGCAGTGTGCTGCCATGCGGCGGCGGCACCTGCTGCACATTGATGTAGTGGCGGAAGCGCCATTTCCACTCGTCCGGCAGGGTGGGGTAGCCGTGCACCATGCCGGGGTGGCCAGCCCCCTTGCCCTTGTTGATGCGGGGCAGATCGGGGCGGCGGATCAGCAGATCGACCCGCTGCGCACCGTGCTCGAGCGCGGTGGCGGCCACGTCCATGGCCGACGAGCCGCCGCCCACCACGGCCACGCGCAGGCCGCGCATGCGCTCGCCGTCCCAGACGTCGGACGAATGCACCCAGCGGTCGCGCGGAACCTGATGGGCCCAGGCCGGCACCCAGGCCCCTCCCAGGCCGTCGCGCCCGGTGGCAAGCACCAGGTGGCGGGCCCGCACGGTCAAAGCCCGTGCCGGGTTCTGGCGCTGGTCCTGCAGTTCGATCTGCACCGTGCCGTCGGCCTGCGGCAGCACGTCGGTCACCCGGTGCTGATTGAGCACCTCCAGATCGAGCACCTGACGGTACCAGCGCAGGTAGTCAGCCCATTGCAGGCGCGGAATCTTGTCGAGGGCGTTCCAGGCGTCCAGGCCGAACTGGGCCTCGAACCAGGCCCGGAAGGTCAGCGCCGGCAGGCCCAGTGCCGGGCCGGTCAGCTCTTTGGGCGAACGCAGCGTCTCCATGCGGGCCGTGGTGGCCCAGGGGCCTTCGAAGCCGGCCGGCGACTGGTCATAGATGCGGTTGCGGATGCCCAGGTGGCGCAGCGAGGCCGACAGGGCCAGACCGGCCATGCCGCCGCCGATGATGGCCACATCGAGCACCTCGGGGTCGGCCTGCTGGGGCACCCAGGGCTTGGCCGGCAGGCACAGCCACTGCAGATCTTGCTTCAGGCGGGCCTCCAGGGCAGCCAGGCCGGCGGGAGAAAGGGAGGGAGTGCTCATGATCGAGACCTTTTTGTCAAAGTGAAATCGGGGAAGGCGTCGGGGAAGCGGCGGACAGGCCATGCTCGGCGTCGAGCAGATGGGCATGGGCTGAAGGCGGGTGCTCCTGAAAGCCGGGCAGTGGCCTGGCCTGCGCCAGCAGAGCCTGCACCAGCGCTTCGGTGCGCTGTTGTTGGGCGGGCGCTACAGGGCGGGATGGCAAGGTGATCACGCCGAAGAAAAAGGGCACTTCGGTGTCCAGCGGACGCACGACCAGGCCGCTGGGCTGCAAGCCGTGTGCGGTCAGCGGCTCCAGCACGGCCACGCCCAGCCCGGCGCGCACCAGCGCCATGGCGCTGGCCGAGGCATTGGTCTCGATGAGGGCGGGCTGTTGCGTGGGTCCGAGGGCGTGCTCCAGCCGGTGTCGCAGGCGGTAAGGGTTGCCCATGGTGATGAGCCGTCGCTGACCCAGCGCCCGCAAGGGCACCACCGGATGCCCGGCCAATTCGTCGTCGGGCGGCAACACCGCCACGCAGGGCAGTTGGCCGATCCAGTGCACCTGCAGGCCGCGGTGCTCCAGCGGGAGGCTGCACAGGCCCAGATCCACCTCACCCAGCAGCACCGACTGCAAGACCTGCTCAGGCACGCCGGTGCTCAGTTGCAGCGGGCTGGGGCCCAGGCTTTGCTCGAGTTGGGCGAGAGCCGGGGGCAACAGGCCCAGGGCAAGGGCCGAGGTGGCGGCCACTTCCAGGGCGGGTAGCTCGCGGCTGGCGATCTGGCGGGCCCGTTCACTGACCTGACGCAGGCCGGCCAGCGCCCGCTCCACATCGCCCCGCAGGCCGAAGCCATGCTCGGTGGGCGTGACGCGCGGGCCATGGCGCTGGAACAGCGGGTGACCGATTTCGGCTTCGAGCTCCTGGATCAAGCGCGTGACGGCCGGTTGCGAACGCGCCAACAGCCGTGCCGCACCCGTGATGCTGCCGCTGGACATGACGGCCGAAAAGGCTTCGAGGTGGCGGGTTTCCATACCAAGAATCTACATTGCGCATTAATGCAGGTCAATCATTCAATATTTATATGCTTATGAGTTCGGCGTGTCAGGCTTGCCGGACAGGGGCTGTCAGGTACCCTTGATCACCCTGGAAAGGCCTGACGCCCGCCGAAATCGCCTGCCCGTGACCCAAATCACGCGGCTGAAGGCGCAAAAAACGGTGCCGAGACCTGCTGCACCGCGGAACCGGAGTGCGCTCGGGTAACATCGTGGCCCGCGGATCATCCGGACCGAAGCCCTGCGGGGTGCTGTCGGTCCCATGCCATCAAGCTGCCTGCGGCGCCCCTGTGGCGGCAGGCCGAACAGGGTTTCTCGTGCGTCTCAATTCAATCAAGCTATCAGGGTTCAAGTCGTTCGCCGAGCCGACCAACTTCCTGCTGCCCGGGCAGTTGGTGGGGGTGGTGGGCCCGAACGGCTGCGGCAAGTCCAACATCATGGACGCCGTGCGCTGGGTGCTGGGCGAAAGCAAGGCCAGCGAGCTGCGCGGCGAATCGATGCAGGACGTGATCTTCAACGGCACCACCACGCGCAAGCCGGCCAGCCGCTCCAGCGTCGAGCTGGTGTTCGACAACGTGGACCACCGAGCGGGCGGCCAGTGGAACCAGTACGAAGAGATCGCCGTGAAGCGCGTGCTGACCCGCGACGGCAACAGCAGCTACTACATCAACAACCAGCCGGTGCGCCGCAAGGACGTGCAGGACGTGTTCCTGGGCACCGGTCTGGGTCCTCGCGCCTACGCCATCATCGGCCAAGGCACGATCAGCCGCATCATCGAATCGAAGCCCGAGGAACTGCGCCTGTTCCTCGAAGAGGCGGCCGGGGTGTCCAAGTACAAGGAACGCCGCCGGGAGACCGAGAACCGCCTCTCGGACACCCGCGAGAACCTGACCCGGGTCGAAGACATCCTGCGCGAGCTCAACGCCAACCTCGACAAGCTCGAGAAGCAGGCCGAGGTGGCGCGCAAGTACAACGCGCTGCAGGCGGATGTCACGCTCAAGCAGCATCAGCTGTGGTTCTTGAAGCGGCGCGAAAGCGAAGCCGACCAGGCCAAGGTGCGTGCCGATGCAGCCCAGGCGGTGAACGACCTCGAGTCGCGCACCGCCGACCTGCGCCACATCGAAGCCGATCTGGAGACGATCCGTCAGGCCCATTACGCGGCAGGCGATCAAGTCAATCAGGCCCAGGGCGCCCTGTATGAAGCCAGTGCCGAGGTCGGGCGCCTGGAGGCCGAGATCCGTTTCGTGGTCGAAGGCCGCCAGCGGGTGGAGCTGCGCCTGGCCACATTGCGCGAGCAGATCGGCCAATGGTCGCTGCGTCGCGAAGATGCCGAGGCCCAGCTCGAATCCCTGGCCGAAGACGACATCAGCGCCGAAGAGAAAGCCGAGCTGCTGGCCGCCCAGGTCGAGGAACAGGCCATGCGCCTGCCCGAGCTGGAAGACGCCCTGCGTCAGAGCCAGCAGCGTGCCAACGAGCAGCGTGTACTGGTCGGTCAGGTGCAGCAGCAGATCCAGGTGCTGGCCGCCGAGCAGCGCAGCATCGATGAGCAAAGCCGCAGCCTGAATCAGCGCCACGACAAGCTCAGCACCGATCACAAGGCCCTGGCTGCCCCTGACGAGGCTTTGCTGAACACGCGCCGCGACGAGCTTGAAGAGGCCCAGGCCGTGGCCGAAGAGGCCGAGGCCCGCCTGCACGAGTTGCAGGAGAGCGTGCCGGCTCTGGACGAAGACCGCCGCCACCGCCAGCAGGCGGTGAACACCGAAAGCGCCCGCCAAGCCGATCTGTCGGCCCGCCTGGAGGCCCTCAAGGCCTTGCAGGAGAAGGTGCGCACCGACGGCAAGCTCAAGCCTTGGCTGGCCAAGCATGGTCTGGACCATCTGCAGGGCTTGTGGAGTCGTCTGCACATCGAGTCCGGCTGGGAAAACGCCCTTGAAGCGGCCCTGCGCGAACGCCTCGGCGCCCTGGAAGTGTCGCGCCTGGAGCTGGTGCGGGGCTTTCTGGGTCAGGGCCCTGCCGATGCACCGCCCACCCGGCTGGCCTTCTTCAGCCCGCCAGCGGCTGCCCTGCCGGTCGCCTCGGGGGAGTGGCCCCGGCTCTCCGACCTGCTGCGCCTCAATGACGCGGGCCTGAGCGCCTTGCTGGCCGACTGGCTGCATGGCTGCTACACCGCGGCCACCCTCGACGAAGCCCTGGCCCAGCGTGCCAGGCTCAAGCCGGGCGAAGTGATTTATGTGGCTGGGGGCCATGCGGTGTCTGCGCATGGCGTCACCTTCTACGCCCCCGACTCCGAACAGGCCGGCCTGCTGGCCCGGGCCCAGGAAATCGAGAACCTCGACAAACAACTTCGTGCCCAGGTGCTGCTCGGTGAGGAAGCCCGCAGCGCCCTGGTGCGTGCCGAGGCGGCCTATGCCGAGGCTTCGCAGCGTCTGGTCGCCGTGCGCCGTGAGGCCGCTGAAGCCCAGGCCCGCCGACACGAGCTGGAAGTGGAGACCCTGCGTCTCAGCCAACAGGCCGAGCAGGCCCGCCAGCGCAGCGAGCAATTGCAATCCGATCTGGCCGAAGTGGATGCCGCCCTGGAGGAGCTGCAGGAACGCCGCATCACGGCCGAGGCCCGTTTCGAAGAACTGGACTTGCAACTGGCCGATACCCAGGAGCGCCACGCCCAGCTCGATGAGCGCGTGATCGAGGCCGAGCGCAAGCTGGCTGAAAGCCGCGAACAACAACGCACCCTGGAGCGCCAAGCCCAGGAAGCCACCTTTGCCCGACGCTCCCTGGAGGCGCGACGCGGTGAGTTGTCGCGCACCATCGACACCGCGCGTCAGCAGGCCGAGAGCCTCGTGGCCGAGCAGCAGCGCGCCCATGATGAACTCGCCCGGCTCTCCGACGCCGCCGCCCAGGGCGGCTTGCAGGATGCGCTGAACCTCAAGCTCGAACGCGAGAAGAGCCTCGGGGCCAAGCGCAGTGAATACGACGACCTGACCACCAAGCTGCGCGCCAGCGATGAGATGCGGCAGAAGCTGGAGCGCGAGCTCGAGCCGCTGCGCCAGCGCATCACCGAGTTCCAGCTCAAGGAACAGGCGGCTCGCCTGGGTTTCGAGCAGTACGAAGGCCTGCTGGCCGACGCCGGCGCCGACCTGGCCGCGGTGGCCGCCTCGATCGAGCAGGGCGCTGTGCGCCTGACCGGCCTGCAGACCGAGATCGACCGGCTCAACCGCGAGATCGCTGCCCTGGGTGCGGTCAACCTGGCGGCTCTCGAAGAGTTGACCCTGGCCCGCGAGCGCAAGACCTTCCTCGATGCCCAGTCGGCTGACCTGACCGAGGCGATGAACACGCTGGAAGATGCCATCCGCAAGATCGACGGCGAGACCCGCGAACTGTTGGCCGGCACTTTCAACACCGTCAACCAGCATTTCGGCCGCATGTTCCCCGAGCTGTTCGGCGGCGGCAATGCCAAGCTCATGATGACCGGCGAAGAGATCCTCGATTCGGGCGTGCAGGTGCTGGCTCAGCCGCCAGGCAAGAAGAACCAGACCATTCACCTGCTGTCGGGGGGCGAGAAGGCCCTCACCGCCATCGCTCTGGTGTTCGCCATCTTCCAGCTCAACCCGGCGCCGTTCTGTCTGCTCGACGAGGTGGATGCGCCGCTGGACGATGCCAATACCGAGCGCTATGCCAAACTGGTGGCCAGCATGAGCAAAGAAACCCAGTTCCTCTTCATCAGCCACAACAAGATCGCGATGGAAATGGCCGAGCAGTTGATCGGCGTGACCATGCAGGAGCAGGGCGTGTCGCGCATCGTGGCCGTCGACATGGAATCGGCCCTCTCGATGGCCGACCACGCCTGATCCGGCACCAGAGACCCAGGAACAACCAGCAACCATGAGCAATCTGCAAATCAGCCTGGCCATCGCCGGCGGCGCCATCCTGGCGGCGGTGGTGGCCTACAACACCTGGACTTCGCGCAAGAACGAGCCGCGCAAGCCCGAGCCCGAACCCGACAGCCAACACGCCGGCACCGACCTGACCGACCCCCTGGCCCGCCGCGAGCCGGGCCTCGAAGCCGCCCTGGTCGACCCGTTGGAGCCCGCCCCGGCAGGTGCTGCGCCCGACGGCCTGGGCGTGCCGTTGCCCCCCGCCGAGCGCAAGCCCGGCCTGGATTCGCTGATCGACGTGATCGCGCCCATGACGCTTGAAGGCGTGGTGTCGGGCGATGCCGCGCTGGCAGCCTCACCCCACACCCGCCGCGCCGGCAGCAAGCCCTTTGCCATCGAAGGCTTGAACGAGGCCACCCAGCATTGGGAAACCCCGGTGCCGGGCCAGCGCTACGGGGCCTTCCAGGCCGGCGTGCAACTGGCCAACCGCACCGGTGCCCTCAACGAGATCGAGTTCTCGGAGTTCGTGATGAAGGCCCAGGCCTTTGCCGATGCCGTGAACGCCTTGCCCGAGTTCCCCGACATGCTGCATGAGGTGGCCCGTGGGCGTGAACTGGACCAGTTCGCCAGCGACCATGATGCCCAGTTGACCTTCAGCCTGCGCGCCCGCCAGGCCGCCTGGAGCCCGGGCTACGTGCAGCAGAACGCGGCACGGCTGGGCTTTGTGCCCGGCGTGATCCCGGGGCGCATGGTGCTGCCCTCGACCGTGGTCGGCCTGCCGCCCATGCTGGGCCTGACCTACGACGCCCAGGCCGCCATGGCCGACGACCCCGAGCAGTCTGCCCTGCGTGACATCTCGCTGCACCTGGACGTGCCTCAGGTGCCACGCAGCGAGCAGCCCTTCCGCCAACTGCGCCAGGTGGCCCAGGCCCTGGCTGAGGCCATGGACGGCGTGGTCACCGACCAGAACGGCAACCTG
>RXJO01000188.1 GCA_003987795.1 Curvibacter sp.
GCGCCGCGTTGCGGGCGCGCTGGCGCGGCGGCTCGTTGCGGCGCTTGCGCCGGGCGGTCGAGGCGATCCTGCGCGTGCGGGATCGCGCGCTGTATGCACTACACCGCCAAGCGCTTGCTGGCAGGCCGCCCCGACGGATCGACTGACTGAACCAGGAGCCACGGCATGATCTCCAAAACCTTTCTGCGCCGCGTCTGTGCCAGCCTGGCACTGGCCGTGCTGGCCCCGCTGTGCCAGGCCCAATCGGCCCCGCCTGCATCCCGCTACCCCGACAAGCCGCTGCGTCTGGTACTGGCCTTTCCGCCCGGCGGGCCTACCGATCTGGTGGCCCGCGTGCTGGCGCAGAAGCTGGGCGAGCAGCTCGGGCAGTCGGTGCTGGTCGACAACCGCCCCGGCGCCAACGGCAACATCGCGGCCGAGATGGTGGCCCGCGCCCCGGCCGATGGCTACACCTTGTTCTACAACACCTCGGCCGTGGCCCTCAGCCCCGCGTTGTACAAGAAGCTCAGCTACGACGTGCGCACCGACTTTGCGCCGGTGGCCCTGACCGCGGTGATTCCGCTGGTGCTGGTGGTGCATCCCTCGCTGCCCGTGAACACGCCGGCCGAGTTCGTGGCCTACGCGCGTGCCCAGGGCGATCGGCTCACCTTCGGTTCGGCGGGCAACGGCAACATCACCCACCTCGGGGCCTTTCTGCTGCTCAAGGGGCAGGGCTTGCAGGCCACCCACGCGCCTTACAAGGGCAGCGCGCCGGCCCTCACCGATCTGGTGGGCGGACAACTGCAGTTCATGACCGACACCGTCAACTCGGCCCTGCCCTTCATCCGTGACAAGCGTCTGCGTGCGCTGGCGGTCACCAGCCTCAAGCGCACCAGCGTGCTGCCCGAGGTGCCCACCCTCAGCGAGACCGTGGCCCCGGGCTTCGAGGCCGGTGCCTGGCAGGGCCTGCTGTTGCCGGCGCGCACCCCGCCCGAGATCGTGAGCCGGCTCAACGCCGAGCTGCTCAAGGCCCTGGCCAGCCACGATGTGCGCGCCAAGCTGGCCCAGCAAGGTGCCGAACCCCTGGGCTCGACGCCGGCCGAGTACGGCGCCTACATCGACAGCGAGATCCGCCGCTGGACCGAGGTGGTGCGCCAGACCGGCGCCACCCTCGACTGAGCCACCGCCCCACGCCTGTTGAACCGGAGCCCCCCATGAAACGCAACACCTTGCTCGCCCTCGGCCTGGTGCTGGGCACCTGCCTGGCGCTGAACCTCTCGCGCGCCCATGCCCAGACGCCCGCATCACCGCCCGCTGCGCCCGATGCCGCCAACCGCCCCATCCGCTTCGTGGTGCCGTTTCCGCCCGGCAGTGGCACTGACACCTCGGCGCGCTATTTCGCCCGCAAGCTCACCGAACTCAGTGGTCATCCGGTGGTGGTCGACAACCGAGCGGGAGGCAATGGCTTCATCGCCGTGCGCGCCGTGCTGGCCGCCCCGGCCGACGGCAGCACGGTCTTCATCGGCAGCAATTCCACCCTGGCCGTCAATGCGGCGCTGTTCAAGGCCTTGCCCTATGACCCGGTGGCCGACTTCGCCCCTTTGTCGATGCTGATGCGTTCGCCTGCGCTGCTGGTGGTGCCCGGCCTGGCCGAGACGCAGACCCTGGGCGATCTGATCGGCGCTGCCCGGGCCCGGCCCGACACGCTCAATTACGGCGCCGGTTCGGCGGGTTACCAACTGATGGCCGAGTTGTTCAATGATGCGGCCCGGGTGCAGACCCACCACGTTCCATTCAAGGGGGCGGGCGAGGCCGTCACGGCGGTGGTGGGCGGCACGGTGCAGTTCGCCTTTGCCGAGACCACCAGCGCCCAGGAACTGATCAAGGGCGGCAAGCTGCGTGCCCTGGCCGTGGCCTCCGAGCGCCGTGTGCCCGCGCTGCCCGACATCCCCACCGCCACCGAGGCCGGTCTGCCCGGCTTCAGCGCCTACACCTGGGTGGCGGCCATGGTCTCGGCCAAGACGCCGCGCGCCGAAGTCGAACGGCTGGCCGCGCTGTTCACCCGCATCGAGGGCCTGCCCGAGACCCGCGAGTTTTACGAGCGCCTGGGCGCCGAGGTGATGCCCGGCGGTCCCGAGCAGATGCGGGCCTTCCAGACCAGCGAGATCCAGCTCTGGAAACGCATCGCCCAGAAGGCCCGGGTGGAGCTGCAATGAGCGCCGACCAGGCCACCCCGGCCGCAGGTGCGCTGCATGGCGTGCGCGTGCTCGACCTGTCGCGGGTGCTGGCCGGCCCTTGGGCCAGCCAGACCCTGGGCGACCTGGGTGCCGAGGTGATCAAGGTCGAGCGCCCGGGCAGTGGTGACGACACCCGGCTCTGGGGCCCGCCCTTCCTGAACGACGCGCAGGGCGAACCCAGCCACGAGTCGGCCTACTACCTGTGTGCCAACCGCAACAAGCGTTCCATTGCGGTCGACGTGACCCAGCGCGCCGGCCAGGACCTGATCCGGCGCCTGGCCCAGGACAGCGATGTGCTGATCGAGAACTTCAAGGTCGGCGGCCTGCGCGCCTACGGCCTCGATGCCGAGACCCTGTGCGCGCTCAACCCGCGGCTGGTGTACTGCTCGATCACCGGCTTCGGCCAGACCGGGCCCTATGCGGCCCGCGCCGGCTACGACTTTCTCATGCAGGGCATGGGCGGCTTGATGAGCGTCACCGGCCGGCCCGACGGCGAGCCCGGGGCCGGCCCGCTGAAGGTGGGCGTGGCACTGACCGACATCCTCA
>RXJO01000454.1 GCA_003987795.1 Curvibacter sp.
AAGCAGGTGATCGGCGTGGGCGTGAAGCAGTCCACCTCCGACCTGCTGATCGCCAACTGCGACGAGTTCATCTTCTACGATGACCTGGTGCGCGAAAAGCAGCGTGCCCTGGCGCGTCGCCAGCAGCCGGCCGATGCCCAGCAGAACCCCCGACGCAGCCCGGAAGAAGAGCGCAAGCGCAAGGAAGCCAGCGAGGCCCGCCGCACCGAGGCCCTGGAACTGGCGGTGGAGACCTTCGACGCCCTGATGGCCGAACGCGGCGACAGCGGCAAGATCTGGGCCTCGGTGCTGAAAGAGGCCATCAAGCGCCGCCGCCCCGATTTCAACGAGAACTACTTCGGCTTCCGCACCTTCGGCAACCTGCTCGAAGAAGCCCACAGCCGGGGGCTGATGGAGTTTGGCCGCGACGACAAGTCGGGCGCCTATGTGTTCCGCAGCAGCGGTGCGGTCGCGGCCCCGCTGCTGGCGCCTGTGGCACCGGCCCACGCCGCAGCCGCGGTCCGTGCCGACGCGGCCTACGAGCGTCCGGTATCGCGCTACTTCCCACCGGAAGCCTTTGCACCGGCCGCGGCACCCGCGCCCTCGTCGGCCCCCGTGACGGCTGCGGAGCCGGTGACGGAGGCCCCCGAAGTCGAAGCCGAGAACGACGAGCAACCCCCAGCCAGTTATGGCCGCTCACGGGGCGGCCGGCGCGGTGGCCAACGAGAGGGTCGCGACAACCGTGGCAGCCGTGAGGGACAGGACCGACGCCCCCAAGGCTTCGACATGGCGCCCGTCGCGGGTGACGCCCAGCCCGGCCAACAGGTGGTTCGGGAACCCGAACACTACAGCGCCATCGCGGCCGCCGCGGCAGAAGCCGAAGCCCGCGCCCGGGCCCGCAAGGCGCGGGAACTGCGTGAACGCCAGGAGCAGGCCCAGGCCGCGCCACGTCGCGCCTCGGCGCCGGCGTCCGAAGCCCCAGCACCTGACGCCCCCGAGCCCGCGAGCGTGGCTGATGCCTCCCGCACCGATGCCGCCGCAGCGACGCCAGAGCCCGAGATCGCCAGCCCCGCCCCCGCCAAGCCACGGGGCCGCAGCCGCGGCAGCCGCACGGCTGCCACAGCCCGCCAGGCCGACGCGAGCGCCACAGATCCGCAGGCAGGCGCGCAAAGCGGCGCCACCGCTGCCGCCGCACCGGCGGCTGAGCCGGCCGCGGTGGCCGCGGTTGAGGCCACGGCAGCGGCCAGCAAGCGGGCGCGCCGGCCTCGTGCGGCGGCCAAGAAGGCGGACTGACGTGCGCCGAGCTGATCGGGCCAATGCGGGCCGGCAGCTCTCGGTTCAGGTGTCCGGCCTGTGCCCGATCAGGCGCTGATTGAGCACAAACACGGACACCAGGGCCAGCCCGGCGGCCAGCGTGCCCAGCCACTGCCCCGGTGCGAGCGCCACAAAGTGGAACGGCGCGGCCAGCCAGGGCACAGTGGTGATCGCACACAGGGCCACCAGCGTGCCGGCCAGCACCCAACGGCTGACCGGCGTGAGACCCTTGAACAGGCCTTGGCCCGACGCGGGGCCGCTGCGGCTGGGCAGGATCAGCGCCGCATTGGCGGCCACCAGCAGCACGAAGGCCACCGTGCTGGCCAGGCCCGCCGGCTGCCCCTGGCCCAACAGCCAGGCATAGACGCCCACGACCACCCCACTGACCACGCCCCCTTGCAGCAGGCTGAGCAGCACATGGCGCACGCTGAGCAGCGGTTCGTCGCGTCGCCTCGGTGGCCGGTTCATGAGATCGGCGGTGCCGGGCTCGGCTTCGAACACGATCGAGCAGGCCGGATCGATCACCAACTCCAGAAACGCGATGTGCAGGGGCGCCAGCACCAGGGGCAGGCCGAACAGCACCGGCAGCAGCGCCAGCGCGATGATGGGCACGTGCACGGCCAGGGTGTAGACCATGGCCTGACGCAGGTTGGCAAAGGTCAGGCGCCCCCGGGCGATGGCCTGCACGATGGCCGAGAAGTCGTCTTGCAGCAGCACCAGGGCAGCGGCCTCGCGGGCCACGTCGGTGCCACGCTGGCCCATGGCGATGCCGATGTGGGCCGCCTTGAGTGCCGGGGCATCATTGACGCCGTCGCCCGTCATGGCCACCACTTCACCCTGGGCCTTGAGCGCCTCGACCAGGGCCAGCTTCTGCTGCGGCCTGATGCGTGCAAACACGGTGACCTGGCCCAGCCGGCTGGCCAGTTGAGGCGGTGACAGGCCCGCCAGCTCATCCCCGGTCAGAACCTGATCGTTCTCAATGCCGGCCTGCGCCGCCACCGCCCGCGCCGTGCGCGGGTGGTCGCCGGTGATCATCACCACCCGGATACCGGCTTGTCGACACTGCGCGATGGCCGCCGGCACCTCGGGGCGCAGGGGATCCGCCAAACCGACCAGCCCGAGCCAGACAAACTCGAAGTCGTGCTGGCCGGCCGGCCAGTCCTGGGCGCTGCGGTGGCGCGCCTTGGCCACGCCCAGCACCCGCAGGCCCTGGTCGGCCATCTGTGCCGCCTGCGCGCTGACCGCGGCTCGCTCGGCCTCGGGCAGGTGGCACAGATCGGCCACCGCCTCGGGCGCGCCCTTGGAGGCCACCCAATCGACCGGGCCGCCCTGCCCGCGCCACAGGTGCGACATCGCCAGCAAGCCCGGCGACAACTCGTACTCGCGCACCAGGCGCCATTCGGGGTGCAGGTGCTCGGTGCCCACCAGGTGCGCTCCGGCAAAGCGGTGGAAAGCCTGCTCCATG
>RXJO01000129.1:0-18561 GCA_003987795.1 Curvibacter sp.
CATCAGGCCCGTGAAGCCGAACCCATCCATGAGCACACCAATGCTGCCCACGATGCTGGCCTTGTCGACAAAGATCCGATCGGCTGCTGCCGCGATGTAATAGGCCGCCGAGGCACACGACTCTTCCACCACCACATACACCGGCTTGGAATGCTTGGCCTTCAGGCGGCGGATCTCGTCGTTGATGATGCCGGCCTGAACCGGGCTGCCGCCTGGCGAGTTGATCAACAACACCACCGCCTGAGCGCCGTCGTCCTCGAAGGCGCTGCGCATGGCCGCCACCACAAACTCGGCACTGGCGTCCGCTCCAGCAGCAATCTCGCCCTTGATTTCGACCACGGCCGTGTGAGGCGTGCTTTTATCAGTGACAGGGGCTGCACGGCTGAAAAGCATCCAGGCACTGACCGACAGCAGCACCAACCAGGCCAGGCGGATGACATTGCGCCAGCGCCGCGCCGCCTGCTGCTCACGCAGCGAGGCGAAGGCCAGCTTTTCAAGCGTTTCACGCTCCCAGCCGGAGGGGAGGGGTGAAACGGATGCGGTAGAAGAAGGCGCCGCAGCGGACACCGTCGGCGCAACAGGCTCGGGAGCCGGCGTCGACACGGGCTCATCGGTGGGTTCGGGCGTGCGGGGATCCGTCATCTCAGAATTCAACAGGGTGCAGGTTGTAGGCAGTATGCCAGTGCACCACGCCGTCCGTTTCCGTCAGTTCAATGCGGATCAGGCCGCTTCGACAGGGGCCGCCTCGGCATTGCCCCGTGTCGGGCGCGTAGACCGCACCATGCGTGGCACAGAGCAGCCACCGACCCGAATCATCAAAAAAACGATTGGGCTGGTAGTCCATTTCCATGGCCACATGGGTGCAGCGGTTCAGGTAGGCGTAGGCACGACCCTCATAGCGTATGGCAAAGGCACGGCAGGTCTGCCCGGCATAGACCACATCGAAGGGCACTCCATCCCCCCCGTCGGCCAGATCGTTGCTGTTACACAACGGAATCATCGCTTCCATCCGTCCTCCCCGGCCTCGCCAGCGCTGGCTCGGCCATCCATTCAAGCGTTGTCAAGCAGCCACTGATGCAGCTCAGCCACCGAATGCGCCACATGACGCGGCCCCAATGCAGCAAACGCGTCGGGCTCATGAGCGCCGTAACTCACCCCCACACTGGCGCAGCCCGCATTCAAGGCCATCTGCAGGTCATGGGTGGTGTCGCCGATCATCAATGTCCGCTCGGGCGACACATCAAACTCGGCCATCAGCTCGTGCAGCATGCGCGGATCAGGCTTGCCAGCGGTCTCGTCGGCCGTGCGCGAACCGTCAAACACCCCTCGCAAGGCGACCGAGTGCAGTGCCTCGTTCAGACCGCGTCGGCTCTTGCCAGTGGCCACCGTGATGATGTGCTGCCGCTCACGCAACGATGCCAGCAAGGGCAGCACCCCGTCGAACAGCGCAATGTCATCCTGATGTTTTAAATAGTGAAAGCGGTAACGGTTGCCCAACTCGGGGTATTTTTCAGGCGGGACATCCGGCGCAGCATGCGCCAGGGCCTGCATCAAGGCCATGCCGATCACATAGGAGGCCGCCTCATCGCTGGGGCGAGCCCCGCCGACATCCACGACCGCCGCCTGGATGCAGCGGACGATGATCTGGGTGGAGTCAAACAAGGTGCCGTCCCAATCGAAGGCAATGAGATCGAACTGGCGCGGGCGGCTGGAAGCGGTCATGGCAAAGGCTTTGCGTCGATGAAGGATTGCAATTCGGACGGCAGGGGCAGTTCCAGCTGGAGGGTCTCGCCGCTGGCAGGGTGCTTGAACTGTAACCGCCAGGCATGCAGGAACATGCGCTTGAGCCCATGCCGGGCCAGGCGCTTGTTGAGTTCGAAGTCACCGTATTTGTCATCGCCGGCAATCGCATGGCCGCTGCTGGCCAGATGCACCCTGATCTGGTGCGTGCGGCCGGTCTTGATCGTCACCTCCAGCAGAGAAAAAGCGGGCAGACCAGCCTGTTGGACCGGCGCCAGGCCGGATCGCACGCGCACCAGGGTGACGGCTCGCATGGCGTCGGGATGCTCTTTGTCGACCACTTTCACACGCCGTTCGCCGTCAGGCAGCAGGTACTTGTGCAAAGCCGAGTCAACCACCTTCTTGTTGGCTGGCCAGGCACCGATGGCCAGGGCCAGGTAGGTCTTGCCGGTCTCGCGATCGCGGAACTGATCTTGCAGATGCGTCAGCGCCGAGCGCTTCTTGGCCAGCAGCAGGATGCCCGAGGTCTCCCGGTCCAGCCGGTGCACCAACTCCAGAAAACGGGCCTGGGGTCGGGACTGGCGCAGTTGCTCGATCACGCCGAAGCTCACACCGCTGCCGCCGTGCACCGCCACCCCGGCCGGCTTGGCGATGGCCAGCAAATGGTCGTCCTCGAAAAGAATGGGGAATTCGCGCGCCGGAGCTGGGGCATCAGCCTTCTCGACGGCACGTTCGGACAGACGCACGGGCGGCACGCGCACCGAATCTCCGGCCTGGACCCGGGTATCGGCGGCAACCCGCCCTTTGTTGATGCGCACTTCACCGCTGCGGATGATGCGGTAGACGTGGGTTTTGGGCACCCCTTTGAGGTGCCGGATCAGGAAATTGTCGAGGCGCTGGCCGGCGGATTCCTCGTCGACCAGCAAGAGGCTGGCGGCGGGCGCGGCGGGCTTGATTTGAGGGCCGACTTTGCCCTCTATAATGTGTTTCACTAGCGCTTTGCTGTAACTGGTTGATTCGTCTGGAGTTTAGTCCAGTCCCACTTCCGCAGCGCTGGCAAGGTCGATGCCGACTGGCTTGTGAGTTGTAGATCACGCACCAGAGTTCGTGATGACAGCGTCCCGAAGCCAGATGGGCCGGCACTTTGAAACACCGATACGGAATACCCATGCCTGAGAGCCCGCTGAAATTGCCGGGGTCTCAGGCGGATCAAAGCGAGACAACCTGTGCTGATGGCGCTGATTCAGACCTGCTTGCGGTGGCTCATGCCCCCGTCAAATGGCATGCAATCGCCCATGGTGCCCGCCTACCGGACACCTGACGCCGCACCCTTTGCGGCCACACAGCCCCTACACTCACTCGCCCCCATCCACGCGCCCCCGCCCGATACCTGAGCCACCAGTTCAGGTACCTGTGCACTCACGGCAATTCCCTTCGTTTCAAAGCGTCTGTTCCGGCATCGTTGGCTCATTTCGGGCCTGTTGAAGATTTGACGATTGCATGGACCTACAGGGTCCAGGAAGGACACGCATCATGAAGCGGATGCTGATCAATGCCACCCAGGCAGAAGAACGCCGCCTGGCGATTGTGGATGGGCAGAAACTGCTCGACTACGAGATCGAGATCGAAGGGCGCGAGCAGCGCAAGGGCAACATCTACAAGGCCGTCGTGACCCGCGTCGAGCCCAGCCTCGAAGCCTGTTTCGTCGACTACGGCGAAGACCGCCACGGTTTTCTGCCCTTCAAGGAAATCTCGCGCCAGTACTTTGCCCCGGGCGTCTCGCCCAGCCAGGCCCGCATCAACGACGTGATCCGTGAAGGCCAGGAACTGCTGGTCCAGGTCGAGAAGGAAGAGCGCGGCAACAAAGGCGCCGCCCTGACCACCTTCGTGAGCCTGGCCGGCCGCTACGTCGTGCTGATGCCCAACAACCCCCGCGGTGGTGGCGTCTCGCGCCGCATCGAGGGCGAAGACCGAGCCGAACTCAAAGAGGCCATGGACCAGTTGGAATACCCCAACGGCATGTCCATCATCGCCCGCACAGCCGGCATCGGCCGCAGCGCCCCCGAACTGCAGTGGGACCTGAACTACCTGCTCAAGCTCTGGACCGCCATCGACGGCGCGGCCAAGGGCGGCAAGGGTGCTTACCTGATCTACCAGGAATCCAGCCTGGTGATCCGCGCCATCCGTGACTACTTCAACCACGACATCGGCGACATCCTGATCGACACCGACGACATCTACGAGCAGGCGCACCAGTTCATGGCGCACGTCATGCCCGAGCATGCCGCCCGCGTGAAGCGCTACCGCGACGATGCCCCGCTGTTCAGCCGTTTCCAGATCGAACACCAGATCGAATCGGCCTATGCCCGCACCGTGACCCTGCCCTCGGGCGGCGCCATCGTGATCGACCACACCGAGGCCCTGGTCTCGGTCGACGTCAACTCGGCCCGCGCCATCAAGGGCGGCGACATCGAAGAGACCGCCACCCGCACCAACCTTGAAGCCGCCGACGAAGTGGCCCGCCAGATGCGCCTGCGCGACCTGGGCGGCCTGATCGTGATCGACTTCATCGACATGGAAGAGTCGAAGAACCGCCGCGAAGTCGAAAACCGCCTGCGCGACGCGCTGCGCCAAGACCGTGCCCGCGTGCAGTTCGGCACCATCAGCAAGTTCGGCCTGATGGAAATGAGCCGCCAGCGCCTCAAGCCGGCGCTGTCGGAAGGTTCGTCCATCCCCTGCCCGCGCTGCGGTGGCTCGGGCCACATCCGCGACACCGAAAGCTCGGCGCTGCAGATCCTGCGCATCATCCAGGAAGAGTCCATGAAGGACAACACCGCCGCCGTGCACGTGCAAGTGCCGGTCGAGGTGGCCTCGTTCCTGCTCAACGAAAAGCGCACCGAGATCGCCAAGATCGAAGTCAAACAGCGCCTGAGCGTGATGCTGGTGCCCAACAAGGCCCTGGAAACCCCGCACTACAAGCTGGAACGCCTCAAGCACGACGACCCGCGCCTCGACCACATGGAAGCCAGCTACAAGATGGCCGAGGTGATCGAGGACCCGACCACCGTGACCCGCCGCTCGCAAGAGCCCACCAACAAGCAGACCCCGGTGATCAAGGGTGTCCTGCCTGATGCGCCCGCGCCCCAGGCCCTGCCCAAACCCGAAGGCGCCCCCTCGACGGCCCGTGGCCGCCAGGCTGACAAAGCGGCGCCCGCTGCGCCGGCAGCCGCACCGGCCCCGGCCGCTGCTGCACCCGACACTGGCTTCTTCGGCTGGCTCAAGGGCCTGTTCGGCGTGAAGCCCGTGGCCGCACCCGCCCCCGTGGCACCGGTGACCACCGAAGCCAAGAAGGAAGAAAAGCGCGAAGGCCGCAACGGCGAACGTGGCGAGTCGCGCAACGGCGAAGGCCGTGGCGGCCGCCGTGGCGAGCGCGGCGAAGGCCGCAACGGCGAGCGTGCGGAACGCGGTGAAGGTCGTGGCCCGCGTCGCAACGGCGAACGTGCAGAACGCGGCGAAGGCCGCAACGGGGAACGAGGCGAAGCGCGCACCCCGCGTGATGGCGAAACCCGTGCCCCACGGAGCGAACGACCGGAAGGGGAGGTACCTCGCCGCGAAGGCCGCCCGGACCGCGCCCCACGCGAGCGCCGCCCAGAAAACCAGGGTGCCAACAGTGCTCCGGCCGAGTTGCGCAGCCAAGGCCTGAACGAATCCGCCGCCGAAGCCGTGGTGGCCAACGTGACCCTGGACGAGGCCGGCAACCCGGTGAACACCGAAACCCGTGCCGAACGCCCCCGCCGCGAACGTGGCGAGCGCCGTGAACGCGGCCCGCGCCAAGACCGTGCGCCTCGCACCGAAGGCCACGGCGAATCGGCCCAGGCACCGGAAGGCAGCCAAGCGATCGAGGCCTCGGCTGACGCCCAGGCCGAAGGCCAGGCTCGCAACACCCCGGTGGAAGGTGGCGGCGAGGAACGCCGTGAACGCCGCTCGCGTGACCGTTACGGCCGAGACCGCCGTGAGCGCCAAGGCGAACGTGCTCCTCGCGAAGGCCAGGCCAACGCTGAGGGCCAAGAAGTTCAAGAGCAGGCTGAGTTCGAACCTCGCGCCAGCTACTTCAGCCACGTGACACCTGCCGAGCCCGCAGCAGCCCCTGTCGAAGCCCCACAAGCCCTGGCCGAGGTGGCAGCGCCCGCACCGGTGGTCGCTGAGATCGCGACCCCAGCGCCCGTCGCGGCGCCGGCAGCGGCTCCAGCCCCCAGTGCCAAGGAGGCAGGTCTGCCCAAGGTGCAAGCCTTTGAGCTGCCGATCCCGGCACTGCAGGAGTTGGCGCAAAGTGCTGGCCTCGAGTGGGTCAACTCGGACGCCGACAAAGTGGCTGCCGTGCAGGCCGCCATCGCCGCAGAACCCAAGCCCGTGCACGTGCCCCGTGAACGCCCCCCGCTGGTGGTGCTCGACGAGGGCCCGCTGATCCTGGTGGAAACCCGCCGTGATCTGAGCGAGCTCAAGCTGCCCTTCGAACAGCAAGCCTGAGCCCCGGCGGGCCTGAACCGCCCGCAGCCTTGATCAAGCCCGGACCCTCTAGGGGGTGCCGGGCTTTCTTCTTGAGGACATCGGACAATCCAGCATGCGCCGCCGGGTCTCCGGCTTGTGGGCAAAATCGAGCTCTGGCTGGCTGTGCCGATGACCTGCCAAGCCCCTGCCCCTGCCAACCCTCTGCTGATCGCCGCCCCGCTCTACCGCCTCAACCCCACGCCATGCTGTTTCTGATCTCTCCTGCCAAGTCCCTCGACTACGACACACCCGTGCCCGCAGGGCTGCCGCACACCCTGCCCCAATTCCTGCCGCAATCCCGGCAATTGATCGAGGTGCTGCGAGAAAAGACACCGGCAGACATCGCCAGCCTGATGAGCCTCAGCGACAAGCTCGCCAGCCTCAACGTGGCCCGCTACGAGGCCTGGTCCGATCATTTCACGCCGGACAACTCGCGACAGGCCGTGCTGGCCTTCAATGGCGATGTGTACGATGGGCTGCAGGCACGCAGCCTGTCGGCTGATGATCTGCAATGGGCCCAGCAACACCTGGCCATCCTGAGCGGCCTGTACGGCGTGCTGCGCCCCCTGGACCAGTTGCAACCCTATCGCCTTGAAATGGGCACCCGCCTGCCCAATCCGGCAGGCAAGGACCTCTACCAGTTCTGGGGGAGACAGATCGCCGATCACCTGAACCAGCGCCTGCAGTCCGACGCGTCCCCAGTCGTCATCAACCTGGCCTCTCAGGAGTACTTCAAGGCGGTGCAGCAGAAAGTGCTGAAGGCCAGGGTCATCGAATGCGTGTTCGAAGACTGGAAAGACGGTGTCTACAAGATCATCAGCTTCCATGCCAAACGGGCTCGCGGCTTGATGGCTCGCTACGCCATCACCCACCGGGTCAACCTGCCGAGCCAGTTGGAGGGCTTCAACCTGGATGGTTATGCCTACCAGGCTGAAGCCTCAGACGCTGACCGGCTGGTGTTCAGGCGACGCCTGGGGTGAAGACCTGCCGCGCTGTCAGCCGCGCCTCAGTGCGCGGGGCATCGCTCAGACGGAGCCTGCCAGTCACTCACCCTGAACCGATCTGACCCGGTCCTGCCGGCTTGGCGTTAGCATTGGCGCCTCATCCAGTCTCACTGCCTCCCGATGACCACCACCTCCAGCAACACCGCCACGCAAGCCATCACCCCTGCCCTGCGCCAGTGGATCGTGGAACAGGCCGAAGCCGGTCACGACGCCCCGAGCGTGCTCAAGGCCATGCTGGCCTCGGGCTGGTCCGAAGATGTGGCCATCGAGGCCATGGAGACCACCCTCAGCGACCACCTGGAAGCC
The DNA here is from genome assembly GCA_003987795.1 of Curvibacter sp. GTDB lineage: Bacteria > Pseudomonadota > Gammaproteobacteria > Burkholderiales > Burkholderiaceae_C > Curvibacter. The sequence continues at coordinate 7,599 of RXJO01000129.1, forward strand.
CAGGCCCTGCGCCAGGGACTGCCGGCACGCAGCCCGGTGCCCGAGCCTGCCCTGGGCGACGCACCATTGCGCGCGGATGCCGGCGACCGGCAGGTACCGGTGCTGCTGACCATGGCTCAGCCGCGCATTGTGGTGTTCGGACAATTCCTCTCCGGTGAAGAATGCGATGCCCTGATCGCCGCGGCCAGTCCGCGCCTGGCGCGTTCTCGCACGGTGGCCACCCAGACCGGTGGCGAAGAGGTCAGCGTGGACCGCACCAGCGACGGCATGTTCTTCTCGCGAGGCGAAAGCGAATTGATCCAGCGCATCGAACAACGCATCGCACGGCTGCTCAACTGGCCTGTTGAGAACGGCGAGGGCCTGCAGGTGTTGCATTACCGTCCCGGTGCCGAATACAAACCCCATTACGACTACTTTGACCCGCATGAACCGGGCACGCCGACCATTCTCAAGCGTGGCGGCCAACGTGTGGGCACCCTGGTCATGTACCTCAACGAGCCCGAAAAAGGGGGGGGTACCGTCTTCCCCGATGTGCATCTCGAAGTGGCCCCTCAGCGCGGCAACGCGGTGTTCTTCAGCTACGAGCGCCCTCACCCTAGCACCCGCACCCTGCACGGCGGCTCGCCGGTGATCGCCGGCGAGAAATGGATCGCCACCAAGTGGCTGCGTGAGCGCGAATTCAATTGACCCCCATGAACAACACCCCAGAGCAATCCCAGCTCGGCAAGGCCTCGGCCTATGTCGACCAGTACCAACCCGGCCTGCTGTTCCCGATCCCACGTCAGGGCAAGCGAGAAGAGATCGGCATCCATGGCCATGCGCCGTTCTTCGGAGCCGATCTTTGGACCGCCTTCGAGCTGTCCTGGCTCAACCCGCGCGGCAAACCGCAGGTGGCCATCGCCCACGTCACCGTGCCCAGCGAAAGCCCCAACATCATCGAGAGCAAGTCCTTCAAGCTCTACCTCAACAGCTTCAACAACACCCGCTTCGCCGATGCCACCGAGGTGCTGTCGCGACTGAAAGCCGATCTCGGCGAGGCCGCCTGGCGGGGGGCAGCACACACCGGCAGTGTGGGCGTGAAATTGCTGGCCCCCGAGGTCTTCGACCGCGAGCCCGTGCATGAGCTTGACGGACTGAACCTTGATCGGCTCGACATCGAATGCGAGCACTACACCCCGGCGCCCGAATTGCTCCGTGCCCAGACCGAAGAAGCCCCGGTGACCGAAACCCTGACCAGCCATCTGCTGAAAAGCAATTGCCTGGTGACGGGTCAACCGGATTGGGGCAGCGTCCAGATCAGCTACAGCGGCCCTCAGATCGACCAGGCCGGCCTGTTGGCCTACCTGGTGAGCTTCCGCAACCACAACGAATTTCACGAGCAGTGCGTGGAGCGCATCTTCATGGACATCTGGCGTCGCTGCCAACCGATCAAGCTGTCGGTCTATGCGCGTTACACACGGCGCGGCGGTCTGGACATCAATCCCTTCCGCACCAGCCACCCCCAGGCCCTGCCGGCCAACACACGCACCGCACGCCAGTGAGGCGGCTGGGCGCCGGCTTCAATTGAGGCGGAAGACGCTGACCGAGCGCTGCAAGGAGCGCGCACTCTGACTGAGGGTCTGCGCCGCCGCGGCAGACTCTTCCACCAGCGCGGCATTCTGCTGCGTGGTCACATCAAGCTGGGTCACTGCCTCGTTGATCTGAGAGAGTCCGGTCGACTGCTCACGGGCTGCCGCGCTGATCTGCCCCACCAGGGTACTGACGCGCGACACCGAAGCCACCACCTCTTCGATGGTGTGGCCGACCCCCTGCACCTGCCGGGCACCATCGCCCACTTGCTGGGCCGAGTTGCCGATCAACTCACGGATCTCCTTGGCAGCCGTGGCGCTGCGCTGGGCCAACGCCCGGACCTCGGACGCCACCACCGCGAAGCCCCGCCCCTGCTCACCGGCCCGGGCGGCTTCGACCGCGGCGTTGAGGGCCAGGATGTTGGTCTGAAACGCGATGCCTTCGATCACGCCGATGATTTCGCTCATCTTTTCTGAAGAGCGCTCAATGGCCCCGATCGCCCCGGCGGCCTCGCGCATCGCCGCCCCGCCGCGCTCGGCCAGGGCCAGGCTCTGCTCGCTTTCATGGGACACCTTGCCCGAGGTGTCGGCCGTCTGCCGGACGGTGCTGGAAATCTGCTCCATCGAGGCAGCCGTCTCCTGCAGGCTGCTGGCCTGGCTTTCGGTTCGGCCCGACAAGTCATCCGCCCCTTGGGCAATTTCGGCTGCGGCCTGGGTGAAGCCCGCCACCTCGAAACGCACATCGCCCACCACCGCCTTGAGGTTGACCTGGATCTGCTGCAGGCGCTGCATCAGGCCACCCATGGGTTCCGGGTAATTGACCGCCACCGAGGTGGAGAGATTGCAGCCTGACAGATCACCAGCAAACCGCACGGCCTCATCAAGGCTGCGGCTGACACGCGCCCGAAACCAGGCCAGCACGCCAGCCCCACCAAGCACCAACACCGCCAGCCGGATTCCGGAGGCCATGCTCGCAGAAACACCCATCACATCGGGCAGCATCACGCCGCAGGCCATCAGCAGCAACCACACACCCAAGGTGCTGGGCAGGTCCAGGCGCGTCAGGCGCAACAGGCGAGTCCCCCAGTCGCGACTGATCACCTGGCCGCCGCGCAGCATCACCGTGACACGCCCCTGTTCTTCATCCTGGCGCAGACGCTGATAGAGACGTTCAGCCTCCTGCACCTGTTCTCGGGTGGGCTTGATGCGCACCGACATGTAGCCGGTGGGCTTGCCGTTGGACATCACTGGCGTGACGTTGGCGTGCACCCAGTAGTGGTCACCATTCTGCCGCCGGTTCTTCACCAGGCCCGTCCAAGGACGCCCCCGGCCGATCGTCGCCCACATGTCCTTGAAAGCGGCGGACGGCATGTCCGGGTGGCGAATCAGGTTATGGGGTTGCCCGATCAATTCGTCGTAGGTGTACCCACTGACCTGCACGAAGGCGGGGTTGCAATGGGTGATGACCCCACGGGTGTCCGTGGTGGACACCAGCAGTTGGTCGTCGTCGAACACGTACTCGTGCTGCGACACCGGCAGATTGACGCGCATATGAACCCCCATCCAGTAACAACTTGACCAAGCAGCACCGACAGGCTTGACGCTCGACGGCCGTGACAGGACCGCGCCGCAAAATCGCGGCAGAACGCCAACCTTCCCTCGGCCAGACGCAGCATTGGCGTCTTGACCCTGTTTTTGTAATAAATGACTTTAGTGTCTACCGTACCTGATCGGTGGACACCCGGCAACCAGAGAACTGACCTAGATCAAGAGAACCTTCAGCCAATCACCCGAACGATTTGAAGGAAGTGAGTTCCGACAACGGCGGGAACGTACCGGCTCGCTTCTGCTTCATCGCCGAAACGGCTTCACGCACGTGGGCATTGCTCCAGATGGCGCCTTGCAACCAGCCCATCTGGCGCAGCGAATCCTCGACCGAATGATCGCGCGCATAGTGGATGGCCTGCTTCGTGCCCCAGATGGCCACAGGCGGCTTGGACGCGATCTCACGCGCGCATTGCAGCGCGGCCTCGAGCGTGGCCTCGGCATTCTCGAACACCTCGTTGACCAGGCCGTGCGCCATGGCCCGATCGGCCGGCAAGCGGCGACCGGTGTAGGCCAGCTCCTTGACGAGCGCCTGGGGCAGGAGCTTGGGCAGACGCTGCAGCGTGCCCACATCGGCCACCATGCCGATGTTGATCTCCTGCACGCAAAAGAACGCATCGGCACTGGCATAGCGGATGCAGCAGGCCGTGACCATATCGACTGCCCCGCCGATGCAACCGCCCTGGATGGCCACGATCACCGGCATGCGCAAGGTCTCGAGGCGCGTGAACGTGGCCTGCATGTCGGTCAGCAGATCGAACACCGCAGCGCGACCTTCAGGGCTCTGGTCGTCCATGCTGATGGCCCCGGCAAAGGTGTCGAGAGCCATCCCCGCACTGAAGTGCTTGCCAGTGCTCGAGATCACCAAAGCGCGGGCCTTCCCCTCGCGGTTCAGTTGCTCCAGCACCTCGTCGAGCTCGCGCCAGAAGGTGGGGTGCATGGTGTTCAAGGCCTCGGGCTGGTTCAGCACCAAGTGGGCGACGTGGTCGGTCTGGGTCAGGGCAAAGCACTTCATGGGGTCTCCGTCTTGTGAGATGGGGCTGGCGCAAAACAGCTGGCGAGCCATCGCTTCAATTTAACGGCGGGCCAAGCGGGTCGCTGGCAAACATGCGACACCCACGCGGCAAGGTCGGACAGCGGAATGACCCCTCAGAAAAGAGGCTCGGTCAGCAGATCCAGGCTGCGCTGCCCACTGACCGTGGGCGCGACCGGCTCCGGGACGACAGGTTGACCATCCGCCCCCAACCGAAGCAGACTGCCCACACGCACCCCCAGCAGCCGGAAGCGGCGCGTCAGGTCCACCCGCTTCAGGCATTGTCCTGCGGCACGCCGGATCTGGGCCGCGTCCGCCGTCGGCTGCAACAAGGTCTGGTCACGCGTGACACTCTTGAAGTCGTCATAGCGCAGCTTCACGCCGATGGTGCGCCCCACATAGCCCTTGCGTTGCAGATCGGCCGCCACGCGCTCGCACAGGCGGGTGAACACAGCCCCCAGCTCCGCCTTGTCATGCACCGCGTGCAGATCGCGCTCGAAGGTGGTCTCTCGACTCACCGACACCGGCTCGCTTTCGGTCACCACCGGACGCTCGTCCCGCCCCCAGGCGGCATCGTGCAGCCAAGCCCCGTAGCTCCGTCCGAAATGGGCCACCAGCCAAGCCCGCTCGCGGGAGGCCAGATCGCCGATGGTGTGAATCCCGTGCGAGGCCAGTCGAGCCTCGGCCTTGGGGCCGATGCCATTGACCTTGCGGCAGGCCAGCGGCCAGATCACCGTCTGCAGATCGGCCTCATGGACCACCGAAATGCCATTGGGCTTGTTGAACTCGCTGGCCATCTTGGCCATCAGCTTGTTGGGGGCCACCCCCACCGAACAGGTCAGGCCGGTCACGTCGAAGATCCGCTTCTGGATCAGCCGGGCCAGCACCCGGCCGCCCTCGCGCTGGCCACCGGGCACGTCGGTGAAATCGATGTACACCTCGTCCACCCCCCGGTCCTCCATCACCGGGGCGATCTCGGTCACCACCTGTTTGAACAGACGCGAGTACTTGCGGTACTCGTCGAAATCCACCGGCAGCAAAATGGCCTGCGGACACAGCCGGGCCGCCTTCATCAGGCCCATGGCCGAGCCCACACCGAACTGGCGGGCCGCATAGGTGGCGGTGGTGATCACACCACGCCCGGTATAGCCCGACAGCCGCGCAAAGGCCTCCAGCGGCAGGGCAGCCCCCGCACTCAGCACCGCATCCTCTTGACGGCGTCCCCCGCCGATCACCACCGGCAGCCCTTTGAGCTGCGGATAGCGCAGCAACTCGACCGACGCATAGAAGGCGTCCATGTCGAGGTGAGCGATGCGCCTCAAGCGGGGGGGCGTGGAAGCCGACGTTGTCATGGCAGGCAAGCATAGCGCGCCATACATCACTCAAAACAAACCGTTGGACGACTACCCGGCCAAAGCAGGCCCTGAGGCCCTCAGCAGCCTTCATCCCACCAGGGCAAACCTGAGATGCTTGGGGCCCATGCGCACGACAGACAACTCTCTGCTGCCCCGTTCAGACGCGGTTGATTCGGTGGTCTACGCCAGCCGGGCCTGCTTCGAGGGCACCCCGCTGGCCCAGATCAGACACATCGGAGCCACGGCTGCCGCCCGCAATGCCGCCATGGGCGTGGCGTCCACCTTGATCTACCAGAGCGGCTGGTTCGTGCACTGGCTGGAAGGCCCCGGCACGGCCATCGACCAGGTGCTGACCCGGATCGCACGTGATGCCCGCCATCGCCACATGCGCCTGCTGCACCGCGAGACGACCGAACGTCGACTGCTCGTGCCCTGGTCCAGCGCGGTCATGGAAAGCCCCGAGACGCCTGAAAGCCTGGGGCGCCGCATCGACCTGTTCCGCCATGCCCGCCGCGAGCGCCTGGCGCCGGCCCCGGCGCAATTGCTGCGACTGCTGTCCACCCCGCTGTCCGGCACCGCCGGCAACCCCTTTCTGCCCCCTCAGCCCATTCAGCGCCTGATGGTCAGTGCCCGGCACAGCGGTCGCGCCACCAGCCTGGTGCACTGGCTGGCCCGCAAGCACCGACGCAAAATCAGCCACGGACGCTTCAATGGCGAGACAGCGCCCACCCTGTCGATACGCCTGGTCGATTTCGGACACCAGGGGCAGACCCGCCGCGTGGTGGCCCTGCCATCGTCCGGCCTCGGACTCGGGATCGTGCAGGCTTTGCTGAACGACTACGGTCACCTGTTGCTGCTGTTCGAAGGGGATGCCGAGCACGACCGCCAATTGATGCAGGTCGCTGCGGATTGCCTGCATCGGCTGCAGGGGCCCAGCCGCCCAGGCCTGATCGGCCTGGGCCTGGACCCGGCCCTGGAAGCTGAAACCTGCGCCATGGCCCACCAGGCCGGGCTGAGCCTGCGTCACATCGGTCGCCAGGCCCCGGATGCCAGCGGCAACGGCTGGTCAGGGCTTTGGCCTGTCTTGCAGGGGCTGTTCGAGACCTCGCCCCTGGCCTGCAAGAACGCTCAGTAAGTCCCGGGCAGCAGGATGCCCTTGTCCACCGTATCGATCTGCGTGTGGCCGCAGAAGGCCATGGTCACATCCAGCTCTTTGTGGATGATCTGCAGTGCCCGGGTCACGCCCGCTTCGCCATAGGCGCCCAGGCCATACAGGAAGCTGCGTCCGATCAGCGTGCCGCGGGCGCCCAGAGCGCGGGCTTTGAGCACGTCCTGACCGCTGCGGATGCCGCCATCCATCCAGACCTCGATGTCCTTGCCCACCGCCTCGGCAATCGCGGGCAGGGCCTTGATGGACGACGGTGCGCCGTCGAGCTGACGCCCGCCGTGGTTGGATACCACCAGCGCATCGGCGCCGCTGTTGGCGGCCAGGCGAGCGTCTTCGGCATCCATGATGCCCTTGAGGATCAGCTTGCCGCCCCAGCGCTTCTTGATCCACTCGACATCGCCCCAGTTGAGCTTGGGGTCGAACTGCTCGGCGGTCCAGGAGGACAAAGAGGACAGATCGCCCACCCCCTTGGCGTGGCCCACGATGTTGCCGAACGAGCGGCGCGGCGTGCCCAACATGCCCAGGCACCAGCGCGGCTTGGTGGCGAGGTTGATCAGGTTGCGGATCGTGGGCTTGGGTGGTGCCGAGAGGCCGTTCTTGATGTCCTTGTGGCGCTGGCCCAGGATCTGAAGATCGAGCGTGAGCTGCAGGGCCGAGCAGTTGGCGGCCTTGGCACGGTCGATCAGGCGCTCGATGAAATCGCGATCCTTCATCACGTAGAGCTGGAACCAGAACGGATGCCCCTGGGTGTGCTGCGCGATGTCTTCGATCGAGCAGATGCTCATGGTCGACAGCGTGAACGGGATGCCGAAGGCCTTGGCGGCCCGTGCGCCCAGGATCTCGCCATCGGCATGCTGCATGCCGGTCAGGCCCGTCGGGGCGATGGCCACCGGCATGGCCACCTCTTGGCCGATCATCTTGGTACGGGTGCTGCGGCCTTCCATGTTGACGGCCACGCGCTGGCGCAGCTTGATGCCCTGGAAATCGCTTTCGTTGGCGCGGTAGGTGCCCTCGGTCCAGGCGCCTGAATCGGCATAGTCGTAGAACATGCGCGGCACCCGGCGCTTGGCCACCAGGCGCAAATCTTCGATGCAGGTGATTTTGGACAGATCGGTCACGGGGCTTCTCCTTGGAAGCCGAAATGGTAGCGATTTGCCTCTCGACGAGCTGTGAAGATTTTTGATCGGCCGCTCAAATTCTCTCAAGCGGCACGCCAGGTTCGGCCACAGCCTCCACAAACGGCGTTGAGTCCATCGTCCCGAAAATCGCGGCACCAGCCCACACCCTGCGGCTGTCTTGGCCCCGGATCAACTGCCAGTCAAACCACCATCCTGTCGGAGGATCCGCCCGGCGAAATCGAGAAAATCGTCGAGATGATGTTCGATGATATTGAGCGTGATCGGCAACTGAAGAGCTTGATAGTCATGCACTGCGATGTTTCTGAAGCCCACCATGCGCTTCATCACATCGGCCTGTGCCGGTTCAATCCAACCTGCCTGGGCCAACAGACCAAACACATCACGGGCACTCTGAGGCAGGCCCAGGCGCTCGCGCCTGAGCAGGTGTTGCCCCATGTCCAGGCAAGCCTCACAAGCGCGTTGAAGGTTGAGGATGGCCGCATCCTGGCGCGTGAAATCGGCCCCGAAAGTGCTTGGGTCCTTCTCGTACTCCTGCCGAACCCGCGCCACACAGCGCTCGACGGTCGCGGCTTTGTTCAGCAAGACGTCATCGGCCATGAACACGCCCCTCACGCAAGATGTCCTGGACATACCCGGCACGGGCCACATCCAGATCGAGCTTGTCGCTCAAGACGGCGGCCTCCCAGGCGCCCACCAGGGGGTCTGCCACCCAAAGGCGCTGGCCCTGGGTCAGGATCTGGTACTGCAGCACCGTGGAGGCGGCACGCATGTCGAGCAGATCGACATCACAACCCACCTGGTCAGCCACCTCACTGGCCAAGTGCCACAAGCCCGCCACATCGGCATAACCCGCCACCAGAACGGCCAGATCGAGATCGCTGTCCGGCCTGGCTTGCCCGGTGATGCGGCTGCCAAAGGCATAAACGGACAGCAGCCCAGGCAAGCGCCGCCTCAGCAAGGGCACGACCTGGGCGACAAGTTGGGCATGAAGTTCGGCCGACATGGGTGAAAAAGTGACAAGCCCCGCGCCGAGACGGCGGGGGAACCCTGCCATGCTAATTCAAAAGCCGACCGGCGGCCCCACCTCAGGCGCGCTTGGCCACCAGGGTCAGGATGTCGTAACTGGCCACCAGTTCGTCATGCTGGTTGGTGACCTCGACATCCCAGGCCACCACGCCCTGGCCGACGCCGTTGGCGTCTTTCTTCTGGCGGTCGATCTTGCGCTTGGCCGTCAGGCGGGCACGGATGGTGTCGCCGATGGCCACCGGCTTGACGAAGCGCAGCGTGTCCAGGCCGTAGTTGGCCAGCACCGGACCGGGGGCCGGCGAGACGAACAGGCCGGCCGCGGCCGACAACACGAAATAGCCGTGGGCGATGCGCTGACCGAAGGGGCTGTCCTTGGCGGCGATCTCGTCGAAGTGCATGTAGAAGTAGTCACCCGACAGGCCACCGAAGGCCACGATGTCGGCCTCGCCCACCGTGCGGCGGTGCGTGAGCAGCGATTCGCCGATCTGCAGGTCCTCGAAGTGGCGGCGGAAGGGGTGCACCTCGGTCTCGATGCGGCGGGCACCGCGCACGTACTCGCCAGTGACTGCGGCCAACATGCTGGGCGAGCCCTGCACAGCGGCACGCTGCAAATAGTGCTTGACGGCGCGGATGCCACCCAGCTCTTCACCGCCCCCGGCGCGGCCGGGGCCGCCGTGCTTGAGCATGGGCAGGGGCGAACCGTGGCCGGTGCTCTCGGCGGCGGCCTCACGGTCCAGCACCAGCAAACGGCCGTGGTGGGCCGCCGCCACCGGGATGACACGGGCCGCCGTGGCCGGGTCCTTGGTGACCAGCGAGCCCACCAGGCTGCCCTTGCCACGGGCGGCCAGTTGCAGGGCCTCGTCCAGGCCGTCATAAGGCATCAGGGTGCTGACCGGGCCGAAGGCCTCGACATCGTGCACGGCATCGTGGCTCAGGGGCTGGCGGCTCAACAACAGCGTGGGCTGGAAGAACGCGCCCTGGGCCGTGCCCTCGCCCAATGGCGCGAAGTCGGCGGTGCCGCCGCCGTAGACCAGCTCGGCCCCCTGGCGCAGCAGGGCCACACGTTCAGCCACATCGGCCTGCTGGGCCTTGGAGGCCAGGGCGCCCATGCGCACGGCCTCCAGCGCCGGGTCGCCGACGACGGTCTTGGCCAGGCGAGCCTTCAGGCGCTCGGCCACCGCATCCAGATGCTGGCGGGGCACGATGGCACGGCGGATCGCCGTGCACTTCTGGCCGGCCTTGACGGTCATCTCGCGTGCCACCTCCTTGATGAACAGATCGAATTCCTCATCGTCAGGCGTCACATCGGGCGCCAGGATGCAGCAGTTCAGCGAATCGGCCTCGGCATTGAAAGGAATGCTGTGGCGGACCAGGTTGGCGTTCACGCGCAACCGGGCCGCGGTGTCGGCCGAGCCGGTGAAGGTGACGAAATCCGGGCCCTCCAGCCGGTCCAGCAGGTCGCCCGTGCCGCCGATCACCAGTTGCAGCGAGCCTGCCGGCAGGATGCCCGACTGATCGATCAGGCGCACCAGCGCCTCGGTGAGGTAGCTGGTGGCCGTGGCCGGCTTGCCGATGCAGGGCATGCCCGCCAGGAAGCTGGGGGCGAACTTCTCGAGCAGGCCCCAGATGGGGAAGTTGAAGGCATTGATGTGCACCGCCACACCACCACGCGGCACCAGGATGTGGGTACCCGCAAAACTGCCCTTCTTGCCCAACGGCAGGGCCGGGCCTTCGTGGATCAGGTTGCCGCTGGGCAACTCACCACTGCCCATCGAGGCGTAGGCAAACAGGGTGCCGGTGCCGCCTTCGATGTCCACCCAGCTGTCGGCCCGGGTGGCGCCGGTGTGGGCCGAGATGGCGTAGAGCGATTCCTTGTGCTCGTTGAGGTACTTGGCCAACGCCTTCAGGCGCGAGGCGCGCTCTTGAAAGTCGAGCGCCATCAGCGCCGGCAAGCCGGTGCCGCGGGCAAAGTGCAAGGCCTCGCCAAAGTCCAGGACTTCGGCATGGGTGTGGGCCACGGTGGCACCGTTGACGGCACTGTGCAGCGCCTGCGCCGCCTGCTGGCCGAT
>RXJO01000129.1:18639-27553 GCA_003987795.1 Curvibacter sp.
CTTGCCGCCCAGGCCCAGGTAGGTGTCGATGATCCGGCGGTCATGCAGCAGATCGGCAGCGGCCCCGCTCAGCGCCACCGCGCCCATTTCGAGCACGTAGGCCCGGTCGGCCACCTGCAGCGCGGCACGGGCGTTCTGCTCGACCAGCAGCACCGACACGCCCAGATCGCGCAACGAAGACACCACCTGCAGCACCTCGCGTACGATCAACGGTGCCAAGCCCAGCGAGGGTTCGTCGAGCATCAGCAAGCGTGGGCGGGCCATCAGGGCGCGGCCGATGGCCAGCATCTGGCGCTCACCGCCCGACAGCGTGGCCGACAACTGGGCGCGCCGCTCTTTCAGGCGCGGGAAGATGGCAAACACCTCTTCCATGCGCTGCTTCTGGTCCTTCAGCCCCTTGCGCCAGCGCGAGAAGCCGCCCAGCAGCAGGTTGTCCTCGACCGACATCTCACCGAACAGCTCGCGCTTTTCGGGCACCAGGGCCACGCCGCGTGCCACCATGGCCTCGACGGTGGGGCGGTCGATGCGCTCGCCCGCCAGCGTCAGCACGCCTTGCGAAGGCAGCAGACCCATGGCCGCCGACAGCAGCGTGGTCTTGCCCGCACCGTTGGGGCCGATCACGGTGACGATCTCACCCTCGCCCACCGTGAGGTGGACCTGGTGCACGGCCTCGACCTGGCCGTACGAGACACTGAACTGCTGCAGATCGAGCAATGTGGGTTTCACGGTCGCGCTGCTCACAGGCCACCTCCATTGAGTTCGCCACCGAGGTAGGCCTCGAGCACGCGGGGGTTGGCCTGCACTTCGGCAGGGGTGCCTTCGGCGATCACCTCACCAAACTCCAGCACCGTGATGCGGTCGGCCAGATTCATCACAAATTCCATGTCGTGTTCGACCACCAGAATGCCCAGGCCTTCGGAGCGGAGTTGATCCAGCAGCCGGGCCAGGGCCTGCTTTTCAAGGTGACGCAGACCGGCAGCAGGCTCGTCGAGCAACAGGGCTGCAGGCTGACCGGCCAGGGCGCGTGCGATCTCGACCACCCGCTGCTGGCCCAGGGCCAACGAGGCGGCCGGTCGATCGGCAAACTCGCCCAGACCACAGCGCTCGATCTGGCGCCGTGCCTCGGCCAGGATGGCGGCCTCTTCGGCACGGTCCAGGCGCAGCATGCTGGCGATCCAGCCCTTGCGGCCGCGCCGATGGGCCCCCAGCGCCACGTTCTCGAGCACGCTGCGCTGCCCCAGCAGGCGCACATGCTGGAAGGTGCGGCCCAGACCCAGTGCCGCGAAGTCACGCGAGGGGCGGCCTTGCATGGCCTGCTCCATCAGGCGCACCTCCCCAGAGGTGGGCTCGTCAACGCCCGAGATCATGTTGAAGAAGGTGCTCTTGCCGGCGCCATTGGGGCCGATCAGGGCATGCACCTCATGGGCCTTCAGGCTCATGTTGACGTTGTTGTTGGCCAGCAGGCCACCGAAGCGGCGTGTGACCTGGCGTGCATCCAGCAGGACCTGGCCGGCCGGAGGCAGCACCCGTTGCTCCAGTTGGACCGGCGACACGGCCAGGGGTGTGCGGCGGGTCTCCGGTCGGAGCCAGCGGCCCGAGAAGGTCTGCAGACGCGGCCACAGGCCATCGGCGAAACGCTGCAGCACGAACAGCATCAGCAGACCGAACACGATCACCTCGAAGTTGCCGCTGGCGCCCAGCAGCTTGGGCAGCCAGTCCTGCAGTTGCTCCTTGAGCAGGGTGATCAGGGTGGCGCCCAGCACGGCGCCCCACAGATGACCGGCGCCTCCCACCACGGCCATGAAGAGGTACTCGATGCCGATGTTGATGTTGAAGGGCGTGGGGTTCACAAAGCGCTGCAGGTGGGCATAGAGCCAGCCCGAGACGGCCGCCAGCAGGGCGGCCAGCACGAACAGCTTGATGCGGTAGTGCGCCGTGTCCACCCCCATCGACTCAGCCATGACGCGACCGCCCTTGAGCGCCCGGATGGCTCGGCCTTCGCGTGAATCCAGCAGGTTGTGCAAGGCCCACAGGGCCAACAGCAGGACCGCCCAGATCAGCGGCCCCAGGTACAGCGGCGAGGCCAGCGAGAAGCCTGCCAAGGTCAGCGGCGGCAGACCGGACATGCCAGTGAAGCCGCCCAGCACGTCGAGGTTGCCGAACACGTAGTACAGGCTCAGACCCCAGGCGATGGTACCCAGCGGCAGGTAATGGCCGGACAGACGAAGGGTCACGGCACCGAGGAAGCGGGCGACCGCATAAGTGGCGACCAGCCCCAGCACCAGGCCCACGAACGGCAGCAAGGCGGGCGGAAAGCCGGCCGGCAGCCAGGCAGCGGCCAGGGGCGAGGTGCACACCCAGGCCGAGGCATAGGCGCCCAGGCCCACGAAGGCGGCCTGGCCGAAAGAGGTCATGCCCCCCACGCCGGTCAGCATGACGAGGCCGGCCGCGACCATCGCGTACAGGCCGATGTAGCTCATCACGGTCAGCGTGAACTCAGGCAGGAAACCCCAGACCAGCGCCAGCGCGGCGATGCAGGCCAGGGTGAATTGACGCGCGCTCATTCTTCGTCCTCCACATGGCGGCTGTTGAGCGAGCGCCACCACAGCACGGGAATGATCAGGGTGAAGACCAGCACCTCCTTGAAGGCACTGGCCCAAAAGGAGGAGAAAGCCTCCAGCTGGCCCACCATCACGGCACCGGCCAAGGCCAGCGGGTAGCTGCCCAGGCCGCCCACGATGGCGGCCACAAAGCCTTTCAGGCCGATCAGGAAACCGGTGTCGTAATACACCGTCGTCAGGGGCGCGATCAGCAGGCCCGACACAGCGCCGATGAGGCCGGCCAGGGCAAAGCTGAGGTCGCCCGACAGCTCGGTCGGGATGCCCATCAGGCGGGCCCCGACCCGGTTCATGGCGGTGGCGCGCAGGGCCTTGCCGATGATGGAGCGCTCGAAGAACACGAACATGGCCACCACCAACACGGCCGCCATGGCCACCACCACCAGCGACTGGCCGGTGACGGGGATGCCGCCGAGGTCGAAGCGGGCCTCCGAGAAGGCCGGTGTGCGGTAACCCTCAGCACCGAAGAACAGCAGGCCCAGGCCCACCAGCACCCCGTGCAGGGCCACCGAGACAATCAACAGGATCAGCACCGTGGCGTGGGCCAAGGGGCGATACGCCAGGCGGTAAAGCAGCGGGCCCAGCGGCACGATCAGGGCCAGGGTGGCGACCGATTGCAGCAGCAGCGACTGCGGCTTGACCAGCAGCACCAGGGCGGCGGCCAGCGCCGGCAAGGCCAGGGTCCAGACCGCCGTCGCGGCCCATTCGACAGGCTGACCCCGTTGATGGCGCCAGGCCTCGACCACCAGGGTGGCCACGGCCAGCGCGATCAGCAGCCACAAGGTGGCCGGCACCTTGCCCGCCTGCATCATGGCCATCGACAACGCGCCAAACGCCACAAACTCGCCTTGCGGGATGAAGATCACCCGCGTGACCGAGAACACCAGCACCAGGGCCAGCGCGATCAGTCCGTACACCGCGCCATTGACGACGCCGTCCTGCCCCAGGATCAGGGCGATCTGAAGATCCATGTTGAAAGTCCTGTTCAGGCCGACCCGGGGTCGGCGTCAAAAAGGCAGGCTGGCGCCCCGGAGGGCATGGCCTCCGGGCGTCACGACCTGCCGCTCAGGCGGGGCTCAGGGCTGGTATTTCCAGGCGCCGTTCTCGATCTTGACCATCACACGACCACGCTGGTCCAGGCCCAGGTGGTCAGCGGGCGAGGTGTTGAACACGCCATGCGCGCCCGCCACTTCCTTGACCTTCTCGAGCTCATCGCGCAGCGCGGCGCGGAAGGCCGGGGTGCCGGGCTGACCCTTCTTCAGCGCACCGGGCACGGCCGCGTTGAGCACCAGGCCGGCATCCCAGGCGTGACCGCCGAAGGTGGACACATTGGCCTGGCCGTAGGCACCGGCATAGGCGCTCACATAGGCCAGGGCCGACTTGCGCACCGGGTGGTCGGCCGGCAACTGATCGGCCACCAGCACCGGGCCGGCCGGCAGGAAGGTGCCTTCGACGTCCTTGCCGCCCACCCGCAGGAAGTCGGCATTGGCCACGCCGTGGGTCTGATAGAACTTGCCGGTGAAGCCGCGCTCCTTGAGGGTCTTCTGGGGCAGCGCGGCGGGGGTGCCCGAGCCGGCGATCAGCACCGCATCGGGCTTGGCGGCCATGATCTTCAGGGCCTGGCCGGTCACCGAGGTGTCGGTGCGCGAGAAGCGCTCGTTGCTGATGATCTGCAGCTTCTTGAGTTCGGCAGCCTTGACGAACTCCTTGTACCAACCTTCACCGTAGGCGTCCGAGAAGCCGATGAAAGCCACGGTCTTGACCCCGTGGTTGGCCATGTGCTCGGCCACGGCCAGCGACATCATGATGTCGTTCTGCGGTGTCTTGAAGACCCAGCGCTTCTTGGCATCCTGAGGTTCGATCAGCATGGCCGATGCGCCCAGGGTGATCATCGGGGTCTGGGCTTCAGACACGGCATCGATCATGGCCAGCGAGTTGGGCGTGGTGCTGGAGCCGATCACGATGTCGACCTTGCTCTCGGCGATCAGCTTCTTGGTGTTGCTGACGGCGGCCGTGGTGTCCGAGGCATCGTCGAGCACGATGTAGTTCACCTTCTGACCCGCCATGGTCTTGGGCAGCAGCGAGAAGGTGTTCTTCTCGGGAATGCCCAGCGAGGCCGCCGGACCGGTGGCCGACACGGTGACGCCCACATTGATGTCGGCATGGGCCAGCAGGCTGGCCATCAGGGCAGCGGCAAGCGCCACGGGTTTGAGCAGTTTCATGCTTTGTCTCCTTCAGTTTCTTGGGGCTCTTCAGCCCCGTTTGGTCGGGTTGTTTCAGACCCCAAATGGGTTAGTCCGAGGCACGGGCCCTGGGTGACTTGACCGCTGTCAATCCACCCATGAAGAGGTCCGCAACGATCGGAGCCATGGCATCGTAGTCGAGTTCCCCTTCGGGCTTCATCCAGGTAAACATCCAGTTGATCATGCCGAACAGCAGCATGGTCAGGGGCTTGCTGAGTTCGGCTTGGACCGACTCGCCACGCACCTCGGCCACCGCCCGCGCAAAGCCGCTGACCACATCGCGCTCGTGATCCAGAACCCGCTCGCGATCGGCCTCGTCGAGGAACTTCACGTCTTCGGTCAGCACGCGGTGGGCGTCCTGGGCATCGGCGTATTCCTCGACGATGCGGCGGATCAGTTCACGCAGGCGTTGCTGGGGTGGTAAGGCCTCGGACTCCACCTCGACCACCAAGGCCTGCAGGCGTGACACGTGGCCCTCGGCGATGCTGACCAGCAAGCTGTATTTGTCCTTGTAGTAGTGGTAGAGCGTGGCCTTGGACAGGCCGCAGGCCTCGGCCACCTGGTTCATCGAGGTCGAGGGGTAGCCTCGCCGCGCAAACAGGTGCGCGGCCTGCTCCAGAATCATCTCGCGCTGGTCGTTGTAGCCAGCTGCCCGTCCTCGGCCCATCGGTGTGTCCTTGTGTGTGGTTCAGTTCAACGTTCGTCGAATGATAGGACGACCCTCGGGGTCAGCGGATGGGCTTGGCACGACAGCACGAATCCCGCCTCGACCTCTGCCTTATCGAGAGCGAAATTGCGCTCCATGCGCACCTCGCCCTCGAGCACCTTGCAGCGGCAGGTGCCACAGACGCCCGAGGTGCAGGAGAACGGCACTTCGAGCCCGGCCGCCGACGCGGCGTCAAGGATGCTGGGCTGATCCTTGCTGAAGCCGATCTCGCGGTGCAGACCATCGCGCACGATGACCACGCGTGCGGTCTCGGCATCACCGGGCTGGGCCTGGTGCACGACGGCACCGGCTGCGGGTCCGGCACTGGCCACGCCGAAGCGTTCGATGTGGATGCGCTCTTCGGGCACACCGGCCGCCTTCAGCGCGGCTTCGGCCTCGTCGTTCATCTGGAAGGGACCGCAGACATAGACATGTTCGATGCCAGCCGGATCCAGTACCTTGCCCATGAAGGTGGCGAGTTTCTCGCTGTCGAGACGGCCCGCGTACAGGGGCGCATCGACATGCTCCTGGGTGAACACATGGTGCAGCGACAGACGCGACATGTAGCGGTTCTTGAGATCCTCGATCTCTTCCTTGAACATGGTCGAGGCCGGGGTGCGGTTGCTGTAGATCAGGGTGAACTGGCTTTGGGGCTCGCGGGCCAGCACGGTCTTCATGATGGACAGGATGGGGGTGATGCCACTGCCGCCGGCGATGCCCACGTGGTGGCGGCGCGAGCCGGGCTCGATGGGCACGAAGAAGCGGCCCTGCGGGGCCATCACCTGCACGGTGTCGCCCACCTTCAGGTGCTGGTGGATCCAGGTCGAGAAGGCACCGCCGTTGACGCGGCGTACCGCCACGCGCAACTCGCCGTCGTCCACCCCGGCGCAGATCGAATAGGAGCGGCGCAGGTCCTTGCCATCGATGGTGCTACGCAAGGTCAGGTACTGGCCCTGAGTGAAGCCGAAGGCCTCGCGCAGGCTGTCGGGCACGGAGAAGGAAACGATCAGGGACTCGGGCGTGTCCGCCTCGATGGCCTTGACCGGCAGGGGATGGAACATGACGCTCATGGCGGTCTCGCTTGAATCTGTTTGTTGTAGGAGGGATCGGTTCGATGCCGGGCTTCAGATCGGCTTGAAGTGCTCAAAGGGCTCGCGGCAGCTCATGCAGCGGTACAGCGATTTGCAGGCGGTCGAGCCGAAGGCGCTCAGCCGTTCGGTCTGCGTGCTGCCGCAACGCGGGCAGGCCAGGCGCCGCCCCGAAGGGCTGCGGCCGACGAAATGCATGGGCACCCCTTCATTGAGGTCCACCGGGCCCGGCGGCGCAATGCCGTAGTCGAGCAGCTTCTGGCGCCCCTCGGCGCTGATCCAGTCGGTGGTCCAGGCCGGGGCGCGGCGCATCGTGACCCGTGCCGGCCCCAGGCCGGCCTCCGCCACCGCCGCCAGCACGTTGTGCTCGATCAGTTCGGTGGCCGGGCAGCCCGAATAGGTGGGCGTGAGCACGATCTCCAGCCCATCGTCATGGGTCTGCACCTCGCGCACCAGGCCCAGGTCGACCACCGACAGCGCTGGCACCTCGGGGTCCAGCACGGTGCCCAGCACCTGCCAGACCCGGGCCGCCAGGCCTTCGGTGGGGACCACGACAGCCTGGTTCACCACACGCCCCCGGGGTAGGCACGCTGCAGGTACTGCATCTCAGCCAGGATGTAGCCCATGTGCTCGGAGTGCACGCCACGGCGGCCGGTGCTGCGGTAGACCGAATCGGCTGGCACGGGCAACTTCACGGCGGCCAGCAGCGCGCCCATCTCGGCCCGCCAGTCAGCCTGCAGCTCGGACCACTTCGGCCCCAGGCCACTGACGGCGGCCTGTTCGTCGATAGCGTCGTCTTCAAACAGCTCGGCGCTGTAGCGCCACAGTTGGCCCAGCGCGGTCTTGAGACGACGCGCAGACTCCTCGGTGCCGTCGCCCAGGCGCACCACCCAGTCGCAGGCATGCTGCTGGTGGTAGCGGGCCTCTTTGAGCGCCTTGCCGGCGATCGCTGCCAGCTCGGCGTCGCTTGAGGTGGCGAGGCGCTGCCACATCAGCTTCAGAAAGGTCGCCACCATCGCGTTGCGCAGCACGGTGAAGGCGAAGTCGCCGCGCGGCAGCTCGACCAGGGTGGGGTTGAGGTAGTCGCGCTCGTCACGCAAAAAGGCGAGCTGGTCCTCATCGTGTCCCAGGCCACTGATCTGGCCCGCGTGGGTGAGCAGCGCACGGGCCTGGCCGATCAGGTCGAGCGACATGTTGGTCAACGCGATGTCTTCCTCGAGCACCGGGGCATGACCGCACCATTCGGCGATGCGCTGGCCCAGGATCAGGCAGGTGTCGCCCAGGCGCAGCACGTACTGGGTGGCCGCGTCGCGGCCGGGTTGGATGGAGGCTTGCATGGCGCGGCTCACATGTGGTTCACGGATTCGGGCAACTGGTAGAAGGTCGGGTGGCGGTAGACCTTGTCTTCCATCGGGTCGAAGAACATGCCCTTGTCACCCGGGTCGCTGGCCACGATCTGGTCGGAGCGCACCACCCACACGCTGGTGCCTTCCTGGCGCCGGGTGTAGACGTCACGCGCCAACTGGATGGCCATCTTGCTGTCGGCGGCATGCAGGCTGCCGCAATGCTTGTGGTCCAGGCCGGCCTTGGCGCGGACAAACACTTCCCACAGGGGCCATTCGTTCTGGGTTGTCATGGGGGTCTCCTTGTCTTGCTTGAATCAGGCAGCCTGTTGCTGCGGGGTGTGCTTGGCGGCGTGTGCCAGGGCGGCTTCGCGCACCCAGGCACCGTCTTCCCAGGCCTTGACGCGGGCGCCCAGGCGCTCCTTGTTGCAGGGGCCGTCGCCGCCCACCACACGCCAGAACTCGCTCCAGTCGATGGCGCCGAAGTCGTAGTGGCCACGGGCTTCGTTCCACTTCAGTTCGGGGTCGGGCAGGGTCACGCCCAGCACCTTGGCCTGCTCGACGGTGGCGTCGACGAACTTCTGGCGCAGCTCATCGTTGCTGACGCGCTTGATGCCCCAACGCATCGACTGGGCGCTGTTGGGCGACTGGTCATCGGGCGGGCCGAACATCATCAGGCAAGGCCACCACCAGCGGTTGACCGAGTCCTGCACCATCGCCTTCTGGGCCTCGGTGCCGTTCTGCATCATGGTCAGCAATGCGTCATAACCCTGGCGCTGGTGGAAGCTCTCCTCGCGGCAGATGCGGATCATGGCGCGGGCGTAAGGCGCAAAAGAGCAGCGGCAGATCGGCACCTGGTTCATGATGGCCGCGCCATCGACCAGCCAGCCGATGGTGCCCATGTCGGCCCAGTTCA